>DEIQ01000031.1 GCA_002352565.1 Proteobacteria bacterium UBA2770 | reverse complement strand
GTTCGGCGCTTGATTCAACTTCGAGATCCATCAATCCCTAACCGAAGCTTTAACTTTACTGCGTTGTAATCGGTTCCCCAACCCCGTTGGTGCTTCTATCGATGGAACCTGAAAGCCATCAGCAGGGTGGTTCGTGCAAATATGATGGTATATTTCATGCTTGTCGTTTTGAGCAATGTAGATTGTATTGCAGCATAAATCAGATTTTTCGGGGGTTTGGGGATGGTCTCAAAGAAAAGCTATGCACGAGGGATTTTTCTGTCCAGCTTAGGTCTATGGGCTATGCATCTGCATGCGCAGGATAGCGATAAAACAGAAGTCACAGACACCGTGGAACTCCAGCGGGTGGAAGTGACCGGATCCAGAATCAAGCAGGTAAATGTGGAAGAGGCGCAGTCGGTCATCAGCATCGACCGTGAAATGATCGAGCGCGCCGGTGTCACCAACCTGAGCGATTTGTTGCGCAAACTGCCTCAGAATGGGGCAGGGTCTTATTCCGAAACCTTTACCAACAGTTTCGCGCCAGGCGCTGCGGGGGTTTCACTTCGGGGACTGGGTCAGAATAGAACGCTGGTACTGGTCAATGGGCGTCGTTTCCCTAATTACGGTTTTTCCCAGAACATTACCGTAGCCTTTGTCGATCTGAACAGCATTCCTCTTGCGGCAGTGGAACGGGTTGAAGTGCTCAAAGACGGGGCTTCGGCTATTTATGGCGCGGATGCCGTTGCCGGTGTGGTCAATATTATTCTCAGAAGCGATTATTCCGGCGCAGAGTTTAGCGGTCGCTATGGCGGCGCCGATGGCCTGTTTGATCGATCCTTCAGTCTGGCATCGGGTTCGGTGAATGAAAAAAGTTCCCTGATGTTTGTGGTTGATTATTTTTATCGCTCCAGCCTGATGTCGAAGGAACGCTCTTACAGCAGAAGTGCCGATCAGCGGCCTCGGGGCGGTTTTGACATAAGAAGCAGCTATGGCAACCCCGGCTCCTTTTTTCTCGATAGTGACGCAGATGGCTCGTTTGATACCCAGGTGGTTGATCCGGCCTGTCCGCCGCAAAGCATTCGTTCCACCGGTTCCGGGCAGACCTGTGCTTTTAATTTTAATCCCTACTCTACCTTGATTCCGGAAACCGAGCGTATGGGCGGCGTTATTAGCTGGAAGCGGGAAATTACGCCATCGGTGCATGCTTTTGCCGATGTGGTGGCGCGCCATGTGGAAACCAGTCAGCAAATGGCGCCCACACCCATAACCTATCGTCCGCTTGTGCCGTCGGATCACCCCGCCAACCCTTTTGGTCAGGATGCGGCACTGGCGTATCGCACCACGGAAGCAGGCGCTCGCCGTTCCGAGATTGAAACCGATTTGCTGCGTACGGTTTTCGGTTTTAGCGGTTTTATCAATACCGGTTTGGGCTGGGACTGGGAAGTGGCTTATCTGTTTGGTCGCAGCCATACCACGGATAAAGGTGTGGGCGGGTATATTTTTCAGGATCAATTTAGCGATGCCTTGATCAGCGCTGCATTTAATCCGTTTGGTGGCGCCACCAATGATGCTGGCGTTCTGAATGGGTTTTCAGCGCGTACATCGCGGGAAGCCGAGTCTGAGATCTACGGCGGCGATGGGGTCATTTCCGGCACGCTGTTCAATTTACCGACCGGCCCGGTGGGTCTGGCGTTGGGCGGTGAATATCGCAAGGAAACGCTTGAGGATCGCCCCGACAGTCTGTCCGAGCAAAACCTGATTGTGGGTTCAGGAGGCTCCAGGTCTTCAGGATCGCGCGATATGCTCGCTGGTTATGCTGAAGTTTCAGTGCCTGTGCACTCCACCCTTGAGTTGCAACTGGCAGTGCGCGCCGAGGATTACAGTGATTTTGGCGATACCGCCAGCCCCAAGGTCGGGTTGCGGTTTCAACCGATTCCATCGGTGATGCTGCGCGCTACCTATAGTGAATCATTCCGCGCTCCGTCCCTGTCAGAAGCTTACCTGGGCCAATCGCTCGCTTATGATACGCTCAGAGATGGCGCTCGTTGCGATGTCACCGGCGCGGATGAAGACTGCGGCGCCACCCAATACGATATCGTATCAGGTGGCAATCCCGATATTCAGCCCGAAGAATCAGAGGCGTTCACTATCGGGCTTTTCTGGCAGCCGCTTGATGATCTGACCTTGGCGTTTGATTACTGGAATTATGCAATCACTGATTCCATTACCAGTGATTCGCAAGGTATTCTCGATGAATTCGGCACCGATCCGAATTTTGTCAAGCGTTATGCACCTTCTTTCGAAGATGTGAAGCTGGGTATTCCCGGGCAAATTGATACGGTCTATGACTTTTACTTTAATTCGGGCGGAGAGAAAACCCAGGGCATTGATCTGAGCGGTTCATATCGTCTGCCCCTGGAATCATGGGGGCAATGGAGGGTTCAGGTGAATCTCACTCGCGTACTGGAATATGAAATGCAGGTACAGGATGGCGACCCGTATGAGGATATGCTGGGAAAAAGAACCCCCCTTGGCGGCAGCAGGCCCGAATGGAAAGGCAGCGCTGCTTTGATGTGGGATAAAGGTGTCTGGGGTGCGAGCCTGATCGCCCGTTACGTGGATGAATTTGACGATGTGGAATACGTCAGCCGGAGCGTAGCTTCATTTACCACCTTTGATGCTCAGGTTCAGTACCGGTTGGGGCGAACCAATACCGTCTTCAATATCGGTGTGGACAATATGTTTGATAAGGATCCACCATTCAGCGCCGACCAGGATTTCGATCAGGGATATGATTGGAGCGTGCACGATGCCACCGGGCGTTTGTGGTATATCGGTTTGCAACAGAGCTTCTAGGGAGCCTCTGTCCAAGTCTGGACGAAGCTCAGGTGGGATTTCATTATGTTCAGATTCTCGGGATAAATTGCGCAGGTTAGCAGGGCTATTGCGTAGATTGTCAACTTCATGACTTGTTCAGAGGCTCCCTGTCATGGCGCTATCGACACAGCCGAGATATCTATCCATGGGCCATGCCCCAAACAGATTGGGATGCGCTCAGTAAAATGATCAGACAAATTAGCTAATGAATCGAAAACTCATGGGGTATGGCCATGTCTCTCCATTCGAAGCCTTGATCGCGGCAATGATCGGGAAAACAATAATGATGACGAACCATGCAAGCAGCAGCACAAACCCGATCAAAATGAGGCATAAAATGATGCAGGCCGCGAAATAAATCACCATGCTCAGCATCCAGTTGAGAAGTATTTTTCCGTGGGCATCAAGGTATGCGGATTCATCGCGTTTGATCAGCCAGATGGTCAAAGGCGCGACCAATCCTAGTATAGGAAAGCAATAGAAGGAAAAAACAGATAGATGCAGGATAATTGCCCAGGTATTTTCTTCCTTGGAAGGTTGCGGTGATGTGTGGGTGGTTTCTGCAGATCGTTGCGGAAGAAGCTCATTCATGGCGCATAACTCCTGGATGAGAATAGTCGAACAGCGTGGGTGGAGCTGGTGTAATACTCCCCAGAATACTTGGTAAAGCTGCGCCTGTCACCGATTTCAGCCACAAAGGCTGTTGATGTATGCAACAACGCGCCAACCAGGCGAAAGCTGCCGCTTCAACAAAATCGGGATCTATTCCCAGAGATTCAGTGGATTGTACTTCGCGGGGTGCACATAAAGCCCGAATTCTCTTAACCAGAAAATGATTATGCCAGCCACCACCGCAAATGATGACGCGAGCCTGCTCTGGCGTATGATTGCCTATGGCATCGGCAATGGTTCGGGCCGTGAATTCACACAAGCTGGCCTGTATGTCACCGGGGCTCAGCGATAAATTATGTATATGCTTTTGCAGCCAGGATAAATGGAAATAGTCGCGTCCGCTGCTCTTGGGTGGTTTTTTTTGGATAAATACATCGCTCAGCAACTTATCAAGCAAAACCGGGCTTGGGTGGTGCTGACTGGCCCAGGTTCCTCCATCATCATAGGGCTGGTTCAAGTGAGATTGAGACCAATCGTTCATCAGGGCGTTGCCTGGTCCTGTGTCATAACCGTAAATGACATTGCCATGCTGGTCGATGATGCTTATGTTGGCAATGCCGCCGATGTTGATCACCGCCGTATTACGCCCGGGTTCGGATAAGGTGGCAGCATGAAAAACCGGCGCTAGCGGAGCGCCTTGACCGCCGGCTATCATATCAGCCTGGCGGAAATGACTGACGGTGGTAATGCCCGTCAGGCGTGCGACGATATGAGGATCGCCTGCCTGAAGAGAATAGGCGGATTCGCCGCCGGGGCAATGGCGCAGGGTTTGCCCGTGGCAGCCGATGGCGGCAACCTGTGCAGGTATAACCTGCGTTTGAGCAAGCAGTTGAAGAACCGCTTTGGCATAATGATGACCGAGCAGAGAATGGGTTTGACCGAATTGGTGCAAGGGGTCTTCGCTACCGGAGCCTTCCACCAAATGGCGCAGTTTAAGGCGTAATATGTCAGGATACGACTGAAAATGAGTTGCCAGTATATGGATTTTCTCACCATACCAGCGGGCAAGTACGGCATCAATACCGTCAAGACTGCTGCCCGACATCAAACCGATATAATATTGTCGCTCAAGCTTGAGTTTATGATCCACGATCGATGTGTGAATTTTTCTCGAGAGCAGCAAAACGGGTCTGCGTATAAGCGTCGATCGAAGCCATAAGATAACCTGATTGTTGCTTGAAATCTGCCCGGTATTTCACCGGAATGCTGCTGCCGCGCGGCAATTGAACTGTTAAGGGATCGTGAGGGGCGCCATCGACGCGGAATTCATAGTGCAGATGGGGACCGGTGGATAATCCAGTGCTGCCCACATAACCGATGATCTGACCCTGTTTGACCCGGTCGTTGCGTTTCAGTGAGTGGGCAAACTTGCTCAGGTGCGCATAAACCGTCGTGTATCGATCGCCATGCTGCAGCTTGATCACCCTGCCATAGCCCCCTCGATGATAAGCTTTTGTCGTCACAATTCCATCGCTGGTTGCCTTGACGGGCGTTCCCATCGGAGCGGCAAAATCCACGCCATTATGCTGGCGCATGCGGTGAAGAATGGGATGCATTCGAGGGCCGAACGTTCCGCTGATGCGGTGATATTTCACCGGTTTGCGAGTGAAACTGCGATGCATGTTTTTCCCTTCGGGGGTATAATACCCTTGGTGATTCCCATATTCGAAGCGCACCGCACGAAACTCCTTTCCTCTGGCCTGTAGCTGGGCTGCCAGAATATTGCCATGATCGAACCATTTTCCGTTGCGATAAATTTGTTCGTAGATCACGGAAAAATGATCGCCAGATCGTAGTTCATGGGAAAAATCCACGTCCCAGGCAAAGATGTATTCGAGCTGAGCGATCAGTTCATTACTTAAGCCCTCTTTTCTGGCTGCCACATACAAGGACTGATCGACGACACCGCTGGCGGCAGCTCTGTGAACTTCGTTCTCATGCACCAGGAAATTGGCCTGGAAGTCACCAGCATGATTTTCGATCCAAAGACTGTGATCCTTGTCCTGATCGATATACAGGCCGACGAGTTGATTCTCCTTATCGCGTTTGATATACAAAACATCATGGGGCTTCAGTTTTGTGAGCAGAGAGCGATGTTTGTCGCTGGCGTCCATCACTTTAACCAGATCTGCCGCGGG
>DEIQ01000056.1 GCA_002352565.1 Proteobacteria bacterium UBA2770 | reverse complement strand
GTCAAGAAACTTACCGCAACGATTTCCTGGATATTGCGGTCGATCCATACGCTATACTCTGGTTGTCGCACCAGTCAAATATTTCAAAAATTTGATGCGCAACGCGTGCAAGCATCAATGCTATGGGCGGCTTGTGGGTTGTTTCTCAAGTTGGTTATGAGCTTTTGTTTTCGCAATGGCATAAACGCTCGATTTCACGCACCAGGGGTTTCATAGAAAAAGATGGCTCCGGCATAGCATCCGGTTCGAAGTTGTCCTTTCGCACCTGTTCGGCAACGACAGGACCGACGGCGGCGATAAAGAAAGCATTCTTTTGATGCGCGTTTCTTAAATGATTGAGGCGGTCCATAGCCCTGGAAACGTCGATCAATCGTTGCCACTGAGCGGCGCTGGTCAATGCCAGCACATCAATGGTGCCACCGATCAACGTTTCAATCAGTTGCTCCACCTCTTTCGTCTGAGCGGCATCGGCGTATGCATAGGGTGATACCGGGAAAACCCTTGCCCCCTTTTGCTCAAGAAATTCGATGAACGGGAGGTTGGGGACATCGCCATAACGTTGAACTCCAATGCACCGCTGAAACAAATCGAAATTTTTCAGAGTATCGATCAATCCCTGGGTGGTCGGGTGCGAAGCCTCGATATTTGCCTTCATTCCAATTTCGCGCAATGCTCTCACCGGCTTGGGTCCCCGGGTTATTTTGCGCACTCGGTCAAAGGCGCGGAGCACGTTTTCACGCACTCCATCACGCTCGGCCGCAGCCATCAATCGGCGTACTCCTTCCCCGGTGAAAAGAACGAGATCATCCATCTGGCCACTGATGAATGTTTGCAACCATTGTTTGACCGACAGTTGATCAGGGTGATCGATAATGTTGACCAATGGGCATGCCAGAACCTCGGCGCCACGATCGGACAACATGCGCCGGATCAACTCCAGTTCACGCACTTCTGGAACCGCTACGATTTTTTTGTTCAGAGTTAAATTCATCAAGACCTGCCTTTATAAAACTTCCGGAAAGTCCGGGTTGTGTGGACAAACAATGGCATTTTTCAATCCCGACAGGGAACCTCTGATCAAGTCTGGACGAAGGTGATTGTAGTTCATTATGTTCAGATTCGAGGCATAAATTGCACAGGTTAGCAGGGCTATTGCGAAGATTATCAACAAAACCTCTGGGCCAGTATGGACTCAAGAACCGAGTTCATGACTTGTTCAGAGGTTCCATAGTGGCATAAGAGACTCATCCGACGCTGATGGCTTCCTCGTTGCCTCTGCCATCAATGGTCAACAGCTTGACCGGGCGGCGCCAAATACTCTGGATGTATTCCAGAACTTTTTTCGCAACTTGTAGATCAAGGCCGCGTCCATCAATATGATGCTCATGGCGCAATACCAGAGTTCCATCAGAGCATATTTCGCTGATGGCAATATGCGGCGCACCAAAATTGTATTTATCCTTGAGCAACGCGTCATGCAGTGAAGGAAGATCGCTGTTGTTGATACATATTTCGCCGTTGCGACGTTCTTCGTAGTGAAAAAGGTTGAGCTCGCGCGCCAGCGAATCATCAAGATAATTGCGTATAAAACTGAAATCATCTTCCGTTTCCATCATCTGCCGTGCAGTCTGCATACCGTAATTTTCATGGATATGCTCCCACATGCGATAACCGAGGTGATAAGGATTAATGCTCAGTGCCACATGGTTTTCATCGGCATAGGGGCGTACCACATCCGAGTGGGTTTTCATGGCTTCGACGAAATGGTCGCTGGACAGGAAATCGGCTTCACGCAGCAGGCGGGCGTGCCAGTAGGAAGCCCATCCTTCATTCATGATCTGACAACTGAATACGGGGTGGAAATAATAGGATTCCTCCCGTACCGCCAAAAAGATATCACGTTCCCAGTCTTCCATATTGGGCGCGTAATGGGCGAGAAACCACAGCAGATCATGTTCTGGGTAGGGCGGTAGCGCAGCGGCGGGTTGCGCTTCTGTGCGTGTTATTACCGCCTGGTTTCCACCAGGCAATGCATCGAAACGGTTTTTGAAACTGTTCTGCTCCGATCCATGGTGCGTTTTACTTGTCTGATGGTTCCGGGATTCCTGTTGATACAAAGGACGGGATAGAGGTTTGTCCACATCAATATATTGCTCAAGAGAAAGCGCCGCATCAAGAACGCGTTCCACCCGCAGTTGTCCAAAACGCTCAATAGCTTCACGAATGCGGAAGGCATGAGCAGCCGCCTGTTCTACGATATGGGCTCCAACCTGATCGTGCACTTTTTGAAACAGTTGATTGTTGCGCGAAAAATCAGCGTGGCCCAGCACATGAGCGGCTATCAGAATATTTTCCACAGGACTGTTGGTATTGGCGAGATAGGCATGACCAGGATTGCCAGGAAACACCACTTCAAATATATGAGATCCACCCATACGGTGCTGGATGGCATGGTAAATATAGCGTACGCCAAAGGACCAGTGAGGCATGCGTACCGGAAGACCGTAAACCGCGACTTCGGTCATGAAATTGGGGGGCACCTCTTCAAATTGGACGGGATAATACGTTAACCCGAAATCGGCGGCCAGCATTTCAATATCACGCAGATAGTCTTGGGCTTTAATCATGAACATTGTCCTCCATCCCATTGCTGGGCATTAGGGAAACTCTGAACAAGTCTGGACGAAGCTCAGGTGTGATTCCTTATGTTCAGATTCGAGGCGCAAATTGCATGGGTTAGCAGGGCTATTGCGCAGATTGTCAACAATGAAGCTGGGCATAAGGAGCGCAAAAACCAAGTTCATGACTTGTTCAGAGCCTCCTTAGGTATGGGCGCCAGCATAGAATCCATATAGCTATACTTGAGCCGGAGATTCGTGAATCGCCTTATGCGTAAAAAAAGCCCGAATGGCTTCCCAGATATCATTCTGGGTGTGTAACGGGTATTTTCCGGCCATGGCTCCCTGATTGATGACGTGATCGAAAATGCGCCCCGTTTCGCCAAATCCGGCTGAAGCGCTACGCGGACATGCCTCCACATAACCCATGAAATTCATCATAGGCGCGAGTAATGATAAAGTTTCGATAGCAGTTTCCCTGTCATCGGAAAAGTTTTCGCCATCCGAAGCATAAAAGAAGTACAGATTATACAGAGCGGGATCGAATCTTTCATTCACTGCTTTGAGAGCGTGTGAGAAACAAGTGGAGGCCACGGTGCCGCCCTGAGCGCTGACCTGGAAAAATTCTTCCTCGTTAAATTCCCAAGCTTCTATGGTATGTGCAATGAACAGGGTATCGAGGTATTGATACTGTTTCCTGATACCCTGCAATGCCCAGAAAAAGAAAGATTTGGCAAGTACCCGTTCTCGTTCTTCCATACTTGAAGAGGCGTCAAGTCCGAAAATGACCGCTGCACGGCTTGAGGGTTGTGGGCGGCGCTTGATCTGCCGGAAACGAAGATCTTCATTGGTGAATGGCGGACCCGGTTGAATGGTGCGTCTTTTAAGCGCTTCTTTCATGGTGCGGCGCCGATCGAGCCTTGAGCGGCTACCACGCCGATCCCACCCCTCGCGCAACCATTCCTCTTCTTTAAGTGTGGTGGATTTTTTCGGCTGGAGATTCGGCAAACGTAATTCTTCCCATAGCCAGTCAACTATTTCATCGACTTTTAACTCGACGATGAACTCAACGCCGCCCTCATCTTCACCACTTCCTGTTCTTTTTTCCTGTTGCTGTTTTCCGGAGCGAAATACATCTCCTGGTTGAACTTTGCCCTGACCCACGCTCTGCTGATTTTGGCGCTGGTTGAGGCGAAAACGATAATGTTCAAGCGTGCGTATCGGTACGCGCACAGTTCTGTTTTGAGTATCGCCAAGTACTTCCGCTCTGGCCAGGAGTCCCGGGAGCTGTTCGCGCACCGCATCACTCACTTTCTGATTGTGTCGCAGCCAGTCCCGCCCTCCTCGTGAGAAAAGATCGTACCAGTGAGTTTCGTCATAACTGCTGTAGGAAATATTCATACATGCATCCTCACCTGGAGAGTCAACTGCTTATCTTATTCCTGTGATAACAGGGTGGTGACATAATTCAAGGCCTCCTTGGCGCTGTGTTCATCATAACCGTATTCCTGAACAAGGCGCTGCTGAACTGCGGAGATTTTATGCTGGGTGTCGTCATCAGGGCGCGAGATTGAACTGACCAGCCGCAAAACATCACGGCGTTCCTCAAACAGATACTGTTCAATGGCTTCGTGCAATCGCGCGTGAGAGTCGAGCGTGAAATGTTCGCCTCGTTTGAAGGCAACCATGGCTTTACGGATGACTTCCTGCCGGAAAGTGGTTTTTCCTGAATCCGAAATGCGGATCTTTTCCTCCACTGAGCGCAGGAAACGCTCATCGGCCTGACGGTGTTCTCCTGTCATGGGGTCTTCTACTTCGCGGTTATCGAGCGACGCTTCCACCTCATCAAGGTATTTCTCCAGCAGAGACTGGGCTTCGGATTCGAACGAGGCAAATAGTGCCTTATGAACATCCTCTTTCACCCATCGGTTATAAAAATCCTTGCGTGCGGTGACCAGAAAGTCTACCCAGGCTCGTTTTTCCTTGGCATCGATGCGTGCGTCCGATTCCACGGAATCTTTCAGGGCGAGCAATACTTCCATGCTGGTCAGGCTGCTCGCTTCGCTGCGTATAATAGCGTTGGACAGGGTATTAACGATAAAACGGGGGCTGATCCCATACAGTCCTTCCTCGGAATGTTCTTTATGTATCCGCTCCATCTCCATCGCGGAGACCCCATTGACGTCTTCGCCCGCATACAGGCGGATCTTCTGCATCAGATCCAATCCTTTCATTTCCGAGGGGGAAATACGGGTTAAAATCGCAAAAACTGCGGCGACTTTAAGCACGTGGGGATCCAGATGAACGTTTCTGAAAGCCTTGGCGTTGGCGATCAGTTTGTCGTATATCCTCGATTCTTCCATATAGGACAGGGTGTAAGGAACCTGAACGATGACCATGCGGTCGAACAACGCCTCATTTTCCTTTTCCTGCAGAAACTTGCGGAATTCAGCCAGATTGGTATGCGCCAATATGGTTTCATCAAGATAGATCAGCGGGAAACGCGATACCTTGACGCTCTTCTCTTGGGTTAGCGTCAACAGCAGATAGAGGAATTCTCTTTTAACCTTGAGAATTTCGATCATTTCCAGTACGCCTCGGCTGGATGCATAAACCGCACCAGACCATGACCAGGCGCGTGGATCGCCTTCATCGCCATAGTCGGCGACCTTGGACAAATCCACCGAACCTACCAGATCAGCAATATCTGCGGTAGTGGGGTCGTGAGGCGCATAAGTGCCTACACCGACCCGACCCGCTTCAGAAATAAATATTCGTTCTACCGGAAATTGCATGAAATCGTCATTAAATTCTTCTTCAAGACGCGTACGGCAGTATGGGCACATTTCGCCTTTGATATCCACGCCGTAGGTATCACGGAAATTCGCCCTCATGGTATGAGGTATAAGATGCAAGGGGGTTTCGTGGACTGGACAGCCGGCAATGGCATACAAAGCGCCTTCGTCGGTATGGCTGTATTCTTCCAGACCTCTTTTGAGCAGAATGACCAGGGTGGATTTTCCGCCCGAGGGTGGACCAAGCATCAGGAGAAGACGGCGACCGACTTCAGAACCGACGCTGGCTGCTTTGAAATACTCCACCACGCGGGTCAGAGCACTATCGATCCCATATAATTCATCATGGAAAAGCCCCAGTCCTGGGACACTGGATTTCGTCTGGGCATGGGCATCCTTCCAGGAAAGCATATCCCATATATATTGATGACTCTCACGCGCGATCAAGGGCGCTTTTTTGGGTAGTATATCGCTCAGAAATTCTCTCAGCGAACCTTTCCAATGGGAGGCGCGATGCTCTTTGGAATACTGTTCCAGCGAGTTAATAAACTGACCAAAATCGGTGGTTTTTTGCTCTGTTTCCATTCAAGTCTCCTTGCGCTCCCCGTTCCCTGGAGAGAATGCTCGGGTTTATTAAGGATAAATTCAGATCAAATTAAAACCGGACGTCCACCCTGGTAGGATACTCCTGTTTATGCACAACATGTGGGGCGGATGGACGCGTAAGTATTACGCATCCGATAAAAGCATTTATCAATTAATCAAGCAACTCCTGTGCCATTGACATACGGGTATGAATTGATGTGGCATGGTTAAAGCATGTGACTGCATGATTGGGTATTTTATGGTTGATTCATCCCCATATCGTAACGCCTGAACAGCATGCCCCAGCCATGTCTGTGCTGAAACCAAGGAACCTCTGATCAAGTTATAAACTCGGTCCTTGCGTCCCTTATACCCAGCTTCATCGTTGACAGTCTGCGCAATAGCCCTGCTAACCCATGCAATTTAACCCGAGAATCTGAACATGGGAAATCGCACCTGAGCTTCGTCCAAACTTGATCAGAGGTTCCCTAAGCGTAGTAGTGAGCTTTAACTCCTGTCCTTCACGATGTCCAAAAGCGGGAAAGTAAGACCCTTTTGCGCATTGCAAGAGTGCGGTCACTCCGGTGACTGCGGTTTTTGTACAAAGCTGAAACGTTCACAAACCCGTTTCGATTCTACCCATCCGACGGACATTTTCTGTCGACCATAGCGCAGAAAAATCAAGGCTGATTCGGAACTGCGTTTTTGGGTCAGAAACCCGGATAGATCTTCTTCGGTTAAGGGTTGATCATGTTGATTCACCATACGAGTCAGTATGGTTATCAGGTCCTGGTCATTAAGCAAGGCACTCCCGCGCTCCAATTGCAACAGCATACTGCCTTCATCATCAAGCCACGCACCATGGATC
>DEIQ01000057.1 GCA_002352565.1 Proteobacteria bacterium UBA2770 | reverse complement strand
AGATACCATTGATTAATCAAAGGGTCCAGATCTGCCATTGTTAACCTCCACCAATAAGGAAATGGGTGTATTGATACTATGGGTAAATAGTGGTTATCCAACAAGGGAATAGATTGAAAAACCTCATTGAATTAACCGCTTATCTATGCAGGCATCAGCGAAATCCAGCAAATTTCTGTATACGCCCAACCTGGAGGATTCGGAGCTGGTTTTTAATTCATTGAGTGTCTCATGTCCATGCCCGGTTAGCACCAGAGCAGGGCGCGCGCCTGCGGCCCTGGCTGCGCGCACGTCGCGGGCGGCGTCGCCCACCATCCATACTTCCTTGAGGGGGACCTTCAAATCTTCAGCGGCTTTCAGCAACATGCCGGGCGAAGGTTTACGGCAAAAACATTCTTGATCGGGTGCGTGCGGGCAATAGTAGATCTGCTCAATTCTGATGTGATGTGTTTTGAGTATCCCAAGCATATGTTGGTGGATATCCTCAAGTTGCTTGATGGTCATGATGCCTTTGCCGATGCCTGCCTGATTGGTAATGATCGCCAGCCGATACCCGGCCTGATTCAATCGCCCCATGGCTGCAATGCTTCCGGGTAGAGGCATCCATTGGGCGGGGGATGTGACATAACCGTCGACATTGTGATTGATGACGCCATCACGATCGAGAAAGATCACACCCATAACATGTCCCCGGGATTGATTCCCAATGAAGGTTGGAAGTTTTTGGATTTCAAGGCATTGTATTAAAGAAACCAGCCTCCCCGCAAGCTATGAAGATGATATGGATGAAGGATTTTCATGGGTTCGGGAAGTTGATGACTCCAGGGTTCCGGTTTTTACGTGCTGAGTGCGGCGTAAAATCTGGGGTAAGGGGAAATGAACGGTTTCGATGCGTCCCTCTGATTCGGTGATTTTATCACAGCCCCATTCCTCAAGGCGCTTGACCATGGATTGGACCAAGGTTTCCGGGGCGGAAGCGCCGGCTGTTATTCCCACACGATTGGCGTCGATAAACCACGCCCATTGCAGATCCGCAGGATTGTCCGCCATATAGGCTTTTGCGCCGCAAGCACCGGCGATTTCGCGCAACCGATTAGAGTTTGAACTGTTGAAGGATCCAACGACAAGCACGACGTCCACTTTTTCCGCCAACGCACGAACAGCATCCTGTCGATTCTGGGTCGCGTAGCAAATATCGTTCTTTTTCGGGCCCTCAATAGGAGGGATTCTGCGTTTCAAAATGGAGATAATGGTTTCGGTGTCGGTGACCGAAAGCGTGGTCTGGGTCACATAGGCTATGCGTTCGCAACGCGTACTCACCTGTTCCGCATCTTCAGGCGTTTCCACCAGGTGGATTTCTCCACCATGATCGTTTTCCGTGATGTATTGCCCCATCGTGCCTTCCACCTCCGGATGGCCTCGATGCCCGATCATGATGACCCCATAACCTTGCCGGGCGTAACGCGCCACTTCCATATGAACCTTGGTGACCAGGGGACAGGTAGCATCGAATATGCGCAATTTCTGCTGCGATGCCTTGCGCCGGACATCCTGGGCCACACCATGGGCGCTGAAAATGACAATGGAACCTGGTGGAACCTCGTCTATTTCTTCAACAAATATGGCTCCTTTGCGTTTCAAGTCATCCACAACCCGGCGGTTATGAACGACTTCATGCCTGACGTAGATGGGAGGATCGAACAGGGCAAGGGCGCGTTCGACAATTTCGATAGCCCGATCAACTCCAGCACAGAATCCTCTTGGATTGGCGAGCAGGATCTCCATTTTCACTCCTGATGGATTAATGGTTTTGTTACGAATCAGGGTCATCTGGGCTGGTTTGGGGCAAATGGCGTTCCCCGGATAAAAACAAGACCCATACCATGACCATGGTTCCTATGGCGATGGCGCTGTCGGCACCATTAAATGCCGGCCAGTGCCATTGGCGAAAATAGATATCTATGAAGTCTACCACGGCGCCATGAATGATGCGATCCAGAAGGTTTCCCATAGCGCCGCCGAGTATTAATGCCACTGCCGTTCTTTCCGCCTTCCGGCTCATCGGTATGTGGAATAGCCAGTAAAGCAGTAAAATCGAGGCGAAAACAGCAAAGGCAATCAAGAATGCATTTTGCCACCCGGAAGCCTGGCTGAGGAAGCTGAACGCCGCGCCCCGGTTGCGCAGGTGGGTTAACCCCACACAGGGGATCACGGGACGCCATTCATAAAGCGCTAATGCCTGAATGACCCAGAATTTGCTGAACTGATCGAGAATGACGATCAGCGCAGGAATCCAGAGAATTTTCCATGGTGTTTTCGGGTTCAATGCAAGAATTCCTTATTCAAACGCTGTGCCCACCATCCCGCTATCAAAGGAAGAGGCAGGCAGATCAAAAATCTCGAGATACTGAAAGACCATCCAAGAATTCCGCTTTCCCATACGATCATCCGGTGAATGCCCAGAAGCGACCAAGCGCTGAAATAGGTGACACATATCTCAAATTGTACGCCGGCGCTCAACAGACTTGCGATGACGGGTACGGCGGCAAAAGGACCTCCTGGCGTGAGTATGCCTGCCGTGATGGCAAGAAAATAGCGTCTTGATCCTGTAATATCACGCATGTGCCGCCATTGTTGCTGGTGCAATAGTACCTGGAGGTAAGCACTGATCACAATGCCAAAGAAAACCAGCGGAAGGATGCGCAGGCATAAACTCAAGCCTTGCATCAAAGCTGTTTCAACGGCAGAAAAGCCGTGGTAGAGCCATGCTGCTATGCCGGAAAACATCGTCAGATTGATCAGCAACCATAGATTCCAGTCTCCGGGGAAATTGATGCGATGTTGGCGAAGGGTTTTCATAGGGTCTGTTAGTCCACTTCGAGAATGGTTCCATGCATGATGATGAAAGGACTGGAACGGGTGGCTTCGTGCAGTGAGAGCCATTGATCGTTCGTAGTTTGAAAACGCTCTCCGGTCAGCAGATGGGAGAAGCCTGCGCTCGACAGGGTAACAGGAATCTGGATTCGGGTGTCTTCCCAAATCTCACCCATCGGGGGCATGGAGCCGGCTTCAGTAAGCTGATAAATCAGTCGAGGCACTGCTATCAGCAGTATATGGTCACCGTGTTTTCTCAGGTATGCGCAAACGTGTTCCGAATATTTTCCCTGAGCTTCGATAGCAATATAGGATCCGTGGCGAAAAAGATCGGAATGATTCCGGCGCCATTGCAGCAGATGCCAGGTTTGCTCGAATTTGATGCAACCACTTTCCATGTGACCCATAAGCCAGGCGTATCGTTGCGGATTCGGCTCAGGTTGCAGTGTAATGTCTCTGAGCATTTTGATCACTTGGGTATAATTCACAGGGTGGCGATTATCCGGATCGACCAGGCTGAAATCCCATGTTTCGTTGCCCTGGTAGATATCCGGAACCCCGGGAGATGTGTATTTTAATGTAATTTGAGCCAGGCTGTTAAACATACCGAGGTATGCGATGGGACGCTGAAATTCGTCGAAATCGCTCAGGAAGGGATTCTGGGTGGACCGATCGAGAACTGCGTTCACAAAATGCTTGAGCGCCTGCTCATATTCAAGATCGGGAGTGATCCATGAGGTTTCAGTTTTGCCTTCACGGGCGGCCTTGAGCATGTAGCCCTCGATTCTGTGACAATAATCGTTCCAGCCCGGATCATCGACTGGAGTGAAAGGCCAACTCCCCAGCAGCGTTTGGTAAAAAAGATATTCGTGATTGCGATTCGGAGCTTCTCCCGTTTCAATCCGGGATTTTCTGCTGCGGTTGAAACGATGCCATTGTTCGATTTTTTGCGTCCATAGTTGGGGCATCTCGGAGATGATATTGATGCGCGCACGCACATCTTCGCTGCGTTTGCTGTCATGGGTGGTGGTAGCCAGCATGTTGTCGGGCCAGCGGCGCAGGCGGTCATGATTCTGATGATGAAAAGCGCTGACCGTGATGCTGGCTTTCGATGGATTACCGCCGACCTCATTGGCTGAAACCAGGCGATTGTAAATATAACCGGTGGTGTCTTCAAGCCCTTTAGCCATGACAGGGGAGGTGTATTGCTGAAAACGCATGATGAAGTCGAGCAGTTCCGCCTTGTTGATGACACGATTGTCTTCCGCCCAGTCCATGGTTAATACGCTCTGCACAAAATCATAAACCGAGGTTTCAATGCGCGCCTGGCGTTTTTTCGCCAGCGCTACGGCCCATTCAATATGGCGGCGATCATCTTTGCTGACAGAAGAATGGCTGATATAGGTGCGATAAACCGGGAAGCAGGCGACAATTTCTCTCAGGGTATTGCGCAGTGCGGCCAGGGTGAAATCGCGGCAGAAAGGATCGGCTTCCGTCAATCGGTCAAGCTGATTGGCCAGAACATGCAGTTCGCTGCTGAGAACGGTTCTGATGATTAATTTCTTGTGCTGATATAAAAGTTCCGCAAAGCCGAGCGGTTGCCGAATAAAATGCAGGTAGGCGCTATCCAGGGTTTCTTCACCGGAACCATCAATAAACAAGCCATTGAGCAATCGACCGAATTCATAGCCGGTAGTGCCGGAGATGGGCCATTCTTCGGGCAGGGATTCGTGATCGGCGAGAATTTTCTCCGCCAGTATATAAAAGGGCTCGGGACTGGAAATCCGCTCGGCAATTGCATCTTTCAGGCGGATGAAATAACCCTCGGGATCATACAGTCCGTCGGGATGATCAATGCGTAGCCCATGGATTTTTCCTGACTCGATCAATTGCAGGATCAGGCGGTGGGTGGTTTCGAATACTTCAATATGCTCCATGCGCACGGCTGCCAGATCGTTAATATCAAAAAAACGCCGGTAATTAATTTCATCACCAGCCACACGCCAGAAAGCCAGTCGCCAGGGTTGATTTTCCAGAAGGGCATGCAGCTCATTGCTGCCCATGGAATCGGCATGAGTTTCATTGAGTAACTGAGTTTGCCGCTCGATATGCTGACGGATCAAATCGCTGTGCGCGCACAGGTTCGCCAGGTATTTTTTGTTGACGGTCATGTCCCTATTGCGTTCTTCGATGAGCCCAGGCGTGATTTCAGTGCATGGAGGCAGGCGATGAAATGCGGCGATCAGGCTTTCGAATTCCATCATTTCTTCCCGGGATAATCCTGCGTGCGCGCGCAATGTTAAAAGATTGCGCTCCAGGATGATTCCGTAGGATCTGGGATCGACGGGAAACCTGTGCTCATAGTAATACAGGCTGAATTGCGCCGACTGCACATCAAAGCGCAATTGCAGTTCGCCGCGCTCGAGCACTTTTCCATAGTGATCACCGAGGATGGGGAGCAGGATTTTCCCTTGCAGCCTTGGGTGCAAGGGAGACCAGTCAATATCAAAAAAATCGGCGTAGGCGGAACTGCGTCCGTTTTCCAGGACATCCAGCCACCAACGGTTATCCGCGCCATGAACGCCCATGTGATTGGGCACAATATCCAGGATTTGCCCCATGTGGTTTTGATCGAGTGATTGGGTGAAGGTTTCATAAGTCTGCATATCTCCGAGCTCGGGATTCAATGCATTGTGATCGATGATGTCATAGCCATGGGTACTGCCTGCTCTGGCCTTCAGATAAGGTGAGGCATAGATATGAGAGACGCCGAGTTCCGAGAGATAGGGAATAATGGCGCTTGCCTGGGCAAAGGTGAAATTCTTGTTGAACTGAAGACGGTAGGTTGCTCTGGGTATGCAGTACTCGTTCATATTACGGGCAACCATCTCAAGTGATACCTTGCAGTTTCTCAACCAACGGGCGTTTCAAACCATACTTGCGTGGACCATGATGCGCTTCGCGCATCGCCGCCTGGATGCGTAGACCGGTAAATTGGATGGATGCTGCTGGTTTCGGGAAATGAAAGCATGGAATCGCTCAGATTGGCCCATAAGTGCAGTTTGCTTCCTTCCCTGTGCGTCCAGTAGACACCTAGACCGTGGTCTGGTGTGTAATCATAGTGTCCGGAACCCAGATGTGGCAACAAAGGTTCGATGCTGTGATGGCGAATTTGCAACAAATGTCGGTAAAAGTGGAACCATTCGCGATGTCCCGCCTGTTCCCGGCCGGACCAGTCGAGTTTGCTGCGCTCGAAGGTCTGCGCAGCGCAGGGATCCGGTATTTTACTCAGGTTGACGGGATCAGAAAATTCCGGGAATGCGGAAAATTCGCACCTTCTGCCCTCACGCACACTGGCGTTCAGATCTGCGGAAAAATCGCAGAAGAACAGAAAAGGTTCGTTGGCGGACCATTCCTGCCCCATGAACAGGAGTGGCACCTGGGGCGAGAGCAGTAAAATAGCGGTTAATGCCTGCATTCTCTGATTGGTGCTCAGGTTGTGGATTCGATCGCCATAAGCGCGGTTGCCGATTTGATCATGATTCTGGTGAAAGGATATGAAGGCAAGAGGTGGAAGGTGGGCACTGATTTCACCACGGTTTTCACCGCCACGATAAGCGGAAGGATCGCCTTGATAGATAAAACCTTCAGCCAGAGCCCTGCCAAGCCGGATGATAGCGTTATTGCTATAGTCGGCATAGTAACCGCTGCTTTCACCGGTCGCGACCACATGAAAGGCGTGATGGATATCATCATTCCACTGGGCGGTATAAGCAGCGGGGTGGTTATGATGATCCCGGACCAGATATCGGGATTCATTGGCGTCATTTTCAAGGATCAGGTGAATTTGGCGCTGCCCTCCGAATTTCTCATGCACGGTCTGTGCGATGTGCTCGAGGATGTGTGGCCTGGAATCATCCTTGATTGCATGAACGGCATCAAATCGCAAGCCATCGAGATGGTATTCCTCAAGCCAGTATAAGGCATTGTGAATAAAGAACTGACGCACCCATTCGCTGCCTGGCTGATCGAAATTGATCGCTTTGCCCCAGGGCGTCTGATGTTTGTCCGTGAAGAAGGTTTCCGCATAGGTATGCAGATAATTGCCTTCCGGTCCGAAATGATTGTATACCACATCCATAATGACCATGATGCCATGTTGATGGGCGGTATCGATCAATGCCTTGAGATCTTCCGGGCGGCCATAAATACTGTCGGGAGCAAAGAGATAAGCGCTGTCATAACCCCAGTTGCGGGTGCCCGGAAAATCGGCGACCGGCATGAGCTCTATTGCGGTAATGCCGAGATCAATCAAATGAGGCAGATAGTCGCCGATGCCGGCGAAATCTCCGCCCGGACTGAACGTTCCGGTATGCAGTTCATAAATTACCGCTTCATGCCATGATCTGCCGGTCCAGCTTTCATCCTTCCAGGTATAGCCTTTCGGGTCGATGACTTCACTCAAGTCATGAATGTCCCTGGGCTGATAACGCGAGGCGGGATCGGGTACGGTCAATCCATCCGGGAGAACATAGCCGTAAAGGCTGCCTGGAACGGCGTTGGGATGAATCAGCTCGAACCATCCCTGCTCCTGCTTCAGCATGGGAATAGTTGGTGCGCCAGCGGCGAGATGCTCGCCTTTGTTTTCGAGGCGCAGTTGCACTTGCGCGACATCGGGAGCCCATAGACGGAAGCGGGTGTGGCCATCTTCCAGCAGTTCGGCCCCAAAAGGCATGGAATGCGCGCGAAAAACATCGCATGACATGCCGTCAATTTCTCTGCGCTTGGATTTGCTGCAATAATGCCAGGCTGCGCGCATGCAATAGATAGGTGTCTCCGCCGGAAAGCGTGATCTCAGGAACTCCATCACAAACTTCTTCATAGGTGTCCAGGATGGGTCGCCAGCATGAGGTGGGATCAAGCGTGAGCAGGTGAAAATCCAGGTCTTCGTGATGGGCATTGAGCAGCAACAGGAAATTATCATCCTTGATCGGATGGCCCTGGTAATCGACTTCGCCATGAACTTCGCCGGCCAGTAGCAGCCCGATACATCGGGAATGGCTTTGGTTCCAGGTTTCGTCGCTCATTTCATCACCTTCCGGGGTCAGCCATATGATGTCTTTGTCATGGCCGCGGATGGAACGCCCCTGGAAAAAATGTTGGCGGCGAAAAACGGGATGGGCTTTACTCAAAGCAATAATTTTTTGGGTGAAATCAAACAGTCGGGCGTTTTCTTCGTTGATATCCCAA
The DNA here is from genome assembly GCA_002352565.1 of Proteobacteria bacterium UBA2770. Classification (GTDB taxonomy): domain Bacteria; phylum Pseudomonadota; class Gammaproteobacteria; order UBA2770; family UBA2770; genus UBA2770. The sequence goes on along the minus strand of DEIQ01000057.1, from coordinate 15,815 downwards.
TCAATCCAACTCATCGGACTGTCCTGGCAATAGCCGTTGTTGTTGCCGCCCTGGGTGTTGCCTGTTTCATCACCTGCCAGCAACATGGGCACCCCTTGGGAAAATAGAAGAGTCGCCAGCATATTGCGTTTCTGCTGCGCTCTGACTGTAAGGATTTTCGGATCATCCGAAAACCCTTCCACCCCGCAATTCCAGCTCAGATTATGATCTGTTCCATCTCGATTGTCCTCGAAATTGGCTTCATTGTGCTTATCATTGAAGCTGACCAGATCCTGCAAAGTGAATCCGTCATGACAGGTAATAAAATTGATGCTGGCGTAAGGGCGACGCCCGCTGTTTTCATAAAGATCGGAAGATCCGGTTAAGCGGTAAGCCATATCACCGATCAAACTTTCATCGCCTTTCCAGTAAGCGCGCATAGTATCGCGGTACTTTCCGTTCCATTCGGTCCATCCAACGGGGAAATTACCAACCTGATAACCGCCATCGCCGATATCCCATGGTTCTGCAATCAACTTGACCTGGGAAAGGATTGGATCCTGACCGATGACATCGAAAAACGCTGCCAGACGATCAACTTCATAGAGTTCGCGCGCCAGGGCGGAGCAAAGGTCAAAACGAAAGCCATCGACATGCATCTCCGTGACCCAGTAACGCAGACTGTCCATCATCAATTGCAGTACACGGGGATGGCGCATGTTGAGGGTATTACCGCAGCCGGTAAAATCCATGTAGTAGCGCGGATTTTCCGTATTTGTGCGGTAATAGGCCGCATTATCAATACCGCGGAAAGATAGGGTCGGCCCCATATGGCTGCCTTCGGCGGTGTGGTTATAAACCACATCGAGTATGACTTCGATTTCGGCTTTGTGTAAAGCCTTGACCATGGTTTTGAATTCGCTTACTTGTTGTGCAGTTGCGGCATAGCGTGATGTTGGAGCAAAAAAACCGATGGAATTGTAGCCCCAGTAATTACTTAGTCCTTTTTCTACCAGATGGCGATCATCAACGCAGGCATGAACCGGTAGAAGTTCAACGGTGGTAATCCCCAGCCTTTTGAGATATTCAATCACTGGCGCACTGCCCATTGCAGCATAAGTGCCGCGCTGTTCAACGGGGACATCGGGATGCTGTATGGTGAATCCGCGGACATGCACTTCGTAAACGATGGTATCGTGCCATGGAATTTTTGGCTTTCGGTCATCGCCCCAGGTAAAGGCCGTCTCTATTACCTCGCAGCGCGGCATGGTGGCTACATTGTCTCTTTTGTCAAAAGAAAGATCTTCATCCGGATGGTCGATTTCATAGCCGAAATGGCGGTCATTCCAGCGTATGGTGCCTTCCAGCACTTTGGCGTAAGGATCGAGCAGGAACTTGTTGGGGTTGAAACGGTGTCCTTCTTCCGGTTTGTAGGGGCCATGAACCCGATAGCCATACAAAAGTCCGGGCCGCGCTTCGGGGAGATAGGCATGCCAGATCTGATCGGTTTGATCGGGCATTGTGATACGTTCAACCTCATGTCGTCCGCTCGCGTCCATGATGCACAGTTCTACCTTTGTCGCATTTTCCGAAAAAAGGCTGAAATTTACGCCCAGTCCATCCCATACGGCGCCGAGTGGATAAGGTTGACCCGTCCAGACCGCCATTTTATGTTTGTTGCTCATTGGTTCATTTCTCCGATCAACAGGGTGCCTGTGGATAGCACTCTTTTCAGTTATGGAATGCCAGCATCTCTGATCGAGCCAGGAACAGGATCAGGCGGAATCCAGGTATAGGGAACCTCTGATCCATTCATGAACTCGCAACTTGCGTCTCTTATGCCCGGGTTCTTCGTTGACAATCTTCGCCATAGCCCTGCTAACCTGTGCAATTGTCGCCTCGAATCTGAATATAATGAATTACAATCACCTTCGTTCGGAATTAATCTAAAGATTCCATAGGAGGTACTAGGTCAGTTCAATGCGATCGGTCTGATTATGGGTAAGTGACAGAATCAGAGTCAGATATTCGCGCAGATGTCGGGTGATCAAAAAATGATCGCGTACATAGTCATGGGCTTTTTCTCCCATGGCGACACGCATTTCGTGCTGTTGGAACAGGTAGCGTATGCGCAGTGCGGCGCCTTCCGGCGTGCTAACACGAAATCCGGTATGATAATCGACCACCTGAAGGCGTATTCCGCCGACATCGCCGCCGATCACCGGCTTGTGTTTCCACATGGCTTCGGTCACGGTCAGACCGAAGCCTTCGCGCAGTGATTTTTGCAATACGATATGCGCCATTCGCTGGAGAGCGTTAATGGTTCGATGGGCATCGGGCGGCAATTCAAGCACGTGGATTTGTTCATCGCCACAGGCGATTTCCCGGACTTCATCAAGGATGGCTTTCCCTTCCGGATCGTCGGTTGCGCTGCCGCCGGCAAGCACCACTTGTAACGGAGGAATAAAGCGCTTAACCAGCCGGTAGGATTCGATCACTCCCACAGGATCCTTGAAACGATCGAAGCGCGAGATTTGTACGATCAACGGTTGCTCCGGGTCGATACCGAATGTCTGTGCCACTTGCTCGATTTCATCGCGGGGCAATTCAATATTCTTGTCCGCTAAAGGGTCGATGCTTGGTGGAATAAGGTATTGAGGATGATCCAGACGTTGCGCGAAACCTGGAAGCGAAAATATGCTGGCATCATAAGTATTGACGAAACGGTGCAGATAACGCCAGATGGGGCGGTGAGGGCGGCTTGAATCAATATGGCAGCGCCAAATCCATTTGGCGCTTCGGGAAGGGAACATCTGAATCAAAGGAGCCGGCTGGGGATCATGAATGAAAACCACATCAGCGCTTGACAATTTATTTCTCAGCCTTTCCGCGTTATCGGCCACCACTTTTTCAAACGCCTGCTGTTGTTCTGCGGTCAACTCTACGGGTTTGCCTTGAAGGCCATTATGCATGCTTTTGGTGGCAGTGAAAAACGATTCATTGCCCTCGATCACCTCCCAGGATGTTTCGAGCCCCAGTTCTTGCATCAGTGGAACGAGCGTATGCAGGATTTCCGCCACGCCGCCCCCCTCGCGGGTCGAGTTAACATGGACTATTTTCATCCCCTGCAACAGGTTTCCAAGATGCATCAGATGGTGGATGACATCAGTTCCGGCAATGGATGCGTAACGTTCAAGCATGGAACCCATGATTACGATCTGCCGTTCAGGGTGAGAGCGTGACGGATGATGATCTCCAGAGAATGTCGCAAATGGGTGAGGGAGGTAAAATAAGGATCCACTTGTTCCAGACGGGACTGGACATGCTGATATTGTTGACCCCATTGTTGCAGCCAGGCTTTGAAGTCATCCCCGCCCTCCGGAAGACGCCTTGCGGCATCGATGACATGGTAGAAAATACTGCCTGATGACATGTCGCTGATGGCGTCGGGCAGTTCGGAAGGATGTTGTAACACGCGATTGGTATGAAAAATCACCAGTTTGGAGTAAAGAAAGTGGAACTGTCGGTCGGGAGGCGACCAGTTAAGAACTTCGAGTTCGTCCAGCCGGTGCTCGATGGTTTCGATGACTTCCCAGCGCAATTCTTCGAGATTTTCATATTCGGAGGGATCAATAACCGCCAGTTGTTCCGCCAGGATGCGATCATGCAATTGATGTCGAACCCATTCTGCAAAGTCATTGTTGTAGTCCCGCTCTTCAAAACCTGGTTGCAACATATATCCCCAGAAGTGCGTGTAAAGGCTTTCGGCTTTCACTTCGAGCAAATGGTTGCGTAATTCCTTCAGATTTTGCGCTCTGCGCCCGGTTGCGAGTGCGATCAAGGCACAATCGCGCACAATGAAAGGCTGTGGTTTCAGTATCGAGCCGTGGCTGGCGATTTGCGAGGGCATGTAGGGCATGTTCATATGTGCTCAATTATGATCATGGGTATAAAATCCGACTAACTCTCGTATAATGCAGCCGGGATCCTTCAGTTTCTCTGGAGCGAATATTGATTCAAATGCTCAGGCATTATTGCTGCGAGGGAGTTCGATCCAATTTAGGGTCTGCTGATTTGAAATTATGATATCCGATTCAGTGTATCGCTATTTATCCCTTATCACAACTTTATGCGCAAACAAATATGTTAAGACGCAATAGATATATCAATCCATTTCGGAGATAAACGAGCCAGGATCCCAGGGTTTCCTTATTCGCGTATGTTAAAAAGTAGCGCAATGTTTTATAATACGAATGTATACTATTCAGATAAATATAAAAGATTTTTGACATTGATATGCTGATAATGAGTTTTTCTCGATGCGTTCACCGGCTGATCCCAAGCATTCTCAATATTAACGCGGTGTCCTTGCCTGCGGTGATTTTTTAAGGATATTCAAGAGCATACGTTTGCCTGACACAAACAGCCGAAGGAGTTAAAATGCTGCTGTCCTATGTTAATGATTTGCGTTCTTTGCTGGGGCTGGAGAACGTTCAATATCGTTATGGCTTATCATCGAAAGAGTTATTTGATCAAGCCCTAAAACTTGATCGCGGTCGGATACATCCGCATGGTTCCGATAATGAGCCAAAAGCCTACGCTACAAGTCTTGGGTCGGATGGTCCTTTAATATTCTATTCCGATCCGAGTTGCACCGGGCGCCCGGTGCAAGACACTTTCGGCGTTGCCTGGCCGGAAGTGGAAAGCAAGGCATGGTGGAAAGGCGATTTCCAGAAATTCGATCCCGATCATTTCTGGCCCCTGGTCAAAAGGGTGAGCGAACATCTTAATCGGCGTCAGAGCACATTATTTGTTCAGGATGTCTATTGTGGCTGGGATGTCAAACACGCGCTTCCCTACCGTTTTGTGGGGGAGTATGCTACTCATGCCATGTTCGCCCAAATCATGTTCCCCAAACATTTGCCGACACAGATGCTCCACCGGGAATCGGAGCGCTGGACCATGCTCAATGTGCCATCGTTTCGCTGTGATCCGTCAACGGACGGAACCCGCTCTGATCGAGCGGTGATTCTGGATTTTCGCAACCGGATCGTTCTGGCGCTCGGTCGTTCCGACTATTGCGGGGTTATTAAAAAAGGCATGTTCACCGTGATGAATTACCATTTGCCTGAATACGGTGAATTGTCCATGCATTGCGCCGCCAATCTGGGGGAATTCGAAGATAGCGCCATTTTGTTTGGATTGTCGGGTACGGGGAAAACCACGTTGTCAGCGGATCCGGATCGGTTACTGATCGGTGATGACGAGCATGGCTGGACAGACGAGGGTGTCACCAATTTTGAGGACGGCTGTTACGCCAAATTAATTGATTTGGACAAAGATGCCGAGCCGATTATTGCGACCGCTTTATCGCAGCCGGGAACCCTGATCGAAAATGTGCCGCGGTTGTCGCATAAGCCTCTCTCGGAAACCGACCCGCGTGAACTGGATTTGAGCGATCGCAGCATCACTGAAAATACTCGCATATCGTACCCGCTTTCTATCAACCCCAATGTTGCTTCCGGGGCTTCGGGCCCACATCCCGAAACCATTGTACTGCTTACAGCCGATGCTTTCGGTGTGCTGCCGCCCATCTCCATTTTGGACGAACATGATGTGATGTATCATTTCGTCTCCGGTTATACCAGCAAACTGGCCGGAACCGAGGTTGGCGTGATTGAACCCCAGGCAACTTTCAGCGCCTGTTTTGGTGCCCCTTTTATGTCGCGACCCGCTTCAGTTTACGCCGGCATTCTGGCAGATAAAATCAGACAGCATAAAGCGCGCTGCATCATGCTCAATACAGGTTGGACCGGGGGAGGATATGGTCATGGGAGCCGATTCCCGATCAAGCTTACCCGCGCCATGCTCGACGCTGCTCTGGCAGGGAAAGTACACGATAACGCCGTGGAATATCATCGCCATCCTGTCTTCGGGCTTAGGATTCCTGCGGCTTGTCCGGGCGTTCCTGCGGAAATGCTTGATCCCAAGAGTACATGGAGTGATTCTCAGGCTTATGACAGAGCCGCAGTGCACTTGAAAGAGCTTTATCAGCGCAATTTCAGAGATAAAGGCTTTGCGGATCTTGGGCTAAAATCTATCATATAGGCTTATTTTCCGATTTCACAAATGCAGGGCGCGATCCCGGTTGATAAGGAACCTCTGAACAAGTCATGAACTTGGTTCCTTATGCCCGGCTTCATTGTTGACAATCTTCGCCATAGCCCTGCTAACCTGTGCAATTGTCGCCTCGAATCTGAACATAATGAATTACAATCACCTTCGTTCAGAGCTTCCCTTATTGCATCAGGATGGCCGCTCGTCGGGTATCAGATCAATCCCGGCTCCCTTCAAGAAGCCCATGACGAATAGCCAGAAGCGTGAGTTCTACATCATTGCGCACCCCCATTTTTTCAAAAATCCGGGATTTATAGGTGCTGATAGTTTTAGGACTGAGAAAAAGCGCATCAGAGATGTGTTGAATGGTCTGCCCGCGTACCACGCGAAGCATAACGTCCACTTCTCGCGGCGACAGGCGTTCAAGCAGTGTGCCTCTGCTGCGTAATCGTGAAAGCGCGACCGCCTGGGCGATGCGCTCATCAATGTAATGGCGACCTTCTGCGACTTGTCGAACGGCTTGTATGATCTGTTCGTGGCCGCAGTCCTTGGTGATATAGCCCATGGCCCCCAGATCGATAAGGCGGGCAGGAAAATGTTCATCCGTATGGACGGACAGGGCGATGATTTTTAATTGAGGATATTGCTTGAGCAGTTGGCGGGTAGCCTCTACTCCGCCAATGCCCGGCATACTGACATCCATCAGCATTACATCGAATTCATGCTCTTGAACGCGTTGTAGAGCCTGTTCGCCACTTTCTGCTTCACCAACGACGCGGATATCCGGCGTATCTTCCAGCAAACGGCGCACACCAGCCCTGATCAGTTGATGATCATCGACGAGAAAAACCTTTATCATGGGTCTGAACTACTGAAGTCAATTCCTGTTCCAGGAACAGGTACCGCGAAGGGGGATGAAAAATTAAAAAGTCATTGTGACCCGAGCGCCATGATTATAGATCATGGCTGAAACCCGCTTGCGAAAAACCCTGATCTTAAGCTTAAGATCAGGGTTTAAGTCAACCTGGATCAATCGCGAGATCCATCTCTCGCGCAGTTCCATGATTTTAGTCTGTATTGCCATCACACGCTTGATGGTCATAGCCCGTTTATTTATGCGCGCCATGCCTTTTTATGGCATCTACAGCTCCTGTGGCCGCTTCTTCAGCTTCTTCAGTTGCTTCTACGGCCTCTTCAACTTCTTCCTCTTCTTCCTCAGCCGCCTTTTCTACAGCTCCTTCAACCGCTTCCACGACCCCTTCAGCCGCTTCTTCAGCCGTGTCTATGGTTTTTTCAGCCGCCTCTTCTACATCCCCCCAAATGTTTTGGGTGGAATCTTTGGCGTCTTCCCAAGGATTCTGCTCGGTTTCGACCTCTGCAGTTTCGTCATTACCGCACGCACTCAAAGCGAAACCGAAGAAAGTAACCAGAATAAGTGCTAGAAATTTTTTCATGTAAACTCCTGATAATTTGTTGTAGTCGATAGTCGATGATATCGCATTATGCCAAGGATAAACCATGGTGATAATGCGGAGAGTTCAACACCTAACCCAATGTATCACAGTATAGTAAAAATCATATACAATCAACAATGTTCTGCTTAGGGAATCTCTGATTATTTTGTGACGAAGGTGGGGGTGGTTCCTTATGTTCAAATTCGAGGCGTTTATTGATCGTAATAGCAGGGCTATGGCGAAGATTGTCAACAATGAAGCCGGGCATAAGGGACGCAAGAACCGGGTTCATGACTGGAGCATAGGTTCCATTTAGATATACATAGTGATTTTAACCTAATGGGAGCATAGATTATGGTCCGGCGAAACAATCGAAGCAAAGTTATCACTGAAGGCGCACAACGCTCACCCAATCGAGCTATGTTGCGGGCTGTGGGGTTTAAAGATGAGGACTTCGATAAGCCCATCGTTGGGATTGCCAATGGCTTCAGTACGGTGACGCCGTGCAATGCCGGCATCGACCGCCTCGCGAATTGCGCGGAACATGCGTTCCATCAGGCAGGCGGCATGCCACAGATGTTCGGCACGATTACTATCAGTGACGGAATTTCCATGGGTACGCCGGGTATGCGTTATTCACTGGTGTCGCGGGAAGTGATCGCCGATTCGATTGAAACCGTGGTCAATGGTCAATCCATGGATGGTGTTTTGGCTATCGGCGGTTGCGACAAGAATCTTCCGGGCGCCATGATTGCCATCGCCCGGCTGAACGTACCTGCAGTGTTTGTCTATGGTGGGACCATAAAGCCAGGGCACTGGAAAAATCAGGATCTGACTATCGTCAGTTGCTTTGAGGCGGTGGGTGCTTTCAGTGCTAAAAGCATAGATCAGGAAGAATTGATGAATATCGAAAGGCATGCTTGCCCGGGCGTCGGTTCCTGCGGCGGAATGTATACCGCTAATACTATGTCGTGCGCCATTGAGGCCATGGGTATGAGCCTGCCTTTTTCTTCCACCATGGCGGCAGAGGATCAGGAAAAGGCTGATAGTGCGGGTGCTTCTGCACGGGCGCTGATTGATGCGATTGAAACCGGACTGACACCTCGCCACATCATGACCCGGCAGGCATTTGAAAATGCCATCGCCGTGGTGATGGCTCTGGGGGGATCTACCAATGCTGTGCTGCATTTGCTGGCCATCGCTCATGCTGCCGAGGTACCTCTGACCCTGGATGATTTTGAGAAGATACGCGCCCGGGTTCCAGTATTGTGTGATATGAAGCCATCGGGTCGTTTTGTCACTACGGATCTGCATCACGCCGGAGGATTGCCTGCTGTGATGCGCTTGCTTCTTGATCATGGAATACTGCATGGGGAGGCGCTGACTATTGAAGGGACAACTTTGGAACAGCGGCTTGCCGGGTTCCGGTTTTCCGCAGGCCAGCAGGTGATTCGTTCATGGGATCAACCTGTTTATCCTCAGGGGCATCTTGCAATTCTCTATGGTAACCTGGCGCCCGAGGGTGCGGTGGCCAAAATTTCCGGCATCCGTCAATCCATTCTAACCGGACCGGCGAGAACGTTTGATTCGGAGGAAGCCTGCATGAATACCATCATGGATGGGGGTATTCAAGCGGGAGATGTGGTCGTTATCCGTTACGAAGGTCCAAAGGGTGGACCGGGGATGCGGGAAATGTTGTCACCTACTTCCGCCTTGATCGGCGCCGGTCTTGGAGATAAGGTGGCATTGATAACTGATGGGCGTTTTTCCGGCGGAACTTATGGTCTTGTGGTAGGCCATGTCTCCCCGGAAGCGGCGGAAGGTGGTGCCATCGCTCTGATATGCGAAGGCGATACCATTACCGTGGATGCTGAACGCAGGTTGTTGCAACTCCATGTGGATGATGATGAACTCGAGAGGCGTCGCCAGTTGTGGCATCCACCCGTATCAACCGTGAAACGGGGTGTTCTGGCGAAATACGCACGTCTCGTCTCGAGTGCGAGTAAGGGCGCCGTAACCGATTTGTTCGAATAAACATTTTCAGAAGCTTTTGCTCAGGCTGCGCGGGCGAATTGATCCGGGATTCCTTGAATCATCAAGGGTGTATCCGGGTACATTTTTGCATGCGGCCAGTGGGTTGGGTTGAAGCCGACATGATATTGTCAACGGCTGGATGAATGACGACAAGGATTTAAAGTTGTATGAGTTCTAATACCACCGATATTTTGACTCCATGGAAAGAACACTTGCAGGTTTGCGGCGCACGGATGGACCACGATCGAGTGCTCGGGTTTGAGCAAAATCGGAACATGGAATCTGGAACTTCCGGGCTGGAAACCTCTATGTTTGCTTTATCGCATTTGGGGATCCTGGATGTGGCGGGTGAAGAAGCCGACTCTTTTTTAGATGCGATGCTGACGGTCCGCGTTTCAGACTGGAACGAACATGATCTGCGATTGGCAGCTTTATGCGATATTAAAGGTCGGGTGCTGTTTGTTGGCTGGATGTGGCGTTGTGATGCTGGATTTTCATGGTTGTTGCCTGGAGCTGAGCTCGAAGCGGCGCGCAAGACTTTGCAGCGCTATGTGTTGAGAGCAAAGGTTGCGCTCATAATCCGTCAGGATGTGGTGGTGATGGGTCTTGTCGGAGCGGATGCTTCTGCTCTGATCAGGCATGAAAATCTGCCTTTCGCGGATCGCGGCATGATGCGTTCTGATGATGTCTCCGTAGCGGCACTGCCCAGAGCCGGTGATAAGGATAGGCTTTTGATCCTCGGCAGGCCCGATACGCTGATATCTCTGTGGAGGCATTTCCAGGAGCAGTGCAGACCCTCGGGTTATAATGGCTGGGAACTGTATGCCATTCAGGCTTGTGAACCCTGCGTTAGCGGAGGCCTGAAAGGGGAATTGGTGGCACAGATGATCAACCTTGACTGGCTGGGTGCGGTTGATTTTGATAAGGGGTGCTATATCGGACAAGAGGTGATCGCTCGCCTTCACTATCGTGGCCGGGCTTCACGGCGCATGTTCCGAGGAAAGGTGTCTTCAGATGCTATTGTGCTCGTGGAAGCGGGGATGAAGCTGTGGAGCGATGCACAAGGCGGTCAGATGCTCGGAATGGTGATTCGCTCAGCGCGTGGCATTGATGGCGGCTGGAGTCTGCTTGCTAGCGTTCGTCTTGAAGACCGGGAGGCAACCCTGCCGATGTCGGCATGGATTGACGGAGTTCGCCGTGAGGCTATTGTCTGGGAGCATGATCCATGTGGGCTTGTAGTGCCCGAAAGCCCACAGTCGTCGTAAATGACGGGTTTGCCAGTACTTTTCGCCTCGCAGGCATAAATATATATCGGAATCCCTGATTAACCCGGGATCAGTAGCGTTCATCGGGTCGGAGCAGCGGGAACAGGATGACATCGCGTATGGAGGCCGAGTCGGTCAATAGCATGGCCAGCCGATCAATACCGATACCTTCTCCTGCGGTAGGCGGCATACCATATTCGAGCGCTTCGATATAATCACTGTCGAAAGCCATGGCTTCCTCATCGCCCGCTTCCCTGCGTGCGAGCTGTTCGCGGAATCGTTGGGCCTGATCTTCGGGATCGTTCAACTCGGAAAAGCCATTGGCAATCTCTCTGCCGGCGATGAAAAGTTCAAAGCGCTCGCTCAGAAAAGGATCATCCGGATGGCGGCGCGCCAAGGGAGAGACTTCGGTCGGGAATCCGGTTATGAACACCGGCCCCCGGAGTTGGTGTTCAATGGTTTTTTCGAACAGTTCCATGAGGCCCTGCCCCGCCGTAAGCGGCGATGGCAAGGCAATATTCCGCTCGCTTGCCCATTTTTCAAGATAGTCCGGTTGACGGAGGTTCTGCGCATCAAGCGTTGGATGGTATTGCAGTAAAGCCTGTTCGATGCTCAGACGTTCAAAAGGAGCGGAAAAATCCAACTGCTGACCCTGGTAAGTGATCACGCTGCCATCATGTATCGACTGGCACAATAGTTTAAACATTTCTTCGGTAAGCGCCATCAGGTCTTCATAGGTTGCATAGGCCTGATAAAACTCAAGCATCGTGAATTCCGGATTGTGACGCGTAGACATGCCTTCATTGCGAAAACTGCGGTTCAGCTCAAATACTCTTTCCATTCCGCCTACGATCAGACGTTTGAGATAAAGCTCCGGCGCAATGCGCAGATAGAGATCCATATCCAGAGTATTGTGATGCGTGATAAAAGGACGAGCCACCGCGCCACCTGGAATAGGATGCATCATGGGAGTTTCGACTTCAACGAATCCGCGTTGATTTAGAAAACAGCGGATCTGGTTGATCATCTCGCTGCGTGTGCGGAAGATTTTCCGTGAAGCCGCATTGCTGATCAGATCAAGATAGCGGCGACGAGAACGGATCTGGGAGTCGGTCAACCCATGGTATTTTTCGGGTAATGGGCGTAGAGCTTTGGCCAGAAGGCGCACGACACGAACACGTACAGTTAATTCCCCAGTCTTTGTCTTGAACAGGGTTCCAATAGCGCCGATCAAATCTCCGGCGTCAAAATGCTTGAATTCCTGGTATATGAGTTCGGGTAATTCATCGCGCCGTAAATGGATTTGCATGCGCCCCGCGGCATCCTGCAGGGTAGCAAAACTGGCTTTACCCATGATCCTTTTGGTCATCAGCCGACCCGCGATGCGGACTTCTATGGCTTGTTGCTCAAGCCATGCGTCGGGCTTTTCGTCATATTCTGCATGAAGCTCAAACGATGCGGCATCTGGGATGAAATCATTGGGATACGCGTTACCTTGCGTGCGCCACTGATTAAGTTTGGCGCGGCGTTGAGCAAGCAATTCATCTATTTGGCGCTTGGCCTGATCGTCCTGGTCTGTTGATGTCATAAAAAAATCGTATATTGTGGGAAATTAGGTCTGCCATAATCAAGCAGAATTATTTTTAGATTTTAACAGATTATGTGTATCATGGGATAATGGGCATGCTTGAATGCGTTTAGCTCATTCAAGCATTGCTGTCTTTGCTGGGGAGGAAGCACAGTGGGAACTAAGGAATCCCAGATCCATTCATGAACCCGGTTCTTGCGGCCCTTATGCCCACATTGTTGACAATCTGAACATAATGAACCGCATCTGAGCTTCGTCCAGACTTGTTCAGAGGCTCCCTAACGGGTTTGCTTCGTCAGTATTTCCCCACAAAGCATACGGATTTCAAGAAGGTATCGCAGATCGCGGTTCATGAAGCGGTACAAAGATTGAATGCTTGCCCAGGAAAGGGCTTGATGTTTAAAACTCCGGATCAATCCGGATCAATTAATGGAAAAATATATGGCTGCTCTTGCCGCTTAAATCCTGATGCACTTCGGACTTGAATCTGCGTATCTATATAGAGGCGTAGGTATAAAAATCTGTAATTTTTCATAATCTGACCCATGCAATAAAATTCCTTTGTTCATGATCCCCTTAGATGGACAAAAATCACAGGGCATTGACATTACACTATTAATCGGATATAAAATACCTGAACGTTCGATTAATGCTTTGGACATCAATCATGTGCAAATGAACGTTACGTTTTGAAAATAATCAAAGCTCTGGTAAATTTATTCTTAACTTTAAGAACCTCCGATCAAGTCTGGACGAAGCTCAGATGCGGTTCATTATATTCAGATTCGAGACGACAATCGCGCGCAAGAGCCGAGTTCATGGCTTAATTTAGAGGTTCCCTAACTAAATAATAATAACGAACTGGGGCAAACGAATGGAATGGAGACAATGAAATGAGCACGATTTCAGAAAATATTGCTGTAAAAACAGCAGATCAGATTAAATCAGTTGCCAAAGATGAAGACACAAGCATGCCGACAGTGCCCTGGATCACCGGGTTTATTTTGATGCTGGTCGCGCTGGGTTTTGTAATTGTCGTTAAAGGCTACCAGCATAATTTTTCCTGGAATTATGGCCTGGATTCCGCATCACCGGAGTTTCAGATTTATTGGATGAGACTGCTCTATATTCAGCTTATGACTATTTTCCCCGCAGGTGGGCTGTTCGGAATATACTTGTGGTTTAGCCGCGATAAGGATATCCAGAGTCTTTCGCCAAGAATTGAGCTCCGTCGTCTTTACTCGATTTTCGGTATGCTGACCGCGCTCTCTCTGGTGGTGGTGGCTGCGACTGGCTTGCTGACCGAAGCCGATGCCGCCTGGCATCAGGTGGTGATCAGGGATACAGATTTCACCCCCACGCATATTTTCCTGTTTTACTTGGCATTGCCCCTGGCTTTTGTCGGCCTGGCGATTGCGTGGATATGGGTACACACGCGGTTGCCTTATTTTGCCAACCGCGTTTCACTCCCCTTCTCCATGCTGGTCGGCGGATTTATGATGGTACTGCCGGTCGTAGCGTTCAACGAGTGGGGGCATACGTTCTTCTATGCCGAAGAACTGTTCTCATCCCCGGTGCACTGGTTCTTTGTGCTGTTTGGTTTTGCATTCATATTTGTTGTCGGTTTTGTGCTGCAATGTATGGATCGGCTGCGCGAATTGACCCAGATCGTCAGCGCTGAAGAAATGGAACAGCAAATGCGGGGTTGATTGCCGTATAGACTGTATCACAGCATATAAAAAATGCCGGGCTTAGGTTCGGCATTTTTTTTTCATCATTTGCTCTAATTCTAATTTTGCAGCGATGTAAGTGCCGAAGTGTCTTCCTCGACAAATGCGCTGTTTCCCTGAGTTAAGGAAGCTCTGATCAAGTCATGGACTCGACTCTTGCGGCCCTTATGTCCAGCTTCATTGTGGACAATCTTCGCAATAGCCCTGCTAACCCGTGCGATTTAACCCGAAAATCTGAACATAATGAACCACAATCACCTTCGTCCAGACTTAATCAGAGGCTCCTTAATGGTTTGACTTCGTTGTTGGTGAAGGCAAGCTGGCCGGTTGCGTGTTTTCATGATCCATCGATTGCGGCATATCCCCCAGGCGATTGATGATTTCCTCAATACTCTAGCCTGGTAGAAAAAATAAGTATGGCGCTCTGCTCGGCATTTAACCAAGGCAAGGTGAGTCGCGGTTTATTTTTAGTATGTGTCCGGATTTATCGGCGACCACTCACGAAACCCCCGCCACCACCACACTCTTCTCGCGCAAGACAGCCAGGTAAATATCGGGGTCAGGTCGCACTCGATAGTTGTCGGTCTCGTGAGCCCACAGAATCTCTCCCCCCGCGTCAGTAATAATTACCGTTGGCAACACGGTTTCGCTGTCGTAGCCTAGCATTTGCATGCCCATCGGAATACCCTGGGGATTTTCAATACCTAGCGCCCGACCGGCCCGGTTACCTTCGTCGGTTAAAAAATCAAAATCTACGCCAAATTTTTCGGCCATTTTCACGGTGTTTCCATGCGGCTGGGGTGATACCAGGGCGACGCGCGCTCCCATGCCCTGAAGCTGTTGGTATTGAGCAACCAATTCATTGATTTGGGCGACACAGAGTGGACACCAGGCACCGCGATAAAACATCCATACAGTGGGTTTATCGGTCAAGGATACTGAGCTAATCAGATTGCCTCGGATATCTTTTAGCTTGAATTCCGGCAGAGTTCGGCCCACCTGTAACTGCTGGCTGGATTGACGACCAAAGCTGGAATACCAGTAGGCATATAGAATGAACCCGACCCAAGCGGAAAGCGCAATAATGGGGGCATAAACACTGCCTGCCATGTCACCGGTTCTGAAAAAATAGCCCCCGGCAGCCATTAGCACCCCAGTCGAACCCAGCGCGTTGACCACCGGAAAGCGCGCACTGGTCCGAGCGACACGATGGGTGATTGCCAGCCGACCAATAACCAGTATAAAGGGCACGGTGGTCAGCAACACGCCGCCCCAGAGCAGATAGTCACTGGTTTTCCACGCCAACCCTGTGGCGATCGCTGCGATGGTGATGACGGCCATCATGTAGGTGCTGATGAATATGGATTTGAGCGTATTCAATTTAGGTCTCCTTTTAATGGATATTTGGAAAACCACTTGTTTTTTACCGTATTTTTCACTTCATTTTTGCGCGTGTTTTGGCATAGGCGACATGATTCGCACTTTCTTCAGAGAACCCGCAAGTACTTCCCTGGGAAGCACCGGTCTCTTCGATCGTAGCTGCCTGACGCTGGACGCATTGACTCAGATCCTTGTTGCCTTCCACTTGTGCGCAGGCAGTGATAATGAACCGAGTTCATGCATGGTTCAGATACCATCTCCCATGTAT
>DEIQ01000058.1:12001-12386 GCA_002352565.1 Proteobacteria bacterium UBA2770 | reverse complement strand
GAGTGTGCAATTGGCCACTCACTTCCTTCCCCTTGTGAGTAAGTGCTCGGGTTACCCCCTTGACCTGAGTCAATCTAAGCCCTGAAGCTCCCCCGTTTCAGGGCTTCTTTTTTGGAGTGCTTCTCATGGTTAAAGATCGGGAACTATTTCATATAATCGCGGTCTCAATTTAACGAGTGTGCAATTGGCCACTCACTTCCTTCCCCTTGTAAGTAAGTTGTGAGCAAGTGCTCGGGTTACCCCCTTGACCTGAGTCAATNNCTAAGCCCTGAAACTCCCCCGTTTCAGGGCTTCTTTTTTGGAGTGCTTCTCATGGTTAAAGATCGGGAACTATTTCATATAATCGCGGTCTTAATTTAACGAGTGTGCAATTGGCCACTCACTT
>DEIQ01000058.1:0-11966 GCA_002352565.1 Proteobacteria bacterium UBA2770 | reverse complement strand
AAGCCCTGAAACTCCCCCGTTTCGGGGCTTCTTTTTTGGGATTGCCATTTCGATAGTTGCTATCTTAACTTTGGAATGAATAACGGTTGATAAAAACCTTCCCGACTTCCCTGGCAGGCTGTTGAAAAACTATTGCACTTGCAAATTCTTCAGTTAAAAATAGGCTCCTTATGCTCATTTACTTCCATGTAAACTCCGCTTTTTCGCCTGTTTCTGCCTCGACTTTGCTACGCTCATAACGTTTTTCAACAACCTGCCAGGTAAAATTCGAGTGACTTTACTTGAAGTCATCTTGATCTCGGAATTATTAAGTTGTAGCTTGGAATTCTTATTCCGTCAAATATAATTCTATTGCATTTTTGTAAACCTCGGAATATTGCCAACAGGCTAATTAAAAACATGTCACTGACATGTTGGTTCGACCCGGGTTAATCAAGCAAATATCCTGCCCTCAGTTACCTCCTGCGGTCATTTGTGCTTTACATTCAGGTAGTCTCAATCTATAATCAACAGTAGTTGAACGATTAGTCATTTGCTATTCATTATTTTAAACGTCGGCAGTTTGCATGTGCATCGGGATTTTTTAATTGAATTTTTAGTAATTCAAATTGATTGAGGCGGCATTCGCAGGAGATTTTATGATGCATCAATTCACGCCTTCCCACTGGGATTTATTGATCAAAAACGCCTATATTTTTGATGGTTCCGGCGCCCAGCCTTTTCATGGCGATGTAGCAATCAGGGGTGGCCGCATCAACAGTATCGGTTCCGATCTGCCAGTAGATGTTGCCCGTGAAGTCATTGATGCTAAAGGGCAATGGCTGATGCCTGGCCTACTGGATATCCATACGCATTTCGATCTTGAAGTGGAAGTCGATCCCCGGTTGCCGGAAGCAGTCCGCCATGGCACCACCACCGTGGTTATGAGTAATTGCAGCCTTGGAGTGTGTTTTGGGAAGCAGTGTCCGCCTGAGTTTCCAGAGCAAAGCCCTATCGTGGATTGCTTTACCCGTGTCGAGAATATGCCCAAACGCCTTTTGACCCATCTTGTGGATAAGGTGGTAACCTGGAATGATACTGAGACATACTTGCAGCATTTTGAGAAAATGCCTCTCGGTCCCAATGTGGTTGCTATGGTTCCACACAGCATGCTGCGCATCGAAGCCATGGGCTTGGAAGAAAGCTTGTCTCGGCTTCCGAGCAACGAGGAAATCGTCGCCATGTGTACTCTGTTGCGCAAAGCGCTCGATCAGGGCTTTGTTGGGTTTTCCAGTGACGGACTTCCCCTCCATTACATGGCCAACGATCCGCATCGCAATGCGAAAATTCCAGCCCAATACGCCACCACGACGGAAGTGGGCGCACTGGCTGAGGTCGTAAGGGAATACAACAGAATCTGGCAAACGACTCCCAATCCTGAGTCCCCGTTGATGATTCTGCAAACGTTGTTGCTGACCAGTGGCCGCCTTTACGGAAAGCCTTTGCGTATGACTGCCACGGCAGCCATGGATATCAACATTAATCCCCATGGCGCCAAGGCCATCCTGGGACTGAGCCGCTTCCTCAATTCATCACTGATGCGCGGTCATTTTGTTTTTCAGGCATTATCGGCGCCATTTGCTGTTTACGCGGATGGCATTACCAGTCCGCTGATGGAAGAGAAACCATCGCTGCGTGAACTGAACGCTATTGATATAGAAGACAGAGAAGGGCGTAAGCGCCTCTTGAATGACCCAGATTACATCAAACGTTTCCGCAAGGATTGGATGAAAGGGAAAAGCGGCTTCAATCTGGCGCGTTTGCGGCGCAAACTTAAACTCGAAGCGACCACATTCACGCGCGAACTTGACGACATGCTCATTGATCATGCTCCTGTTTCCTCATGGAAAGGCCAGAATCTCGGAGACGTTTACCGGCGTTTAAAACAATTCCAGTCTGGAGGAGCCACGGAAGTATGCTCCGATGATCAAGAGAGGCAAGCATTTGAAAGCTTCCAAAATCCGACCAAGGACGATGCTGATTTTATGCTGCATCTTCTGCGTCAATATGATCGAAATATCCGTTGGGTGATTATCACAGCCAATCAGCGTCCGGATGTATTGAAAGAACTCGTGTTCCACGAACAAACCCTGCCCGGGTTCAATGACAGCGGCGCCCACTTCCGCAATATGGCTTATTACGACGGCAATCTGCGTACTCTGAAGATGGCGGCGCAGGATTCCATCGAACTGGTTGCCTTGGCGGTTAAACGGTTGACACGTTATCCAGCCGAGCTCTTTGGTCTGGATACAGGCAGTCTTGAAATCGGGGCACAGGCTGATTTGGTGTTGATCAATCCCGAGGCTTTGCTGCAATACGACTCCGAAGCCAACTTGCAAATGACCTACCGTGATGAACTTATGACCGAACAAATGGTGAATCGCTCTGATGGCGTGGTTCCCTGTGTCATCATTGCCGGGAAAATCGCTTGGCAGAATAACGCGTTCAGCGAAAATTTCGGCAGGGAACGTTTCGGAAGTATGCTCACAGCAAGAGATGACCGTACCGTTAATGAACCGAGTGAAAATAAAAAAGAACCGCAGGCAGCATGAATATCAATCTCAAGGCAAAGTACTGAAATTGATAGCACGAAAACAAGTGCAGAAAAACTTCGCTGTTTTCCAAACCGATTTGTAACGATAGAATCAGGGCTGTCTATAGTATAATTCGTCCGTAAATAATATGATTGATGGCGAATACTTTTGTGAAAGCGATAATGGCAGCGGTTCGAATGGAGTATTAACACAGCGATTAATCCCTGTGCTGTGGCAAAAAGCTGGCGCTGCTTGCGTCGATAGGCGCCGAAAACGGCTTTCATAAAGTTATCAACAATATTGTCGTTAGTTGTCTCTATTTCGATTCACTTGAAATATTCCTCATTGCTTTTGAAGCTTATCTGGAAATCTTTGATTTAGGTCTGGATCAATGTTTCCCCCTGCCTCGGAATTTTTCATACCTTGTTCCTGGTGGCGGCGCAGGAACTCGTATGTGTCGTATATACGCTTGATCACCAATGAAGTTTTAATCTGAAAAATCGCAGAACATCAACCAACAAATCACGGGATGCTGGCGAAGGCATCATGATATAAAGTATTTCAATGCAGGTTATGATTCGGCGATTTTGGTTGCGCCTGATCATGCGGTAGAATGTTCCAAGGAACCTCATGTACAAGTCTGGACGAAGGTGGGTGTGATGCATTATGTTCAGATTCTCGAGTTAAATTGCGCGTAATAGCAGGGCTATGGCGAAGATTGTCAACCATGACGCTGGACATAAGGGACACAAGAACCGAGTTCATGACTTGTTCAGAGGGTTCCCTAATGGTACCTTTGCGCAAAGCCGCCAAATATTCCGAAATACACCCACAATAACCCGGGATGGGAATACGGATATATCAGTGATTGTCTCTATATCAATAGGTCAATTTGTTGTTTTTTGATACAAAGTTCTAAAAAAATAGTAACATAAAAGTGCATGTCCCTACGGGTTTGTCACGCAAAGGTTTCATAATAGCGGACATTGAAGCAGCGAAGTTCATTCTTTTTTGATCAATATCGGCAAATAAACCCATTAAATTCGCTTTTTTCAGCCCCGCTTGCCCTTTACTCGCGTCGTATGTATAGAGTGTTATTTCTTCCTTTGCTTTTTTCGACAGGATTACTCCATGTGGTTACGTACAAGCTGTGAATTGACGTTTGATATTACGGTGCCGACACCTTTCATCCTGATGCTGCGACCACGCAGCGGAGTGCAGCAATGGATAGCACGTGAAGAATATAGACTCGAGCCGATGGTAGGAGTTTCTGAATTCACCGATAATTATGGCAATCTCTGTCAACGGTTGATTGCGCCTCCTGGCGCTTTCGCAGTTTATACTGTCGCCGACGTCAGGGTTGCAGATCAAGTGGATCAGGCGCCGGGGGCTCCTTTTGTCGATATCGAAAATCTTCCCGACGAGGTGCTCAGTTACCTGTTGCCCAGTCGGTACTGTGAGTCGGACCGTTTCGGCGAGATGGCGGCATCAATCACAGTTGGTCATCTTTTGGGTTATGATCAGGTCAAGGCCATCGAGACCTGGTTGCGTACTACCATTCGTTATGATATTGATAGTGGTAACATCCCGGTTTCAGCGGTAGAAGTCCATTTCAGGCAATCAGGTGTCTGTAGGGATCTTTCTCACCTGGGAATTGCTTTATGTCGCAGTCTCTCTATTCCGGCACGACTAGTAGTGGGTTATCTGTACCATGTGGAGCCCATGGATCTGCACGCCTGGTTTGAAGCCTACGTTGGTGGACGCTGGTATACCTTCGACGCCACGCAGGTAAGCCTCAACGGCGGATACGTGCCTATCGGCTACGGTCGTGATGCTGCGGATGTCGCCATCTATAATCAATTTGGTCCCCCTGTGTATCCCATTTCACAAAATGTTCGCGTGGAGCTTCTCGGGTAGGAAAAGGCCGCATCGGCGATACAGTGAATCTGACAGCATCGTTGTTTGTTACAGAGGAGCCATAGCACAAAAAACACAATAACGCTTTCGCATGCTCGGCATTGCTTCAATGCCGCTTTGCAAGAAAGCCTGCCTTCCGAAAACCGCACTACGGTAAGGCGCTTTGGGGTAGGCCAGACTTCGGCGCCCGACGACGCCTCAAAAGCCGGTCAGGCCCAATGTTCTGATGATTGTGTTGGACGATATGGGATACGCTGATCTGGGCGCTTACGGTTCGGAGATCGAAACCCCCAACATAGATGTCTTGGCGGAAAATGGCTTGCGTTACAGCAATTTTCACATAGTCAAGGGATGGCCCGAAACCCCATAAACTCCGCGACGCTTGAGCGTATTGATATTGCCGCATGAAAGCAATATTTATTGAACATAGATCGCGTTGATGATTTGCATATCTGACCTTTGAATACTACGGGAATTGCATTGACAGTTTATCGGATGGTCAATGACAAGAGCCAGGATAATTTTTTTGTGCGCGATTTCCAGCAACATCTGCATGATACTTTCGGGATTGAGCATGCAACATTCTGGTGGAAATATCTTTGTGTGAGGATAATGGTATGCTGAATAGTCAAAAAAATGTTTAAACAAGGCTGAATTGCGCGGTGACCATTCCGTATCGTTTGATTGTTGCCGGAGAACTTCAGCGTTAAAGCTCCCGAAAAGGAATTAGAGATCTGGAAATATAATGGCGCTTGGGTTATATACCACCTGGCCCGGCGTTTATTAGCCTGGAACCGTTCGTCATACGGGAATTTTTTGGTTCATGAAAAGCAAAGTCGGTTGACCCGCAATATGGATTTCGCCAGGGCGACACAACACAAGGGAGTATCATTCAATATAGTGAGATGCCGTACAATAGCCGCCACCCATTCATCTTAAAGCCCGGATGGAACTGACCTGATAACATCAGGCCAAGTAAGAGTTCACGCGAAATTAAACCGAACACCGTTCGGTCAGGCAAGCAGCCGCACTAAACTATCCGCCACGCCGGATAATCGGTGTGGTTTGAGACATCAAGCGCGGCTGTTTGTGAACGCTAACCGTGAGTTAGTCAGGAATCACATTGTTTGCACATGGACCTTTCTGACCCTGGCCCACTTCGTATTCGACGGACTGACCTTCGTTCAGCGTAGCATAGCCACCGCCACTCTTGATTTCTGAATGGTGCACAAAAAGATCCTTACCACCATCATCTGGCGTAATGAATCCATAACCTTTGTCTGCATTGAACCACTTAACTTTACCTTTACTCATACTCTTCTCTTTAAAATAGTGTTGATTGACGGCAACATTGTACCATGAAATTATACAGGTCAAATATTGACCGCTTGTATAATACATGCATATAGGTGATTTACACAAGTCCTTGCCAAAAATATTAGAGGTCAGGCTTCGCATTAATGCATTTTACAAGTGGTGATTATTTGATGCAAGTAATTACCGATAGATAAACTCGGTTCTTGCGTCCCTTGCGTCTAGCTTCATGGTTGATAATCTTCGCAATAGCCTTGCTAACCCGCGCGATTTATCCCGAGAGTCTGAACATAAGGAATCACACCTGAGCTTCGTCCAGACTGGATCAGAGGTTCCTTGCGAGGCGGTGAATAGAGCCTGAGCAACCATGTTATCATAGTTTGGTTTGTTTGATACTATTAATAGTATAGTGTCTGGTCTTGGATTTTGGAGGTTGTTGACGCATGGAACTTTCGCCACGGGAAAAGGACAAATTGCTTCTTTTTACGGCGGCATTGGTTGCTGAACGGCGCAAAGCGCGTGGCGTGAAATTGAATTATCCCGAAGCCGTCGCGTATATTTCAGCAGCCATCCTTGAGGGGGCGCGCGACGGGCGCAGTGTCGCCGAGCTTATGGATTACGGGCGCTCTATTCTGGGTCGCGAAGATGTGATGGACGGCGTGGAGACTATGATTGCAGATGTTCAGGTTGAAGCGACTTTCCCGGATGGAACCAAGCTGGTGACGATTCATAATCCGATTATCCAGGAATGGAAGAAATGATCCCAGGCGAGATGATTATTCCGGAACTTTTCATCGAGCTCAACGCCGGGAGACCAACGATGGATCTAGCGGTACTCAATAGCGGAGATCGACCGGTTCAGGTGGGTTCTCATTATCATTTTTATTTCACAAGCTGCGTTGGACCATGGTGTTCCGGAGCGATTGTAGTTGAAAAGACATATAGTTCCGGTTCGTGATTGCCGACAATTGGGAAAACAGCAGATGATCCACAATAACTACCTGCCTCATATGGAGGTGGATCCACAAACCTATGAAGTGTTCGCTGATGGACAATTGCTGACCTGTAAACCGGCAACTTCGGTACCTTTGGCGCAACGCTATTTTCTGTTTTAACTGGAAAGAAATTCCATGCTTATATTTATAGAAGTGTTACCTGATGAAGATGTTGTCGATGAAATCCAGGGTAGCGTGACTCTTGATTTTGAAGCTCGAGGCAAAAGCAGGCAGCGGCTGGTACTCGACGATGGCACCGAAAGTGCGTTATGGTTGTCGCGTGGATCGCGGCTTCAGGGGGGCGACCTGCTGCGCAGCGAAGAAAATCTGATTATCAAGGTTATTACTGCAGATGAGCCAATTTCCACCCTGCGTGCCGAAGACCAGACGTTGACGATGGCGGCTTATCATCTGGGCAATCGTCATGCGATTATCCAGATCGGGGATGGTTGGTTGCGTTACCGCCAGGACCATGTGCTGGATGGCATGATGCAGGGGCTTGATCTGAAGCCAACCCATGAAAGCGTGCCGTTTGAGCCTGAACCCGGTGCTTATTCTTTGCACGATCATTTGACGAATCCTCTGGAACATGAGCGAATTCATTCATGACGCATCCCTGTTGCGTCTGCTCCAGCTAAGCAGCCCGGCATGATGCGCCATTGGTGTCGCGGCTCTATCACGCCTGGGATCGTGGGGATGAACGCGCTCTGCAACGCTGGAATCAATTTCTTTATGCTGCGCGCGATAGTCGGGAAGCGCGGGAAACGGATCATCATCTCGGCATCACGCTTGCTCGGCTGCTGATCCAACTGGGTGAGCAGAGTGCAACCGCTTGGCACCGACATGAAGAAACCACTTACGCGCTGGCGTTTTCCTGGGCAGCCAGAGCCTGGAATATTCCGTTGCGTCTCTCGATCCATGCTTTTTTATGGCAATGGTGCGAGAATCAGGTGATAGCGGCAGTAAAGCTGATTCCTCTGGGGCAAACGGCAGGGCAGAAAATGCTCAGTGCCTTGCAACCTGTGATGACTGAAACGGTCGGTATCGCTTTGCGGTTGCCGGATAGGGATAGGAGCCTGGTTACGGCGGCGCCGGGCTGGGCGATGCTGCAGGTTCGTCATGAAGATCAGTGCTGCCGCTTGTTTCGATCATGAGCTACGGCAAACTGGATGTATCTCTATGGAAATGAGCAATCCTTTGCGCGTTGGCATCGGAGGACCTGTTGGCTCCGGTAAAACGGCGCTGGTGGCCGCGCTTTGCCGAATATTGGGTGGAAATCATGAACTTGCAGTGGTAACCAACGATATCTATACACGCGAGGATGCCGAATTTCTGGTACGCAATGGTGCGCTCGAAGCCGAGCGTATCATGGGTGTTGAAACAGGAGGCTGCCCCCATACGGCCATCCGTGAAGATGCTTCTATCAATCTGGCGGCTCTTGAAGCGCTTTGCTACCGTTTCCGACACCTCGATCTGGTTTTTATTGAAAGCGGAGGCGATAATCTGGCGGCGACCTTCAGCCCGGAATTGTCGGATTACACTATTTACGTCATTGACGTTTCCGCTGGTGATAAAATTCCTCGTAAGGGAGGGCCTGGCATCACCCACTCTGATCTGCTGGTCATTAACAAAACCGATCTTGCGCCTATGGTGGGCGCTTCACTCAAGGTTATGGAGCATGATTCGCGTCGCATGCGGGGTGCGCGTCCGTTCGTGTTCGCCAATTTGAAAGCAGGAGAGGGCGTTGAGCGCATTGCTGCTTTCATATTGGATATGCTGAGTATTCGACCAGAAGCAGCAAGGGAAGCTCTGAATAAATCATGAACTCGGTTCTTGCGTCCCTTATGCCCGAAATACTGACTCAAGATCCTTTTTGCTTCGAGAATATGGCGTGAACTTTGGGTTGGTTGCGCTTGTTGACGAATATCAGGATAGCATCATTTTCTTCGAGCGCAGTTTCCCCTCTTGGAACAAAGAATTGATCGTTTCGACAGATAAAAACAACCAGACTATCCTGCGGCAGACCCAGGTCGACAATATATTTGCCAATGACTTCCGAATTGTAGGTAACGATAAATTCAACCAGGTCGGTGTCTACTCCATCGGTAGGGATAAACTCCAGGGGGTAGCGTCGTTTGCGCTTAAGTGGTGCATCAACCTTCAACCATCGTGCTACAATGGGAATTGCCCCGCCCTGCAAGAGCGCAGAGGTGAGAACGATGAAGAATACAAGATTAAACATCAACTCCGCATTTGGCACGTTCGCAAGAAGCAGAAACGTGGATAGAATAATCGGCACAGCGCCGCGCAATCCAACCCACGAGATCATGGTCTTCTCCCTGAGACTCATTTTTGTAAAGAGCAGGATGACAAAGACGCTTACCGGGCGCGCGACAAATATCAGAAACACCGAAACAAGCAAACCAAATGATGCGATGGGAACGAGGTGCGAAGGGAAGACTTGTAGTCCCAGAATCACGAACATTACGATTTGCATCAGCCAGGCAAGTCCATCATGAAAGCTCATCAGATTTTTCTTACGCACGAAGTCACTGTTACCTACAATCAATCCAGCAAGATACACAGCCAGGAACCCATTTCCACCGAGGGAAGCAGTTGCTCCATAGGCAAGAAGAACCATCGCCAGGCTCAACACAGGGTAGAGTCCCTCGTAGTCTAATCTCAGCTGCTTGACCAGGAAAGTCATTCCCTTTCCCATGCCATATCCCATGATTGCGCCAAGACACATTTGTTGAATAAATATCAAGATTAGTTCGGGTACAGAAGCACTCGGATTGACCATGAGATGGATAAGACCAATCGTAAGAAAGACTGCCATTGGATCATTGCTGCCTGATTCCAACTCAAGCAAGGATCTCAGCTTCCCTTTCAGATGCATCTTTTTAGTTCTTAAAACCGCGAAAACAGCAGCGGCATCGGTTGATGACACGACTGCACCAAGC
Organism: Proteobacteria bacterium UBA2770; assembly: GCA_002352565.1. Lineage (GTDB taxonomy): Bacteria > Pseudomonadota > Gammaproteobacteria > UBA2770 > UBA2770 > UBA2770. The sequence continues at coordinate 2,204 of DEIQ01000058.1, read as the reverse complement.
AGCAAGCCCTCCAGCCAGGAAAAATCAAGTGCATGGATGGCAAACCAACCGACTAAAAACGTTGTGATGAGTACACCCACAGTTGAAAGAGCGATACCTTGCCAAAGAACAGGACGTACGCTTTCCCAGGGCGTATCAAGCCCACCTGCAAAGATGATGAATGCCAGAGCCACGATACCCAGAGATTGAGCGAGCCACGGATTGTCGAAGTAAATACCCCCTGGACCTTCCGAACCAGCGAGCATTCCAGTGACAAGAAATGCCAGAAGAACAGGGATTCCCAGTCTTCCCGATACTCTGCTGGCGATTATGCTGAGAATCAACAGCAGAGATGTTCCCAAGAGCATGTATTCAATGGGAATCATCTTCTACCCTTGATTCTGCTTGCAACTCAAGGCTTTAACCTGGTTGGCATGATTGTCCTTGTTTATTCGACCCGGTTGGTATGAAATATTGGTTCGCAAGGCTGGCGCCAAATGAAAGGCACCAAAAAATCATCACCGGAGGTGATCATTCTATGGGTAAAATCAAAGCCCGGTCAGATCTTGCGTATTCTTGATCTGGAAGGGAAGCAGGTGGTCGATACATATTTTTTCGGCTATCCGAGCGCTGCCGTGCGACCGAACCTATTCGCGAACAAGGTGATATTTGTCTTGCCACGGGTTCTCGAACTGCATTCGAATGAAAACAACATCATGCTTGATAATAGTAGCGGACACTCGTGACCGCCATGATACACTGGGCGGTGCTGGGGCTACTGAGAGTAATACCGTGCACTATGATCGTAAAAACGCTGGTTGCATGCTTGCGATCGCCGAACACCCTGAAAATAACCCACGTTGAGCATGATATCATATATCGAGACTTTTCCACGAAAGCCAAAAGGTTCTAATGCTGCGTTAAACATGTGCTCGATCGGTTATTTACTCCAGTAAACTTCCTCTCTGTGCGCATTTTGGCCTTGCTTGAAAACCTTATCATCTCTGGTGCAAAGGTCTTTGCTTGCTACTTCACGCAAAGGCGTTTTATCATTACAACGATTAAAGAGCATGGGCAGGACTGCAAGGATGCTTTAATTCGCAAAATCAATGGCGTTCGTCTTACTTACGCTAATTGAACAGGAGCTACAACATGAGTGTAGAGTTTGACAAGGCCATTTTAGATAATGGGGTTAATCATGTTGTTGCTACGCAACCAAGGTCTAAAAAGAAGTTTCAGCTATCAAGCACTAAAAATCCTGATTACACGCCTTTAGGCCATGTCCAGTCTATCTCTGGGTATAGCAACACTCGTGCGCCGATGGATAACTACCCTACACCTGATATTGCAACACTATCGCTACTTGAGCGTGAAGATTTCGCAGGGCAGATATGGGAGCCAGCTTGCGGCTTGGGTAATATCGCAAAGCACTTTAAAAATTGCATGGCAACCGATATTAGACAAGATAATATTTACGGTGAAACAGGTATTGATTTTTTAACAGATTCCGCGAAAATCCTCTCCGAAAATCCTCTCCATTCAGGGGGAGGATGGATAGCGGGGACACTGCCAAGTGTCCTGGTTGTTGGCTAACCTGGTGTTTGCTATCATTGTTTTTTTCCATAGACCAAATATAATGGAAAGCATGGAACGTGTGCAGGCCTATAAATTCCAGATCATGCCAAGCGGCGAACAGCACCGCGATATGCGCCGCATCGCGGGTTCGTGCCGGTATGTCTGGAATAAGGCTTTAGCGCTTCAAATCGCCAATCATGAAGCTGGTGAGAAATTCATTAATCATTTCGCCATGTGCAAATGGCTTCCTGCCTGGAAAAAGGATCCTGAGACATCATGGCTCAAGGAGGCGCCATCACAGCCCTATCAGGTCGTACTCAAAGACCTGGCACGAGCATACAAAAACTTTTTTGAGAAACGCGCTGATTTTCCGACCTTCAAGAAGAAGGGCGTTAGTAGCAGCTTCTGTTTCCCTCAAGGTTGCGAAATAGATGCAGGTAACTGTCGCATCAGGCTTCCCGGGCTGGGCTGGATTCGATACCGCAAGAGTCGCAATATCGAAGGCGTCATCAAGAACATCACTGTGTCCAGTGTTGCTGGAAAGTGGTACGCCAGCATTCAGACCGGGCGAGAGGTTGATGAGCCTGTTCATCCGTCCACGTCCATTGTTGGGCTTGACGCAGGCGTTACGCTGTTTGCAACGCTTTCGG
>DEIQ01000059.1:13271-35133 GCA_002352565.1 Proteobacteria bacterium UBA2770 | reverse complement strand
CCCGATTGGTCTGGCCCGGAAGATCCGGAATGAGGAATCTTTTCTCCGATTATATTAATAAACATATCAAACAACAATGATGCATTAACCGGCTTGATAATACAGCCGTCCAGGCCCATGGCCTGAGCTTCACTCATGACGTCTTCACGCCCGAAGGCGGTAACCATGACAATTCTAGGGTTCCACTGTCTGGCCCGGATTCGCCTGGCTGTTTCGATGCCGTTGATATTCGGCATCTGCCAGTCGATAAAGATCAGGTCATAGGGGGTTCCTTTTTTCACGGCTGCGTCCATCATCTCCAGGCATTGGCGCCCTGAATCGGCCTGATCGGTCGCAAAGCCGAAGGAGTGAATGAGTTCCGCCATGATATGCCGGGCGTCCTCGTTATCATCAACTACCAGAAAACGAAACTGATCCCGATGAATTGCAATTTCTGGCGGGAGTTGCAGGGAAGCCATTGTGTCGCTCACTTCTGCATGGATGGTGAATGAAAAACAGCTTCCTTGCCCGGGCTGACTGTTCACCGATATGGCGCCACCCATCAGTTCGCACAGGCGCGAAGCTATGGCAAGCCCAAGCCCGGAACCGCCATATTTGCGGGTCGTGGAAGAATCAGCCTGCGAAAATGCCTGAAACAGGTTTTGTTGTTGCGCCTCGGTCATGCCGATACCGGTATCGCGAACTTCGAAACCAAGCAGTACTTCATTATTTTCGTAGCGTTCATGGACGCGAATTGCGATGATAATGTGGCCTTTTTCAGTGAACTTGATGGCATTATTCGCCAGATTCAATAAAATCTGACCCAATCGCAGGGGGTCGCCGATCAAACGGGGAGGCACTTCAGGATCGACAGCCATGAGCAGTTCCAGGTCCTTGGCAGCGGCTTTCTGCGCGATCAGGCTGTTCAGGTTGTCGAGCACTTCCTGCAACTGGAATTCTATATGTTCGATATCCAGTTTGCCTGCTTCGACCTTGGAGAAATCGAGGATATCATTAATCACGCCGAGCAGCAGGTGCGCCGACCGAGAGACCTTTTCGATATAATTGCGTTGCCTGGGTTGCAGGTCGGTATTGAGCGTCAGTTGTGACAAGCCGATGATGCCATTCATCGGCGTGCGGATTTCATGGCTCATGTTGGCCAGAAACAGGCTTTTAGCTTCATTTGCCGCCTCGGCAGCTGATATCGCTGCTTCCAGTTCTTTCTGACGGGCGATGGTTTGAGTGAGATCGACTATGGTACAGACCAGCCGTTCCGTATCCCAATTCCTGTGTTTATGGAGTTGGCGGTAGGAAATACGGATGGGGATCGCATGCCCATCTTTATGAATGTACTTTTTAACGTATGCAGTACTTTTGTTTGCGCGAAACTCATTTATATGGTGCATCTCTATATCGAGAGATTCCGGGGGCGTTAGGTATTTCCAGCCGAGGCGGTAGAGATCTTCCTTGCTGTAGCCTACCAGATCGGCATACGCCTGGTTCATGTAATAGATGCATCCATCGTGGCTGGCGACACACATCGCTTCGGTGGCGCTTTCGATCAGTTCGCGCCAGTATTGCTCTGCCTCAACGAGGGCGTATTCCTTTGCCTTGAGCTCGGTCATATCATGGATGGCCCCCACATACAGTCTGGTGCTTTCATCGCCTGTTTGGACGATGCTGGCCGAAATCAGAGCCGGAACGATATGTCCGTCTTTGTGGCAATAACTCTGTTCGTAACGCGTGGTGCTGCCTTGGGAGAGCGGGTTTTCTATATGGTTTTCTATAAGTTCGATATCAGATTTGCCTCTATCTCCAGGAACCCTTAAGTCATTAACGTTGAAACGCACAAGTTCTTCTTTAGTGTAACCCAGCATGTCTGCAAAAGACTGGTTGCAATCCTTGAGTTTTCCATGGCGGTCAGCTACGCCGATACCTTCTCCAATGGTATTGAGTACGCTGCTCAGCAGTGATCCCTGCTGTTCGAGACGGGTGTCTACGACCAATTGTCGGGGCATTTCTACGATGGCGGTCTGGACTGTCGCAAGTGTATCATCTGAACCATAAACAGGCCGGGATTTCAATATAACGCGGCGCCAGGTATCGTCATGGCAGCGTGCATCATATTCCGTGGCGTCCCGGTTTCTGAATGGATCCATCATCTCCGCAGGCGCTCCCTGATGCTGGGTGGGAGAATGGATTAGATCATAAACAGGCATGTCCGCCAATTCCTGGCGCGAATAGCCCAGCATCCCGATCAGTGTATCGTTGCATTCGATAATCCGACCGTCGCCAGGCGAGAATATCAGTTCGCCGACGGGGGAATGATCAAAAAAATCGGAAAAATGACCTTGGTGTTCGCGCAACTGCGAAATGTCTTGCCGCAATTGATCGCAGGTTCGCTTCGCTTTTCGTTTGGAGACGAAGATCCAGCCACATAGCCCTATGGACGAAAAAACCAATACTACAATCGTAGAAATCATGGATTCCCTCTAACTGCATTGATTACAAGCATTGAAGCGTAGTTTTGGTGGCGTGATATCAGGGTCTGTTAACGCTGGCGTTAACAGACCCTGATAAAGATAATTATTTCAATGACAGATCTGATTCGCATTTCAAAGCCAACCTATCTAGTATCTATACGTTTACAATTTACAATTATACTTATATCATTGATTCATTGATCCAAATAATATTCAATCTTTGTCACGAAGTAAATCTGATTGATATTGATACAGCAAATGAAGTGCTTCCTTGGGTGACAGCGCGTCAAGATCAAGCTTTTCAAGATCTTGCAATAGGGGATGGGGCTGGGATTCAAACAGGGCTGGTTGAGTGCTGGAAACCGGCGGAGTCATTCCCTTTTCAAATTCGTTCAAATGATGGCGGGCATGTTCGATCACTTCATCCGGAATTCCAGCCAAAGCCGCCACATTCAGTCCATAGCTTCGATCAGCGGGTCCGTCTTTCACCTTGTGCAACAGAACTAATTGCCCTTGATACTCGGTGGCGCTCACATGCTGATTGTAGGCGTGAGGATTGAGATCCCCCAGTCGAGTTAGCTCAAAATAATGGGTGGCGAACAATGTCAGCGCTTTTAACTGGGTGCAGAGATATTCCGCGCAGGCCCAGGCCAGCGCCAGGCCATCATGAGTACTGGTTCCGCGCCCGATTTCATCCATAATGACCAGGCTGCGTTCTTTGGCGGATAACAATATATCGGCGGTTTCGCACATTTCGACCATGAAGGTCGATTTGCCGCTAGCCAGTTCATCGGAAGCTCCGATTCGGGTAAAAATCTGTTCAAAGATGCCCAAATGCGCTTTACGGGCAGGTACATAACTACCCATTTGAGCCAGAATAACGATCAGTGCGGTTTGGCGCATAAAGGTCGATTTGCCACCCATGTTGGGCCCGGTTAGTATCATCAGCCGTCGGGCGGTATCAAGATGAATATCGTTGGGCACAAAAGGCTCATTCTGAAAAGCAGTGACCACAGGATGCCATCCATCCTTGATATCGATCATGGGATCGTCATGCCATACGGGTTTGCTCCAGCCCAGAGTCTCAGCTCGTTCTGCCAGTGCCGCCAGGGTGTCGATCTCGGACAGGGCTTCAATATATCGCCGTATGGGATACAGTTGCGCTCGCAGATCGGCGAGCAGTTGTTCGTATAGAGCGTGTTCGCGCATCATGGCGCGCTGTTGCGCGCTCAATTGTTCATCTTCGAACTGTTTCAACTCGGGGGTAATGAAGCGCTCGCTCGACTTGAGGGTTTGGCGTCGCGCATAGTCGGCGGGAACCAGATTCGCCTGGGATCGGGCTATTTCTATATAGTAGCCATGCACGCGGTTATAACCAATGCGGAGCTGGTTCAATCCGGTACGCTGGCGTTCACGTTTTTCCATTTGCGACAAAGCATCGACCGCTCGGGTGTTCATGCTGCGCAGGGTGTCGAGTTCAGCATCAAAATTGGCTGCGATAACGCCCCCATCGCGTATCGACGAACTCGGTTGTTCATCGATAGCCTGTTCAAGCAGATCGCATAAATCTTCGAGTGAAGATGCCCTGAATTGCGCGGGGTTGATTCCAGCGATATTTCCTGTTTTCATCAGTAACTGATTGATTCGAGGACCGATCTGCAGGGCACGCCGCAGACATAACAAATCCTGGGGTCTGGCGGAATTCATTGCTATCCGGCTCATGCTGCGTTCGGCGTCACCGATACCTTTCAGGTGGCTGCGTAGAGGATTATGCAGCTGATGTTTCAGAAGTGCGCCGATGGTAGCCTGCCGCGCTTCCAGCGTATGGCGATCGCGCAACGGGCGGTTTAGCCAGCGGCGCATGCAGCGGGAACCCATGGGTGTGCCGGTGGTATCGATGATATGCAGGAGACTAAAGCGGCGCCCTCCCCCGATATTGCGTTCCAGTTCCAGATGACGGCGGGCTGCCGCATCGATGATCAGTGATTCCCCGAGATGTTCTATGGTGAAATGCTGAAGATGAGGTAATGCCGAGCGACACGTATCCCGCAGATAAATCAGCAGCGCGCCACAGGCTCCGATTCCGACATCGGGGACATGTTGCTCCTGCAGCCTGACAAGGCTGGTTTCTCCAAATTGCTCTCGTATCATGGATACGGCGGCGGTGGCATCAAAATCGTTCGGATCGCGCTGGCGGATGGAGACCGTTTGCATGGTCAGATCGATCTCGTCATTTACGAGGATTTCTGCCGGCTGCAAGCGAGCCATTTCCCCTTTCATGGACCCGTAGCCCTGCATGCAGCGCACATTGAAACGTCCAGAGCTCAAATCTACCGTTGCCAAACCGTAAGTATCGTCTTCGCCTCTGCAAAGGGCGGTTAGCAGGTTGTCCTTCCTTTCATCAAGAAGGGTCTCTTCGATGATAGTGCCTGGCGTTACGATGCGCGTAACTTTACGCTCCATCAATCCGCCCGCAACGTTTTCACCGACTTGATCGCATATGACAGCCGAACCGCCTTGGCGCACAAATCTGGCCAGGTAGACATCGAGTTGGTGCCATGGTATTCCGGCCATAGGGATCGGTTCGCCGGCGGAAACACCTCTTTGCGTTAATACGATATCGAGTATTTCAGCGGCTTTTTTGGCATCTTCATAAAATAATTCGTAAAAGTCGCCCATGCGAAAAAAAACCAGCATGTCCGGAAATTCGGTTTTAACGGACAGGTATTGGCGAATCATGGGGGTATGTTGCAGCGCTGATTTTTCGGTTTTGTCTGGTTTCATGTGGAAAAAAGGCGCAAATATGAATACAATTCTAAGTGAATTTAATGAATGGTAATGGTCAGTCTACCCGGAAAAGGTTGCTGTCGTAAACCAGATGGCTGCATTCCGCAATAAATCAAGGCAGCAAACATTCGTTGAGACGACTTTCGAATAGCATGGCTGAGATTTATGTGATCCAGGGCGTGGCTTGAAGATGGATCGGCAGAAATCAGTGGCGCTCAAGACAGCCCGATGCCATTGATTTCATGCTGAAAGCTGGCATGCAAACAACAGGTACCCTGAGATGGAAAAGGATTTGATCGGCTTGATCTGTCAACTGGCGGATCAATGCCATGCCCAAGGCTACAGGATCACGACAGCTGAATCTTGTACCGGCGGCTGGCTGGCTAAAACATTAACGGATCTGCCCGGTAGTTCCCATTATTTTGAATCCGGTATAATCACATACAGTAACGAAGCTAAAATAGCACTGCTCGGCGTCAGTCAGGGAACCCTGAACAGATATGGCGCCGTCAGCAAACCTGTGGCTGAACAAATGGTGCTCGGGGCGCTTGCACGCAATCCGATGGCTCATCTGGCGGTATCGATCACGGGTGTCGCAGGACCGGGTGGAACAGAATCCAAACCTGTAGGGCTGGTTTGGATGGGCGGAGTACGTCGTGGAGATGCGGTGCACGCTGGGGAGCATCATTTTAGCGGTGATCGTCGCGCGGTACGCGAACAGGCGGTACATGCTGCGCTTGTGATGCTGTGTCACCTTGCTACGCCCTAGTTCATGGCGCTGTCCTGTAAACTATTGCGTGAAAGCGTAATGACCATGGGCCTTGAAACTGTATTCATGATGATTGGAGTGATGAATTAATGGAAGAACGAAGACAAAATGCGCTGAAAACTGCTCTTGGCCAGATTCAAAAGCAATTCGGCAAGGGTGCGATCATGCGTATGGGCGATGAGCCGATTGAACAGATTGCGGTCATCCCCACCGGATCCCTGGGGCTTGATGCTGCGCTCGGCATTGGCGGATTACCGCGGGGGCGCGTGATCGAGATTTACGGCCCGGAATCCTCAGGTAAAACCACGTTAGCTCTTCATGTCATCGCTCAGGCTCAGGCTGCGGGCGGAGCTTCTGCCTTTATCGATGCCGAACATGCGCTTGATCCGATTTATGCGGAAAAACTGGGTGTTGACGTGGAGGAACTGCTCGTGTCCCAACCCGACACGGGAGAACAGGCACTTGAAATAGCCGACATGCTGGTACGTTCGGCAGCAGTTGATGTGGTAGTTGTCGATTCTGTGGCGGCGTTGACGCCAAGGGCGGAGATTGAAGGTGAAATGGGCGATTCGCACATGGGGCTGCAGGCACGTTTGATGTCTCAGGCGCTGCGTAAACTCACCGCCAATATCAAACGCTCCAATACCCTGGTAATCTTCATCAATCAGCTCCGTCAGAAAATCGGCGTGATGTTTGGCAACCCCGAGACAACAACCGGTGGTAATGCATTGAAATTCTATGCTTCGGTGCGCCTTGATATACGCAAAATCAGTACCATGAAACGCGATGATGAAATTATCGGCAATGAAGTTCGCGTCAAGGTGGTGAAAAACAAGCTGGCTCCGCCGTTCCGGGAAGCCAAATTCGAGATTATTTACGAACATGGCGGCATTTCACGCCCTGGGGAGATTCTTGATCTTTCAGTCAAACACGATTTGATCGATAAGGCAGGTGCCTGGTATAGCTATGGAGATACCCGTGTGGGTCAAGGCAGGGAAAACGCACGCCAATTCCTTATGGAAAATCCGCAATTAATGGCAGAACTCGAACAGCAACTGCGGGAGATACTTTTCAACCAGGGTGGGAGGCGTCAAACGACGGACACATCGGATGAGAGATTACGCTCAGGTGATGATGAATCAAGCGGCTGATGACCGTGACACGAAAGCCTGTATGAATCAGGCGCTGGCTGCGTTGTCGCGGCGTGACTTCGGTAGGGTTGAACTCGGTGACCGCTTGAAACGAAAGGGTTTCGATGCCGAAACCATATCAGTTGCACTGGATCGATGCCAGGATTATGGGCTGCTTGATGACGCAAAGGTGATGGATCATCGTATCCATGCGTTAATGCGCCGGGGTTATGGGCCCGCTTTTATTGGCATGGATTTGAAAAGGAAAGGGTTTTCAGAGGAAATCATCACGGAACACCTTCCACAGGACGGAAATCTTTGGGCTGAACGGGCGCAATGGATTCGCTGCAAGCATTTTGGCAATCCGTTGCCGCATGATTCTTCGGAACGCATTCGGCAGATGCGGTATCTGTATCAGCGGGGTTTTGACCGAGAAACTGCGCACCGCATTTGCAGCCATTCCATCGACTGAGATTCGTCAGGAGCAGAAAAACTTATGCTAACGGCCCAGTTGCGACAGCATTTTCTGGATTATTTCAAACGGCAGGATCATACGATCGTTCCGAGCGCTTCTCTGGTGCCAGTGAATGATCCTACGCTTCTGTTCACCAATGCTGGCATGGTGCCTTTCAAGGATGTTTTCATCGGGCGTGAGCTTCCTGGGTTTACCCGCGCCACAAGTGTGCAGCGTTGCATGCGCGCCGGAGGAAAGCACAATGATCTTGAAAACGTCGGTTATACCGCAAGGCATCATACTTTCTTTGAAATGCTGGGTAATTTCAGTTTCGGTGATTATTTCAAGCGCGAAGCGATCATTTACGCCTGGCAATACCTGACCCAAGAGCTGGGTATCGATAAACACCGCCTTTGGATCACGGTGTATGCTGATGATGAGGAATCATCACGCATCTGGCAGGATCAAATCGGGGTTTCTGCTGATCGCATTTCCCATATCGCTACGGATGATAATTTCTGGACCATGGGGGAAACGGGTCCGTGCGGTCCGTGCTCGGAAATATTCTTTGATCACGGATCTGGGTTTTTTGGTGATCCACCGGGCGGCGTGAATGCCGATGCCGATCGGTATGTCGAGATCTGGAACCTGGTGTTCATGCAATACGAACGTGATGGTTCCGGGGTATTGAATCCGCTGCCGCACCCTTCTGTCGATACCGGCATGGGGCTTGAGCGCCTTGCTGCAGTGATGCAGGGGGTTCATGATAATTACAGCATTGATCTGTTTCAACGTCTGATGGCCGAGATTGCGACTTTGGCGCGCAGGCCACTGGATTTCGACCCTTCGCTCAAGGTGATTGCCGATCATCTGCGTGCGTGCGCCTTTCTTATGACCGATGGTATCGTGCCGGGTAATGAAGGTCGCGGTTATGTGTTGCGCCGGATTATTCGCCGCGCCTTGCGCCATGGTTATAAACTCGGGTTGCATGATCCTTTTCTTTTCCGTTTGATACCGCTGATCAGTGATGAAATGGGCGCTGCTTATCCCGAGCTGCGTAAAAATACCCGGTTGGCGCAAACACTGCTGCAGCAGGAAGAATTGCGTTTCGCGGCGACCCTTGAGCAGGGGATGCGTGTACTCGAAAACGCGTTACAACATTGCCATGAGGCAAAGCTCGAAGGCGAGTTGATTTTCCAGTTGTACGACACTTATGGTTTTCCTCCGGATATGACTGCCGATGTGGCGAGGGAACACCATATCGGTGCCGACCTTGAGGGTTTCGAGGCGGCCATGGCGCGTCAGCGGCAGAGAGCGCGTTCTGCCAACCGATTTGTCCGCCAGGTGGATCGTTCCGATTTCGAATCGTTGCCGGATACCCGATTTTGTGGATACGAAACCGGGGAATGCTCTGCCGCTATTCTTGATCTGCGCAACGAAGCTCAACAAGCGGTTGAAAGTCTCACCTATGGACAGAAGGGAGTCATCATTCTGGATCAGACACCGTTTTATGCCGAGTCCGGTGGTCAGGTGGCGGATCATGGTGAAATCATCGCTCTTGAAGGCTGTTTTCATGTCCATGCTGTGAATAAGGTTGGTGCGGTTTTCGCGCATGCCGGTTCGATCACCATGGGAGCGATCGGCATTAGGCAGTGCGTGCAGGCGCGTATCGATGGTCAAAGGCGTGCGGGTTTGAAACGGCACCATTCGGCAACCCACTTGCTGCACGCTGCTTTGCGCAGCGTGCTGGGCGATCATGTGGTCCAGAAAGGCTCTCTGGTGGAACCGGAACGGTTGCGTTTTGACTTTGCGCATTATTCGCCCTTGACTGGGGAGGAAAAAGTGCGCATTGAAGACAGGGTCAATGCCTGGATTCAGGAGGATGTGCTGGTTCAAACCGAACTGATGGATTATACACAGGCGCTAGCTTCCGGCGCACTGGCGCTTTTTGGCGAAAAATACACTGAACAGGTGCGCGTGTTGCGGATGGGAGATCATTCCGTGGAATTATGTGGAGGCACGCATGTGTCACGCAGCGGGGAGATCGGTATTCTGTTGCTCGTCCATGAAGTCGGCATTGCCGCTGGTGTGCGGCGCGTGGAAGCGGTGGTCGCTGAGGCTGCGCTCAAGCAGGTGCGCTTGTTGCAAGGTCAGATTTCCGAGGCTGAATCTTTGCTCAAGGCTGGACGGGAGCAATGGCTTGAACATCTGAAGCGGACGCTGGAACATCAGCGGGAACTCGAGCGGCGTATCGAACGTATGAACATTCAACTGACCGGGCGTCAAGCGTTGGAACTTGCCGCGCAATCACAGCGGATAGGAGAAGTCAATATCTTGTGTGCTCGGGTACCGGATGCGGATGCGAAAAGTTTGCGCCCATTGCTTGATGAATTGCGCAATCGTTTGGGAACATCGGTCATTGTGCTCGGTGCCGAAAGCAATGGAAAAGCCAGCCTGGCCGCCACTGTAAGTAGTGATCTGAGCAGGCGATGTCCCGCCAATGAACTCATTCAATCCATCGCGCCTGCTATTAACGGGCGCGGTGGTGGAAAGCCTGATTTGGCGCAGGCCGGGGGGACGAATCCCTCTGGAATCCCTGAAGCGCTGCAACAGGTGGAATCATGGCTGAGTAAGAAACTGAACCCATAAAGCGAGATACTGGCAGGTTGTTGAAAGACGTTATGAACGTAGCAAAGTCGAGGCAAAAACAGGCCAAAAAGCGGAGTTTACACGGTGCAAATGAGCATAAGGAGCCTGTTTTTAACGAAGAATTTGCAAGTGCAATAGTTTTTCAACAGCCTGCCAGAAGCACTAAAGGTTATAGATAGATTGCAGAATAATACGGGGCTTTACGTCCATAAATACGGAGGAACTTCCGTCGGTTCTATTGAACGGATTCAAGCGGTTGCCAAGCGCGTGGCAGATGCATACCATCAACGGCAGCGGCTGGTGATTGTGGTTTCGGCCATGGCCGGGGAAACCGACCGGCTCCTTCATCTGGCCCGGGAAATTCAACCTCAGCCCCGGCGCAGAGAACTCGATCTTATGCTAGCGACCGGTGAGCAGGTCACGGCCGCGCTTGTAGCAATGGCGCTTGAAAATCATGGCATTTCCGCCTGTGGTCTGACGGGCGCCCAGGTTTCGATCGTGACGAACAGTGAGTATGGCAAGGCGCGTATTCGCCATATCGACCCCGACAGAATCCATGCCTTGCTGGATCAGGGTTGCGTGGTTGTAGTCGCGGGGTTTCAGGGCATTGATAGCGATGGAAATATCACGACGCTGGGTCGTGGCGGTTCTGATACTTCTGCGGTAGCATTGGCCGCTGCGCTTGGGGCGGAAGAATGTCGCATCTATACCGATGTGGACGGGGTCTATACCACCGATCCGAGAGTGGTTGGCAATGCCCGCCTGATTCCGCGTTTGACCTTTGAAGAGATGCTCGAACTGGCCAGCATGGGTTCCAAGGTTTTGCAACATCGCTCGGTTGAATGTGCGAGCAAGTATAATGTCTGTTTGCGCGTGCTGTCGAGTTTTCATGAGGGTTCCGGAACCCTCATTGGTGGAGAAGAGATAAACATGGAAACAGCAGTTATATCGGGCATTGCTTTTAACAAAGATGAAGCGCAGCTAACCATCATCGGTGTTCCGGACAGACCGGGTGTTGCCTACCGTATTCTGGCTGCAGTCGCCGATGCCAATATAGAAGTGGATATGATTGTTCAGAACATCGCTCATGATGGCACGACCGATCTGACCTTCACTGTGCACCGGAATGATTATGATTATGCGCTTGAGATCCTGCATAACAGCGCTCAACAGACCGGTGCCCGGCATGTATTCGGTGACCGGGAAATCACCAAGGTATCGGTGGTTGGTGTCGGCATGCGTTCCCACGCCGGAGTCGCCAGCTGCATGTTCTCCGCCCTGGCGGATGAAGGTATCAATATACGCATGATTTCAACATCGGAAATCAAAATATCGGTCGTCATTGATGAAAAATATATGGAACTGGCGGTACGCACGCTGCATTCAGCCTTCCACCTTGAGGATGACCGCTCGGGATGATACAAGAAACAACCATGAACCACGAAGTAGAGCGATTTTACTGCGAGAAAATTAGCCAGCTTTTGGGGAATTGGTCAGCGAAAGGAGATCGCAACTGTGTTGATATTGACACGCCGGATTGGTGAAACGGTGATTATAGCCGAAAATATCAGTGTGACTGTATTAGGGGTCAAGGGCAATCAGGTTCGATTGGGTATCAAGGCTCCGGAACATATTAGCGTGCATCGCGAAGAAATTTATGAACGCATCAAGGCAAGTCAGGGGAAACAGGGAGGTTCAACAGAACCCACACGCGCTATCAGGAAAAAAGACCATGGAGCCGATGATTAAAGATCTGGCGGCGGCAACAAACATGTCATCGCGCTTGTTGTAAGGGCTTAATCCAGGGTCTGGTTTGTTGATTTTCAGAAGTGGCGATTGAATCCAGGACTGGTGGCGCTCCAGGTGCCAATTGTTCGCTGTTGTGCGTGTCTGCCGGATCTTCCGCTATGTCGCCTTGCATTTGCGCTGCGATCTGTTCGGTTTCACCCATAACTCTGAGAATGTTCCCTCCCATGATTTTTGCAACCTCATCCTCTTTATAGCCATGACCCAAAAGTGCAGCTATCAATGCCGGATAGTGGGAAACATCATCCAGTCCTGATGGCAACAGGGTCACGCCGTCAAAATCACTACCCAAGCCTACATGGTCTATTCCGGCCACCGAGACGATATGATCAATATGAATGAGTATATCGTCGATGGATCCGCGCGGAACGTGATTGAACATCCATGCCTTGCAGGCATCCCAACCGGCGGGACGATCGATATCTTGTGTCTCGAGCAGTTCATTTTTCTTGTGCGTGATCTGATTCTGCATGGCGCTGGCTTCAGGCACCAGGAGTACACTGTAATAGTTAACCATGATAACACCGCCGTTTTCAGCCAGTCGGCGCAATAGGTTGTCCGGGACATTGCGGGGGTGATCGGCGATGGCACGGGCCGATGAATTGGAGAAAATCACGGGGGCAATGCTGATCCGCAAAGCGTCTTTCACGGTCTTGTCGGAGGTATGCGAGAGATCGACCAACATTCCGAGGCGGTTCATTTCCTTGATGACATCGGCGCCAAAGTCATTCAGACCATCGTGGCGCGGGTTATCTGTGGCGGAATCGGCCCAGTTGGTGGTGCTGTTGTGGGTCAGGGTGAGGTAGCGTACACCCAGGGCGTGATACTGGCGCAACAATGCCAGGGATTGTTCTAATATGTGACCCCCTTCCATTCCGATTAAAGATGCAATATGCCCGCGCCTGTGGATGGCACGTATCTGATCGGGCGTGGTTGCCAGTTCCAGCCATTCGGAGTTGTCAATCATACGATGGATCAGATCAAGTTGCTCGAGAGCCATATGTGCAGGATGTGCCTCGTCCGCTGGTACGAAAACCACCCAGAATTGACCGCCGAGACGGGCTTCACGCAAGCGTTTAATATCCGTATGGAGTTTGGGAAGCTCGTCGGGAAGAAAGGCTCGATCTTCCGAAACCAGGCCTTGCATGCGCGCGGCAAATGGAAAATCGTTATGTCCGTCGATCAGAGGATACTTTTGTTGCAGGGCGATGGCTTGATTCCAAAGTTCGGGCTTGTCCGTGTCTGCATGAACGGTGGTTACGCTCAACAGAATCGCACACATAAAGTAGCGAAGCATATTTTTTATCCGTTTCATTTTCATTGTTTTACCTGTCGTATCATCCGTTATGGAACCTCTGAACAAGTCTGGGCGAAGCTCAGGTGCGATTCATTATGTTTGGATTCGAGACGATAATAGCGCGTAATAGCAAGGCTATGGCGAAGATTGTCAACCATGAAGCTGGACATAAGGGCTGCAAGAACTGAGTTCATGACTTGCTCAGTTCTTCCTTATAGGTCCCAGGGTATGGTCGGGCAGTTGTTGGCTGCCAACAAGGCGTTCCGTTCTTTTTGCCATGGAATGACACGCAGCAACGGCGCATTGATGGATTGAACCAGGGTCGTGATGTTGCCTTCCAGAAAAGGCATGTTCGGGTCGATGGTATTTGCGATCCAGCCGCACAGACGGGATCCGCTGTTCTGGATCGCCGATACCGTCAACAGGGCGTGATTAATGCAGCCCAGACGAATGCCCACCACCAGAATTACTGGAAGGCCAAGCATGCGGACGACATCCGCCATGGTTCGCTGGTTGTCGATGGGAACGAACCAGCCGCCAACTCCTTCGACTACGATTCTCGATGTCTGGTTGCGAAGTCTATGGTAGGCGTGCTTGATCTGTTTCAGATCGATAGCGCAACCGGCTTCCATGCTTGCCAGATGAGGGGCGACGGGGTCTGCAAATACACAAGGATTGTGCCAGGCATAATTCATTTGGACAGAACCTGCCTGCA
Source organism: Proteobacteria bacterium UBA2770 (assembly GCA_002352565.1). GTDB lineage: Bacteria > Pseudomonadota > Gammaproteobacteria > UBA2770 > UBA2770 > UBA2770. The sequence goes on along the minus strand of DEIQ01000059.1, from coordinate 21,064 downwards.
TCAGTACGGTAGCATCATCGTTGCGTAATCCATCTTCAGTGAGGATGGCGCCGGTAGCCACCGGTTTCATGCCCGCACAGGCATATCCGGCGCGGGACCATTGATATAACAGGGCCGCCGAGACCAGGGTTTTACCCACTCCAGTGTCCGTTCCAGCCACAAACAATCCGGTCATATCCATATTTTACTCGATCAAGGTTTTTCTTTTGTTGATCCCGCCAAGAGGAATGTGGAATTCTCCTGGTGTTGATATTCCAGCATTGTGGGGGAGGTGATTCAAAGCCCACGAGTGCGCATAGATCACTTCCAGGGTGAGATCCCATGCTTTTTCGTCAAGGAGTTGCCTGAAACGGCGCCATAAATTTTGTCCAGGTTTCCTCCCGTGGGGCATGGTTCCGTTCCAGAGCAGAGGCCCGGCATGACGAAAATCGTTGATCATGGATTGCCAGGTGGTATAGTGAACAATCAGCCGTTCGGTTTCGAGTACGGGATCGGACCAGCCGGCATGGATCAGCATATCTCCCAGATCATGCATATCCCACAAGCCGGGGGGAATGGAGTTCTCTCCTCCAGCTTGTGTCCACAAATCACGCAGTTCCTGAAAGCTGTCGGGCCCCAGGGCTGAAAAAAGCATGAGACCGCCGGGTCGGCAGATCCTGCGCGCTTCGAAAAAGAATAGATCTGGTGGATCGATCCATGGCAGGAGCATATTGGAAAAAATCAGATCAACAGCGCCTGTTGTCAGGGGCAGATCGCGGGCGTCCGCGACGATTCGGTGCCAATGGGAACGCAAACGCCATCGGTACCATGGGATCTGAGGCATGGGCGAAAGCGCCCAGTCCACCACCATACCGTGAGCGTTGGGAAAACGCTTGATCAGGGGGCGCATTCCTTCCCCGAATCCTGAACCGATATCCGCTATCAAACAGGGCGAAACGAGGATGCCATCAAGACGGCTTATCAGTCGCTCGCGTATTTCCGCGATCAATTCTCCGCTGTGATCATGTTGGCGCCCCCAGCGTTCGAATGCCTCACGCGTGACCTGATTGAGCGCTGTTTTTTTCATGATATGGGTATGCTGTATTGTTGCGCAAAATAAAGAGTGGGTTCATGGTTCATACGCCGGTTTTCTTCTGCCCTTGCCGGGGAACAGAAGACTGAAACCGATGCTTATCGCCATGGCGAACACAAAGGCGGGCAGTAATTCATAAAGTTCAAAAATTCCACCCGCCATGTTTTCCCATAAGATAACACCAAGAAGTCCGGCGAACAAACCCGATCTGGCGCCAACAACGCTCAAAGAAGGCCAGTAAAGACTCAAAAGAATCAATGGACCAAAGGTGGCACCAAACCCGGCCCATGCGTACGCAACCAGCATCAGGACACTTGAGTCGGGATCGAAAGCCAGTAGCAAGGCTACCAAACCCACCAGGATCAGCGCTACTCTGCTTAACCATACCATCTGCGCATCGACAGCTTTCTCCTTGCGAAAGTACTTGTATAAGTCCTCGACAATGGCACTGGAACATACCAGGAGTTGGGAATCCACCGTGCTCATAACGGCCGCCATGATGGCAGCCAGCACCAGACCGGCCAGAGCCGGCGTCAACAGAAGTTGTGTGAGCTGGATCAGGGCTGTTTCCGGTTCGTCCAGCAGTGGGTCAATGAAAATAGCCTGGCTAATCAGACCAGTAGCTATGGCGCCCATCATGGATGTCAGCATCCATAGCATGGCGATACGCCGGGCCCGATGTACGGTTTGCGTAGAACGACTGGCCATAAAGCGCGTTAATATATGCGGTTGGCCAAAATAACCCAAGCCCCACGCCAGGGATGATACTATGGTTAAGCTTGGCAGCTTGCCAATAGAGAAATTCAGGTTCGGCGATACGGATTGTTCGAGATCTATCCATGCCAGAAGTGGAATACATATTAGCGCCAGCATCATCAGCAGACCCTGAAGTACGTCACTCCAGCTTGCCGCCAGAAAACCGCCGAGGGAAGTATAGGTGAAAATAATCCCCGCACCGATGACTACGCTCCATTGATAAGGGATATTCAGAAACTGCTCAAACAGTTTGCCTGCCGCTACCAGGCCGGCAGCGGTATAAATCGTGTAAAAGAAAAGGATCACCAGACTGCTCAATCCGCGCAGCCAGAATCCGTCATCATTGACGGCGCGACTGAGAAATTCAGGAATGGTCAGCGCATTGTCCCGCGCGATGGCGGCCGAGCGGAGTGGCGCAGCGATGAATCGCCAGCTTACATAAGCACCAGTCAGAAGACCGAGGGAAAGCCAGGCGCCATCCAGGCCCTGCAGGTAGATCAGGCCGGGGAGTCCGAGCATAAGCCATCCGCTCATATCCGAGGCGCCGGCGCTCAAGGCAGCGACCAGGGAACCGAGGCGTCGTCCACCCAGTAGATAATCCTCTACCGAATTCGTTTGCCGATAGGCGATCACTCCCAACAGGAAGACCACCATAAGATAGGTCAGAAAACTTGCCCATATCATGTCGTGTTCGGTTCTCGTGGTTACGGGTTATGATAGGAAACTGTTGCAAATTTCCGATCCGGGGCATGCCAGACGGGCATGTTGATGGTTGACAATGCCGGACAGAATAACTCTGCATCTGTTTACCTATTATAGAAAGCGGGCAATTATATTAAATTGATAGTATAAGCGGCGCATAAACCCGAATACCATTCAAATACCTGTTCGGCGCTGCTATGATAGTCGTATATGACGATTGAATGGGCTCGGATAGTAAGAGCTTCATTACATTGGCTGTTTGGTCCAAGGATTGTGGAAATATGTTTAACTGGTTAAAGAATGGCAATACAATGCTCCTGGCTCCCGAAGTGCGTCAATTAAACGAAGCCGTGTTTCTTCTGGACAGGGATTTGAATATCCTTGATGTAACTCCATGGGCCGCGCAGGAACGGGATAAAAGCGTGACAGAACTGTGCGGTGCTTCTTTTCTGGCATTGTGGAAAGATTATCCGGAAAACGAGCGGCAGCTTGATCATTGGCTGAGAGCATTTTTCGGGCTCGACATCGAGCGGCCTGCACACGATATAACCATGGAATATAAACGGAAGGATGGAACCCCGATGTCATTAAGCTTCGAGTGCCATCCTTTGCCGCGTCGACGATTGCCCTGCATTATGCTTCATGTACGAGAGCGCGGCACTCAAAAGGTTCAGATCCATGAGACGTGGATCACCGGTGTCTGTAATACTTTGATGTTGCTGGATTCCATTTCAGTTGAGCATGTAACGGAGAATGACCTGGTCTCCAATATCTGTCAGATCCTCGTTAAATCCAAGCTGGGTGAAATCGCCGCCATATTTGCTCTCGATAGTGGAGATGAACTCAAAGTGGTGGCAACAGAAGGCACCGATGCCGCATGGGTCAGAAAAACCCGCTGGTCGGCAGATCCTGGAGAGGCCACAGGCAGGTCCTTGATGGCTGTTGCAATCCGGCAACAATATCCCTCTCTGATTTCGGTGCTGGAAGAACCTTCCCCGCCCTGGATGGCATCAAGTCAGTGGCCGAAAAATCTGGGTTCAATGGCTGCTATACCCTTGTTCCAGAAAGATAAAATATGGGGTGTCTTATTGCTGGGTCATCATGCACACAGGATTTTTCATGAGACCCGTACAGAAATTATGATGTATTTTTCCGAAGTGATCGAACGGCTTATGCGCGCGCGTGAACAAGACCGCCAACTTGGGCAGCTTCAGCAAGACTTGCGCCAGAATGATTCAAGCTGGCAGATACTATTGGAAAGCATCCCTGTTCCGCTATTGATCAGATATCCGCACGATGGAAAAATAAAGTTCTGTAACGATTCCTTGTGCCTTGTCAGTGGTTATAGCCGGGACAAGTTGTTGTCAATGACTGTTGAGGAATTGTTGGCCGATGACAATGAGACTCACTCCAATAATGGCGTGCGATGGATGCTTGCCCATGAAGAACAAAAAATACCGGTCAATATTCGCCAGGTGAGGGTGATGTGGGAACGCAAGCCGGCTCAATTAGAGTTCTGGACAAATTCATCCCACTGGTTTTCGGCTCGCGACAATTCGGCGGTCGCGAATGTGGCTTTTTCCCGCGCTTCAGATGCTATGGTGATTACCGATACCGAATTCTGTATTCTGGATGTCAACAAGGCTTTTGGTGGTATGACGGGCTTAACATTACAGGATGCACGGAATCAAAACATTGTCAGTATCCTTCTGCCGACCCAAATAAATGCAGCGGATTTTCTGTCAGATTTGAAGCTGGAACAGCACTGGTCGGGTGAATTGTTGATCCGGGGGCAAAATGACCAGATTTTTCCATGCTGGTTGTCGGTTAGTACATTGGAAGATGAATCCAGCCGGTATAACATCGGTTATCTGTGGATTCTGTCCGATCTCGGCTCGAGAAATATCCGGAGACTTGAAGCGAGCCATATTTCCGGAAAAGAGCCCTTGACTGGACTGGTAACCAAGGATGTTTTCATGGAATTCCTGGGTCAGGCGATCGGCATGGCTGATCGTAGCAGGCACCCCGCAGGCCTTTTATTTATCGACCTGGACAACTATAGCCGGATCAACGACCTCTATGGTCATGAAGGCGGGGATACGATTATCAAGTTAATCTCCCATCGCTTGATCGGCAGTGTCCGCACCCCTGATACGGTGGGTCGTTATACTGGAGACGAGTTTGTGATCGTTCTGCCCAAGGTTGGTTCACAACAGGAAAGCATCATGGTGGCTCAGAGAATTCTCGAACGGCTTGCCGCGCCCATCTCTTTTGAAGAAGATCAATTGCACATCAAGGCCAGCATTGGCATTAGCCTGTATCCGCAAGATGGGCGTACGCCGGAAATGCTGTTGCGCAACGCAGAAACAGCCATGTTTTATGCCAAACGCAACGGGGGCGCGCAAGTGCAGAAATATGATCATAACCTTGCCTATCGGGCCAAGCAGAAACTCACTATGGAAGCGGAATTGCGTCGAGCTATCGAGCGCAACGAATTGATGCTTAGATACCAGCCCCGGCTTTTCAGTGCTACGGGATTGCTTTCCGGATTTGAGGCACTGGTCCGCTGGCATCATCCGGAAAGAGGGTTGCTTTATCCGGGTGCTTTCATTCCCCTGGCCGAGGAGAGTGGTTTGCTTAATGAACTCAATGAATGGGTTTTATTTGAAGCATGTCGACAGGCTTATCGCTGGCTCAGTGAAGGTCTGCTGGACTACCCCATAGCCATTAATATTTCTCCCGAGCAATTCAAGCAGCGGGATCTGGTGTCCGTAGTCCGTACGGCATTGCATGCGACCAAGCTTGATCCTGCTTATCTTGAGATCGAGCTGACCGAAAACAGCCTTATGCACGATGGCGAGGCCAGCGTCATCAATTTGCGGGCCATGAAGGATATGGGTATCACCATCGCCATTGATGATTTTGGAACCGGCTACTCAAGTCTGGCTTATTTGAATCGTTTGCCCGCAGACAAGCTTAAAATTGATCGCTCATTTGTGATGGGCGGGTTCACGAATAACAAGCAAAATGCTGAAATCGTGCGCACCATTGTCAATTTGGCGCATACATTAAAAATGGGCTGTGTTGCCGAAGGTGTTGAAACCGAAGAGCAAAGTCATTATCTGCTCGCTTTACGATGCGATGAAATACAGGGATTTTATTACAGTTACCCGCTGTCGGTTGATGCCGTAGACGGTTGCCTTCGTGCGAGCAAGAATCATCCGGTGCGCCTATGGTGGGATACTTTGAGCGAAACCGTCGCCTTGGTAGCGACTCACTAAAGGAAGCTCTGAACAAGTCTGGACGAAGCTCAGGTGGATTCATTATATTCAGATTCGAGACGACAATAATATCGATGCCTTGATTAGTGAATTTACGGTTGATGGGAGCCGGAAATGGGAAAAGCATTATGGATCCTGTGGCACCGATAGCATTTTTGTCATAACGCAAACCTCCGGGGGGCGCTTACCTCGCGGTGGGTCAGATGTTACACGCGAATACTTTCGACCAATATAAAATATGCGGTTGCTGTGTCTGAATGCTCAAAAGCAGGGATTAATGGAGCCGCATATTGCCAATATCGCTGTGGCCACAAACTTATGGAAGGCCGAATCAGAATGAATCGGCTTCAGCCGTTAAACTCAGACGATGACGGCTTTGTTTTTATCGGGCTGGATCTGCTTTCCACCAGTAAAATTGATGCCATGGGGCAAGTGGAATAGAGTCATCATCAAGGAGTTCAGGCTGGTCAATGAACGCATTGAAGTGCTGAAATATGGAATGGACTGGTAATGTTGGATATATGGCGACAGGCACGTTATTGAACGCTACTATCGGGCTTGTGCATAGCTTATCGCCACGCAGGTAAAAGGAGAATAATGCATGAAAAATCAGGTATGGCTGACGATGTTGACGGCTGGTTTGAGCGTTTTGGGCCTGTGCTGGCATGAATTTGTTGTAGCACAGGAAACCAGTCCTCCACCTGTTGCGTGGAACCGAATATTTGACATCACCACATTTGATGATATTACCAGAGTTAATTTCGTTATAGAGGGAGCCTGGGGAGCGGATGTCCTGCCTACAGCGACGGGTGGGTTCATCGTAGTCGGTTATCGGGCAACCCCCTTGGGAAATATCGATGCGTTGTTAATCAGAACCGATTATTCCGGCGAGATCAGGCAGAGCCGTACCTTCGGTGCTTTAGGTGACGATTATGGTCATCGCATTCTCCCCGATGCGAGTGGTGGTTTTCGCGTATTGGGCCGGACTACCTCGGTAGGACGCGAACCTGTGGCGACATGGCTGCTGAAAACCGATGCCAATCTCAAATCGCAGTGGATCAGGCGGCGTGGAATCTCTCTGCTAGCCGGGCAGGCGGAAGTTTATGGTTATGCACTGAGCGCCACCAGCGATGGCGATTATGTCGTGGGTGGACGAACCGATTCGACCGGTACTGGCGATTATGATGGTTTTGTCGTCAGAATGGATGAGGATGGCACCTCGATCTGGGAACAAACGCTTGGTGGTTCTAAAGCCGACCGCATTCATTCGATAGCCCAGACCACCGATAGTGGTTTTATCATCGCTGGGGTTACGCAATCCTATGGCGCCAGGGCGGAAGACATGTGGCTGGTAAAAACCGATCCCTTTGGATTTGTCCAGTGGAACGGTATTTTTGGCGGAAATAAGAATGAACGGGCGTTCAGTGTCATTCAAACGCATGATGGCGGCTATGTAGCCGCCGGTTTTACCGGATCTTACAGCAACGGCGGACGCGATGCCTGGCTGATCAAAACCGATGGTTCCGGCAATCTGCAATGGCGTCAGAGCTTTGGTGGTAAATTCGACGATGTTTTCCTCTCATTGCGCCAGACACGGGACGACGGATTTATACTTGCGGGATGGACGGAGTCGCTAGGTGCGGGCGGACGGGATGGCTGGCTGGTTCGCACCGATTCACAGGGTGTAATGCTCTGGCAGCGCTCTTTCGGCGGATCAGGTCAGGATAGGTTTGAATCCGTGCGCCTTACGCGGGAAGGGGGTTATATCGTCGCCGGGAATTCCGCCAGTTCGATTACTGGGATGCCATCGGTCTGGCTGGTTAAAATTGCGCCAGAATAATCAAGGAATCTCTGATCAAGTCTGGGCGAAGGTAATGGTGGTTCATTATGTTCAGATTCGAGACGACAATTGCGCGGGTTAGCCCTGCTATTACGAAGATTGTCAACGATGAAGCTGAGCCAGTAGGGACGCAAGCGGGTTC
>DEIQ01000059.1:0-13242 GCA_002352565.1 Proteobacteria bacterium UBA2770 | reverse complement strand
TGACTTGTTCAGAGGTTCCTTAAACCGGAACCCGGGAAATGCACTTCTGAACAGCGCATCTGTTTGGCCAATGAGGTATATATTGAGTTGTGACGGAGTTCTCTGGCAAAAGCGGGAATCATAACAGTTCATAGTTGGATAATGACAGGCCGGTGTTTGGTATCGAATCATGGGGCGCTTGCCATTCACCCTGCTGAACAAGGAGTCTATCCTCGGTTTTTGCACCCAGAGCAGATTGATTGCCGCTCTGATTTTCTTGATACCATTGGTTCTCTGGATCGAATCCGCTTTTCTATTGGATTCCACCAGAAGATGTTGTGTTTGGTCAGCGCGGTGAATAAATACTGAACTTTGTAGCCAGGTTTTCGCGGAAGACGCAAGCATCTCATATTGCCTCTTGGCCTTGTGATGATGGCTTCAACTTGAAAATATGGGTGCCGGGAATCTCGGCAGAAGAGGAGAAACATGGTCACAGGAATGCGAATTTACAATCTTTTTCCATTGCTGGCGGGGTCTGTGGATCGTTGGGCGGATCATCTTGAGCGTATCGCCGGCATGGGATTTGACTGGATTTACATCAATCCGTTCCACTGTCCCGGATTTTCAGGCAGCCTTTACGCCATTAAGGATTTTGAGCGCTTGCATCCGCTTCTTCAGGCCGACAGTCAGCGCAGCGGCGATGAATTGCTCAGCGATTTTATCGCCGCCGCCCGCCGTTACGGCATCAAGGTGATGATGGATCTGGTGATCAATCACACCGCTAAAGACAGCCTTCTCGTGGAACGTTTTCCGCATTGGTTCGTGTATGAAGAGAATGGGGAATTGCGCTCGCCCCGGGCTGTCGATCCTGACAATTCCGCCAACGTGACTATCTGGGGCGATCTGGCTGAACTGGATTACAGCAACGGGGAAATCATGCATGAACAATTGCAGTTCTGGAATGATTATCTGGTTCGGCATCTTGATCTGGGATTCCATGGATTTCGCTGTGATGCGGCTTACCAGGTTCCCTGCACTTTCTGGAAACCTTTGTTGAAAAACGCCCGCGAGCATTGTGAGGATGTTGTATTTGCCGCTGAAACTCTGGGATGCACCCCCGAGGAAGTGCTGGCGCTGAAAGAAGCCCGGTTTGATTATTTTTTCAACAGTGCCAAATATTGGGATTTTCGCGAACCCTGGTTGCTGGAGCAATATGAGTTATACCGGTCTGTCGCCCCGACGATCGCATTCCCGGAGAGTCATGATACGGAACGTCTGGCGGCGGAACTTGGACATCTGCCTCCAGAAGAACTTGAGCGCCATTATCGCTTCAGCTATGCCTTTACCGCCGGGTTTTCATCTGGAATCATGATGCCCATGGGTTTTGAATATGCTTTCCCTCAACGTTTGCATGTGGTGGATACCCGTCCGGAGCACTGGGAGGCGCAGAAATCCCGGTCACCTTTCGATCTGTGCGATTTTATCGCTGAGATCAATGCGGTGAGAAAGAGCCGTCCGGCTTTGAATGTGGAAGGGTCGCAGATGTTACTCAGCCCGGCGGCCACATGGCCGGTCGCCTTGCTGCGTGTGGCAGGCGCCGATGCCAGAATTGCCCATGACGCGGCGCTGATGATTATCAATCCGGATAAGGAACAACATTTATCCGTACGGGCTGATGCGCTGTTGATGAACAATCCTGGTTTCAGGGGGCGTTTCCGCCACATTTATCCGATACCATCCCAGAGTACATCTGCCGAGCTCCAGCCTCAAGATATGTTGCGTCTACCACCCTTGCAGATTCTTTACTATGCGGGGCAGGAATCTGGCGCCGGGTCAGATGCGAGTTGCACCGATTCAGATACGAACGGTTCAGATCCTGCAACGTTGAACCGACTCAATTCCCTGTCCAGGCACCGCATTTGCATCGAGTCCGTTTCTCCCGAGCTTGATGGCGGAAGATTTCCCATCAAACGCCATTCGGGCGAGGTGGTTGAAGTCTGCGCGGATATATTCTGCGATGGACATGATGTCATTGCAGCATCGGTGCTTTATCGTCGCGTGAATTCACATCACTGGATGGAAGCGCCCATGCGCTCTTGTGACAATGATCGCTGGGTCGGGAATATCGGGCTTAACGAGCCGGGCATTTATCAATATACCATCAAGGCATGGCGCGTTGGGTTCGCGACCTGGCGTCAGGAATATCAAAAAAAACGTGACGCCGATCAATCTGTTGCGCTCGAGCAGCTCGAGGGCATGCTTTTGGTGGAAAACGCCATCAGTTTTGCCTTGGGACAGGATCGCATGCAACTGAATACGATGAGTCTGCAATTGCGTCAGTTGAGGGATGACACCGAAAGTGTGGAGAGAATATTACTCTCGGAGGAACTCGCGCATCTGATGCGCCAATATGGTGAGCACCGCAGTGTCAGTCAGTACGAGCGCATGCTGGAAATATGGGTTGATCGTCTGCAGGCCCGTTTTTCCTCGTGGTATGAACTGTTTCCGCGCTCGGCTGGAAATGATGAGTGTATCCACGGAACATTCAATGATGTGATCAATCGTTTGCCTTATATTCGTGGCATGGGGTTTGACGTGTTGTACTTCCCGCCTATCCACCCGATTGGTCAGATCAATCGCAAAGGGCGTAATAATGTGCTCGAAGCCGAGCCTGGCGATGTGGGAAGCCCATATGCCATAGGCAGCGAGGAAGGCGGTCATACCGACATTCATTCACAACTCGGGACTTTTGACGACTTTCACAGGCTTGTGGAGTCTGCGCATGCCCATGGACTTGAAATTGCCCTGGACTTCGCCATTCAATGTTCACCGGATCATCCATGGCTGAAACAGCACCCTGAATGGTTTGAATGGCGCGCTGACGGCAGTTTGAAACACGCGGAAAACCCGCCTAAAAAATATGAAGATATTGTTAATCCGACTTTTTACGGTCAGGCATTGCCATCTTTGTGGCTGGCGTTGCGCGATGTGGTGCTGTTCTGGATCGGGCACGGCGTAAAAATATTCCGCGTCGATAATCCTCACACCAAACCGCTTCCATTCTGGGAATGGATGATCCGGGAAATCAAAATACACCACCCTGACGTAATTTTTCTGGCGGAGGCTTTTACTCGACCGAAGATGATGTATCGGCTGGCCAAGCTGGGTTTTACCCAGTCTTATACTTATTTCACCTGGCGTGTGCATAAGCTTGAGTTGATGGATTATATGAATGATCTGGTTTGCGGGGAGGCGCGGGAATTTTTCCGCCCCAATTTTTTCGTCAACACGCCGGATATCAACCCGGTTCACTTGCAGGAAGGCACGAGAGCCACGTTTATAGTCCGCTTTGTTCTGGCAGCTACTCTGGCGGGAAATTATGGCATCTACAACGGTTTCGAACTGTGCGAAGCCGCCGCAGTCGAGGGCAAGGAAGAATACCTGGATTCGGAAAAATACCAGATCAAGCGCTGGGATTGGGAACGTTCTGGGCATATACGTCACGAAATTGCCCTGGTTAATCGCATTCGCCGTGAGAATCCTGCTTTGCAGGATCATCGCAATTTGCGTTTCTATAATGCGTATGATGATCAGGTACTCGTCTATGGCAAAAGCACACCGGATCAGAGCAATTTCATTTTGATCGCTGTCCATCTCTACGGTCATTCCGCGGTGACGGCTTCCTTTGAAGTGCCATTGTGGGAGTTCGGCCTGCCGGATGATGCCAGCATCCAGGTCGAGGATCTCGTCAGCGGCAGTTCTTTCGTATGGCACGGCAAGGTTCAGCAGGTTGCCCTGGATCATCTGGTTCGTCCTTTTGCCATCTGGAGGCTTATTCCACCACCGAGAAGAAGTATTCAAGTATGATTGACCGCAATGATACACGCTGGTATCGCAACGCGCTTATCTATCAGTTGCATATCAAAGCTTTTTGCGATAGCGATGGCGATGGCATCGGTGATTTTGCCGGTTTGTTGAAAAAGCTGGATTACTTGCATGAACTGGGGGTAACTGCAATCTGGCTGTTGCCTTTTTATCCTTCTCCCATGCGTGATGACGGCTATGATATTGCTGATTATCGCAGCATTAATCCGGATTATGGGAATATGCGGGATTTCCGCCGATTTCTGAGCGCGGCCCATGAGCGCGATCTGCATGTTATCACGGAGTTGGTGATCAATCACACATCCGATCAGCATCCATGGTTTCAAAGAGCGCGCCACGCTAAACCCGGATCGGCTTACCGCGATTATTATGTCTGGAGCGATACCGACCAGAGTTTCTCTGATACCCGCATCATATTCGTGGATACCGAAAAATCCAACTGGGCATGGGATCCCGTTGCAAAGGCCTATTACTGGCATCGTTTCTATTCCCATCAACCGGATCTGAACTACGACAACCCCCGGGTTTTGAAAGAAGTGATTTCTGTCATGCGCTACTGGCTGGATATGGGCGTTGACGGGTTGCGCCTCGATGCTATTCCATATCTTTGCCAGCGCGAAGGAACCAACAACGAGAATTTGCCGGAAACGCATGAAGTTATTCGTAAACTGCGTCACTTTATTGACGAAAATTATCCCGATCGCATGTTGCTTGCTGAAGCCAATCAATGGCCGGAAGATACTGCCGAATATTTTGGTCGTGGTGACGAATGCCATATGGCTTTCCATTTTCCGCTAATGCCGCGCATGTATATGGCTCTGGCGCGGGAAGATCGTTATCCGATCATTGATATTCTGCAACAGACGCCGGATATTCCTGATGGCTGCCAATGGGCGCTTTTTCTGCGCAATCACGATGAACTGACACTGGAGATGGTAACCGATGAAGAGCGGGATTATCTCTGGCGCCATTACGCCCATGACAGGCGCATGCGTATCAATCTGGGGATTCGTCGCCGTCTTTCACCGCTTTTGGAAGGGGATCGGCGGAGAATTGAACTTCTGAACGGATTGTTGTTGTCGATGCCGGGTACCCCCATTATCTATTACGGCGACGAGATCGGCATGGGAGACAACATCTATCTGGGTGATCGGGACGGAGTGCGCACGCCCATGCAATGGTCGCCGGATCGCAATGGCGGTTTCTCTTTCGCAGACCCGTCTCGTCTGTATTTGCCCCCGATCATGGACCCTCTGTATGGCTATCAGGTGGTGAATGTGGAAGCTTCCCAGCGCACCCCGTCATCCTTGATGAACTGGATGCGGCGCATGCTTGCCGTACGCAAGCGCCATTGTGCGTTCGGTAGTGGCACCATTCGTTTTCTTGATCCCGGAAACCGGAAGATCCTGGCTTATATCCGCGAAGATCCCGATGAAACACTATTGTGTATCGCCAATCTTTCTCGCGCCGCACAGGCTGTGGAACTGGATTTGTCTTCTTTCAAGGGATGTCTTCCGGTAGAATTATTTCATGGGCAGAGTTTTCCGCCTATCGGCGATCTGCCCTACCTGTTTACGCTGAGTGACTATGCTTTCTACTGGTTTACCCTGGTGGAGGATCACAGTCATGTGCCGCGTTGGCATGAAGAATTGCCCGAGCCCATGCTGGCTTTCGCCACGCTGGTGATGCGGGATAGCTGGCGTGATCTGCTCGCGGGGCAGAATCTGACGGTGCTGGAAGGGAACATCCTTAAAAATTACCTGCCTAAACAACGCTGGTTTAGCGCCAAGGATAGCGTTTCGCAGCATTACCCTCTGGTTTTGTGGGGCGCTCTGGAAAAGACGCCACAGGAGGTCATGATGCTCTTGCTGGTTTCCAGCAGCGAACAGAAAGATGATTTCCATTTTCTGCCCTTATCTATTTCCTGGGGTGAAACCCTGATTCAGCCGACTTCTCCATTGTTGCCATTTGCCCTGGCGAAAGTGCGCAAAGGTCCCCACATCGGTGTGCTTCACGATGCTCTGGCTGGAGACAGGTTTGGCTTGGGTGTTCTTGATGCCATGTTGCGTGGCAAAAAGCTCAAGGTTGGTGACCGGGGATTCATCCATTTTACTTCGACCCATTATCTGCATGAACTGGACTGGTCTCAAAGCATTGCGGTCAAACGCCTGATGGTGGAGCAAAGCAATTCCTCCATGTTGCTGGACGACAAGGCGATTCTAAAAATTTATCGTCATCCGGCACCGGGGGAAAATCCTGAAGTGGAAATGGCGCTTTTCTTGACCGAGATGGTGCCTTTTGCCAATATTCCGCCTATTCTTGGCATCATGGAATATCAGAATGAGCATAAGACCATCACCCTTGGTTTGATGAGTCGGTACATCGAAAATCAGGGTGATGGCTGGAGCTATGTGGTGGATAATCTGGAGCGCGATATGGAATTGCTTCATATGATGCACCCAGCCGAGATTGAAACGCCGGATGAGGCAGAAGTTTATGCGTCGCTGGTCGCGGATATGCGCCTGCTCGGGGAGAGAACCGGTCAAATGCATCAAGCCCTGGCTGGTGCGCCGCAGGATTTGCCGGGTTTCGCCCCCGAACCGGTGACCAGTGAGGACATTCAATCCTGGAAAGAAGATATCCACGCCCAGATCAATGATACGGCTGCTGTAGTGCAAAACGATAAGCATTGGCCGGATAAGTTGAAAATATCAGGGGAACAGTTTATCCGCAATATCCCGATCATGCACGACAGGATTGATGCACTTTTGGCTTCCGGTGCGCCAGGGTGGCTGAAAACACGGGTTCATGGCGACTATCACCTTGGTCAGGTGCTGGTCGCGCATGATGATTTTTATCTCGTCGATTTTGAAGGTGAGCCGGCTTCGAGTATGCAGAAAAGAAGACAAAAGCATATTCCGCTGAAAGATGTCGCGGGCATGTTGCGTTCCTTTGATTATGCTGGCGCCACGGTATTGCATCAATTGCGTGAACAAATCAGCGGTTCCGAGGAAACTTTGGCATCCCGGATTCGTCATTGGGGTATGCTGGCCTCCAGCGCCTTTATTTCCGGCTATCAAAGCACGGCTGGGTTTCGGCTGGATGCGGAGCAGATCGCTGTTTTTAACAATCTATTGTCGGCCTTTCTGCTGGAAAAAGCGCTCTATGAAGTGCGTTATGAAGCCGCTAATCGTCCAGACTGGCTCTTTTTGCCCCTGGAAGGATTACGACGTTTGCTGTCCGAGGGAACACCTTATGATCTTCATGCAGTGTAGACATGGCAGCAAAACCCGGATGAAGATGACATGGCGTCATCCGCTTCGCAAGTATCGTTTGCTCGGTACCAATGGTTGAACTGAAACGCTTCGACAGCATCACACAAGCCATGATGGCTTGCGGTGTCATGCCGGAAGCGATGGAATCCGCCTTTGCTGATAGCCGAGAGGCTTATCTGGCTGCCTGGGATTCTCATGGCTTGAGCGGGGATGCCGAGAGAAGACTTAAACAGCAAGATTTGCCATTGGCTCTGCTTATCAATCAGGCGCACAGATGCGGCGGCGCGCAACCTTTATTGATTGGCATTAATGGCGCGCAGGGTTCCGGTAAAAGCACGCTATGCCATCTGCTGCAACCGATTCTTCAGGATGGGCTCGGTATGCGTACAGTGGTATTGTCCATCGATGATTTCTACCTTACTCGGGCGCAAAGAATCGCGTTGTCGCGGCATGAGCATCCGCTTTTCTTGACGCGTGGGGTTCCGGGGACTCATGATGTGAACCTGATCCAGCAAACTATTTCGGTACTGTTGAATCAAGGGCCTGCGCGGGTGCCGGTGTTCGATAAATCCATTGATGATCGTCTTCCAGAATCGGATTGGCGGCCTTATTCTCCGCCTACAGATATAATTCTGTTTGAAGGCTGGTGTGTGGGTTGCCGACCCCAGGCCGATTCTGAATTACTGGAATCGGTCAATGATCTGGAAGCAACCGAGGATGGGGACAGGCGCTGGAGGTGCTATGTCAATCAATGTTTGAACCATGAATATGACGATCTTTTTACCATGCTTGATTATTTGATCCTGTTGCGGGTTCCTGATTTTTCCGTGGTTCAGACGCATCGTTTGCAACAAGAAACCAGGCTGGCCGAGCAGTTGGAACAAGGTGGCGCTGTTTCCGGAACAGGATACCGAATAATGAATGCGCAACAAATTTGCCGTTTCATTCAGCATTATCAGAGACTGACCGAAGCCACGCTTGCCGAGATGCCTGAGCGTGCGGATCTTACTTTTTATCTTGATCAGGACCGTCAACCCGTTTCTATTACCATGCGATGTGGAGCCCATGAAAATCATTGATAAAACACGGATAGCCAACAAGTTGATATCGGCCGATGCGCCAACGCAACTCATTTTTTTTACCGACCTGGACGATACTCTGCTTGATGCACGCGATTATGGTTTCGAGCCGGCCCGTTCGATTATGGGGGAGCTTGAGGCAAGAAATATTCCACTGATACTTCTGACCAGCAAGAGCGCGGCCGAGGTCTTTGCCCTGCGCGATGCGATGGGTAATCGCCATCCCTTTGGAACGGAAAATGGCAGTGTTATTTTCATTCCCCAAGGTTATTTCAATGCAGTTGGCGTAGAAAAACCAGCAGCGGCCACCGATTATGAGATTCGCCGCGTCGGACTCGATTACGAGACGATTTGCGCGATGCTGCATCGATTGCGGGATCAGAAAGGCTACCAGTTTCGCGGATTTTCCGACATGAGTGTGGCAGAGGTGATCGAGATCACCGGTTTAACTCAAGTTCAGGCTCAAGAAGCCAAACAGAGAGAATCGACGGAAGCGATTCTGTGGCAAGATTCTACTGAAAATCTGCGTGAATTTGAAATCTGGCTTAAAAGTCAGGAATTGACACTACTTTCAGGCGGGCGTTTTCTTCATGTGATGCCAGCGCAGGCGGATAAGGCGCTGGCTATGAATTTTCTGATGCAATCCTATCGAAGTATGTTCCCTGATAAAATATGGAAAACGATTGCTTTTGGTGATGGCGGCAACGATCTGCGTATGCTGGAAGCCGCCGATGTTGGCATTGTTGTGCCGCACGTCAATGGCTATCATATTCAGGTTCAAAATCCATGCCGCATTGAATGCGATGAAATCGCCTCTCATGGCTGGGTGAAAGCGGCGGAATGGATTCTCGGCTTGACTACCGGAGCGCATAAAAATGGGTGATTTTTTTCAGAATGGAACCATTACTACGCTGCACGATTTGTGTGGGCGGTCCACAGAGGCGCTGGAAAAGGAACTGGTGGATTTTTCCGCTTTGCGTCCGATGGGGCTGGTTTTGCCCTCATTATATTCGGAGCTTCAAACCGAAGCTCTGCCGAAAATTGTGGCGCAATTGTGTCAGGTACCCTATCTTGAGGAAATTGTCATCGGCCTGGATAATGCCTCGCGGGAAGAATTTGAACATGCCAAGCGTTTCTTCTCTGTTTTACCCCAGCGTTATCGCATTCTTTGGCATGATGGGCCAGCAATGCAGCAACTCGATCAATTACTGGCGAGTGAAGGACTGGCGCCACGGGAGAGAGGCAAAGGGCGCAATGTCTGGTATTGTTACGGTTACCTGCTGGCAAGTGGTCGCAGTGATGCCGTTGCCTTGCATGACTGCGATATTATCACCTATGATCGGCGTATGCTGGCGCGGTTGCTGTACCCGGTGGTTCATCCTTCCTTCAATTATCATTTCTGCAAAGGTTATTATTACCGGGTTTCAGGAGAAGATCGTTTCGGCGGTCGTGTCAGCCGGCTGCTGGTCAGCCCCCTGATTCGCGCCCTGACGATGATCTACGGTCCCATGTCCTATCTGAATTATCTGGATAGTTTTCGTTATCCGCTTGCCGGAGAGTTTGCCATGCGCGCCGATGTGATGCGGGCGATTCGTATTCCCAGCGACTGGGGGCTTGAAATTGGCGTGCTGTGGGAAGTCAAGCGCAATTATACCGATGCCAGTATCTGTCAGATTGATATTGCGGAGCGTTACGACCACAAGCATAACTTCCTGTCGAAAGACGATTCGACCAAGGGATTGAATCGCATGAGTACGGAAATTGCTCGCGTTATTTTCCGCAAGCTCGCGACACAAGGTGTGGTTTTTTCCCCTGAACAGTTCCGCACTATCAAGGCGACCTATTTCAGAACAGCCCTGGATTTGCTGGATCAATATAATAGCGATGCGGTGGTGAATGGACTGCAACTAGATCGTCACCAGGAAGAAAAAACGATTGAAGTATTCAGTCAGTGCATTATGGCTGCTGGCGAACAGTTTCTGAATAAACCCATGGATGTCCCATTCATTCCGAGTTGGAACCGGGTTTTGACGGCGATCCCCGATTTTTATCAGCGCATATCGGCGGCGGTTGAAGAGGACAATAGCTAGAATTCTATTGACACGGGAATCGTGTCTGCAAGCGTTTTTCACACCCGGTTGCAGACGGCGCGTTTCATTGAGGCTGTAAAAGGCGTGTGGTTTGGGTTGACATCAAGGTGAAAAGCAACCTGGAATTGTCAATCATTGTTATCGGCCCGGTTAATACTGTAGAATGGAGCGATATGGTTCTAGAGTGTGACCATGTGGTTTCGTTTTATAAGTGTACATGTGAGGATATGAAACGTGGAAATGGAATTCACCAAAGAAGAAAAGGCCTTTCAGCAGGAAGTGCGGGATTTCCTTGATCAGCATCTTCCCAAAGGTCAGGATATCTGGACCAAGCGTGCGGAATGGTTTCAGGCGCTGAAGGACAAAGGTGGCTGGGATGTGCCAAAATGGCCCAAAGAATTTGGCGGGCCGGGCTGGAGTCCGGTTCAGCATTATATCTGGGAAGCTGAGACATCCAATCACGCTATGCCGATCACGTTACCGTTTGGACAGGTCATGCTGGCGCCGATCATCATGCGTTACGGCAGCAAAGAACAGCAAGAGCGTTTTCTTCCGGATATCCGTGATAATAAAATCAACTGGTGCCAGGGCTACTCAGAGCCGGGCGCGGGTTCCGATCTGGCGGCACTGAAAACCAAAGCAGAGTTATCCGTGGACGGATCCCACTATACCGTCAATGGCACCAAAATCTGGACCACCATGGCGCATATGGCCGACTGGATTTTTTGCCTGACCCGAACCGATAGCTCGGGAGCAAAACAGGAAGGCGTCACATTTCTGCTCTTCAATGTGAAGTCACCAGGAGTTACGATCAAACCCATTTATACTCTGGGCAATAGCCACCATGTCAATCAGGTATTCTTTGACAACGTGGAAGTGCCGGTTGAAAATCGAATTGGCGAGGAAGGCAAGGGCTGGACTTATGCCAAGGGACTTTTACAGCACGAGCGTAGTGGGATCGCGGGCATTTCACGTTCTATCGCCGCGCTGGACAAGCTCAAACGCAATGTCAAAAGCGTCAAGTCGGGCGATGAGATGCAGATTGAGGATCCCACATTCAAACGCAAGCTGGCTCAGGCTGAAATAGAATTGCGGGCATTGGAATTCGCGGAGTTGCAGAGTATGACCGCAGCGCAGGCGGGTGGTGAGCCAGGACCGGCTTCCTCCATTCTTAAGCTGGTGGGAACACAGATGCAGCAGCGCATCCAGGAATTAACCGTCGAGGCTGCGGGTGTTTATGCTTTGAACTGGGGCTTCAAAAAAGCGGGTCCAAAATTTTCAAAAACGGGGATGGAATCCTATCTCTTTGGTCGCGCTGCTACCGTTTATGGTGGATGCAGCGAAGTTCAGAAAGATGTGATCGCCAAGAAAGTGCTTGGCATTCGCAATTGATCAATTTACGGGCAGGGAGATAATAAAATGGATTTTGAATTTTCGCAAGAACAGAATATGGTGCGTGACAGCATTCAGAAATTTATTCGCGACCATTATGAATTGTCGAACCGGCGGAAAATGAGCAAGAAAAAGCCAGGATACAGTGAAGATCATTGGGCGACCTATGCTGATCTTGGCTGGCTCGGTTTGTCATTCCCGGAGATTTATGGCGGTTTCGGTGGCAATCTGATTGATACCATGGTGTTGATGGAAGAATTTGGCAAGGGTCTGGTGCTTGAACCCTACTTCCCGACAGTGGTTCTGGCGGGTAATGCTTTGTTGCTCGGCGGCAATGATGAACAGAAAAAACGGATCATTCCAGGAATCGTTGACGGCAAGGTCAAGGCGACGCTGGCATTCGAGGAAGAGCAGGCACGCGGCAATCCGGCTGATGTCGCAGTCAGTGCGCAGCGCGATGGCGGCGGTTTTACCCTTAATGGCGTCAAATCCCTGGTGCTGAACGCAGTTACTGCGGACTGGTTGGTAGTCAGTGCCCGCACTTCGGGCAATCGAACCGATGTCAAGGGCATTACACTGTTTCTGGTCAAGGGTGATGCCGAAGGCATCAAACGCCTGGATTACCCCACGGTTGATGGTTTAAGAGCCTCGGAATTAACGCTCACTGATGTGAAAGCAGGAGCGGCAGATGTGCTCGGAGAAATAGATGGCGGTCTTCCGGTTCTGGAAGCGGTCATTGAGCGCGCCATTCTGGCTCTGGGCGCCGAAGCAGTTGGCGCAATGGAAGTTCTTTACCGCGATACCACCGAATATACCAATCAGCGTAATCAGTTCGATCATCCACTCAGCGCTTTTCAAACGGTGAAACATCGCATCGTGGATATGTTCGTGGAAACCGAAATGACGCGTTCACTGCTGTATCGCGCCACTATGGAAACTCAGGGAAATCATCCAGACGCCAAAAAAGATACGTGCGCCTTGAAATATTATCTCGGCAGGGCGGGGCGTTTTATTGGTCAAAGCGCGGTGCAATTGCATGGTGGCATGGGTCAGACAGAGGAATTGCGCATCGGCCATTACTTCACGCGTCTGGCTGCGATGGATGCTCAGTTCGGCAATCAGGATTTTCACCTCGCACGTTATACGGAGATGATGGAGATTCCCGAAGGCGCAGCAGAAGCCAGCATGATGCCTTTCTAGAACTCTTTTGGATTATCAAGCATTTAAGCCCTGCCTTTGGCGGGGCTTTTTTTTGGGCTGAGTCGCGATTTAAGCCGCTTGGGTGGATTTTTGCTTCCAGGCTTCCATTGAAGATTCGCTGCGCAAGTCAGGCAGGAATGTTTTTCTTGAAACAATCCTATTTTTCTTGAAACAATCCTATTAGATCCGATGCCACAATTCACGCCGGAGTCTATACAGTGGACAAGCGGGAAAAATGCGCAATACTTTACTATTCTGGGGACTCAACCTGGCTTTTCAACCGTTGGTTCCATGATCAGGCTGTTTGGATGCGGCAGCCAAGGAACCTCTTGTATCTTCCAC
>DEIQ01000020.1 GCA_002352565.1 Proteobacteria bacterium UBA2770 | reverse complement strand
GGCAGAGGTTATCCTCGACGTCGGTGGACAAAGACTCATTGCAGTGATCACCAAAGATGCTGTTCAGGAATTGAACCTAAAGAAAGGTGATAGCACTTTAGCCATGATCAAATCGACCGAAGTCATGCTGATAGTGGAGTAATACCTGGTACGTAGATCAGAAAAGGGTCGCGGACTCAGGTGACCTGACCCCTATGTTGTGTGGAAAAGAAGTATTGGCAAGGTCTGAGACTGTTCTGGATAATCTCCAGATGGGTTATCCAGGACAGATCCTTTAATCTACGGCAAAATCTTGCAGGGAGCGCGTCTAAATATTAGCCTACTATACAGTATCCGTCCAGAGAGTCACAAAGAAGCTGGATATAAGAGCCGCAAGAACCGGGTTCATGACTTAATCAGAGGTCCCTGACGCGATGGTTCAAGACGAATACGACAAGATAGAAGCATCGTGAAATTTGAAGACTTCAAAGCGGGCGCTCGGGTGCAACAGTATTCAGGGCAAGCTAATGAATTTTGAATCACAAAGTTTTTATCCTTCAGCAAATTCTCTGGAAATAATAGAGCAGTGTGCACAAAAGCTCTCGCCAGAAGACAAACGCCTATCTGAATGGCACAATTCATATGTTACGAACCATAAATCAAGAATTGCTCTAGATCTAGATATCGCAAAGGATCAGGTGCACCATGGAAACTCCATTTTAGAATTTGGATCGGTACCCTTGTTATTTACGGCAGCACTAGCTGCGAGTAATTATAATGTTACTGGGATAGATATAGCGCCAGAAAGATATAAAGAAACAATTGCTAAATTAAGAATTGATGTCATCAAGTGTGACATTGAGTCGGAGAGACTGCCTTTTGCTGATAACTCATTCGATACCGTTGTTTTTAATGAAATCTTTGAACACCTCCGTATAAATCCAGTATTCACTTTATCTGAAGTTCTTCGCGTCATAAAGCCAGGGGGACATATGATGCTTTCAAGCCCCAATCTAAGATCTCTTTATGGATTGGTGAATTTCTTGATTAAAAATCGTGCTTACTCCTGTTCGGGGAATATTTATGCGGAGTATCAGAAACTAGAAAAGCCAGGTCACATGGGGCATGTTCGAGAGTACACAACAAAAGAAGTTATTGAGTTCTTGGAAAACATTGGGTTTGCCGTAACTACGATCATCTATAGAGGGAGCTTTAATACGAACTTCAAGCAGATTGTAGCAAGGCTATTCCCTAATGTTCGACCATTTGTTTCCTATGTCGCTATCAAGCCAGTGCATTCCGTCTATCAATCACATATGTAAATTCCCCCTTAAACCAGGTGCATGTCAACATAGAGTTTCCCGGCGTACACTACTCGTCAGGAGATCGAAGTTGAGGAAGTCATCATAAATCTAAAGGTCTGACCCCGGTTTTCGTTCTGTTTTCTGCGAAGACAAGCTTACTTGCATTCTTGTATAATGGGCATTAATTATACAGATGCCAGCAAATTTTAAACTGGAGCGTTGTAATGAGAGAAACCTTTACCAAGGGGATGGCTCGCAATATTTACTACGGAGGCGGGGTGTTCTTCTTCCTGGTGCTTATTGGTTTAACAGTTGATACGGTTAAGCGCCTACCTAAGACTGATAATTCAGAAAATTTGACTGA
This sequence comes from Proteobacteria bacterium UBA2770, assembly GCA_002352565.1. Taxonomy (GTDB): domain Bacteria; phylum Pseudomonadota; class Gammaproteobacteria; order UBA2770; family UBA2770; genus UBA2770. Next base: position 57,269 of record DEIQ01000020.1, on the reverse strand, counting down.
ACAGGCTGCAGCAGGAAAACGGCTATGGGAAGTCAATAACTGCATCGGTTGTCATACTTTACTGGGTGAGGGCGCTTACTTCGCGCCAGAACTTGGTAATGTCTACACCCGTTTTGGCAAGAGTACAGCAGCGATCAAAGGCTTCATAAAATCCCGCCCGGTAGAAGGTATTCCGGGTCGCCGCAGTATGCCCCAATTCAACCTCTCGGATGAAGAATTGGAAGAGCTGGCTCAGTTCCTGAAATATGTTGATAGCATTAAAACCGCCAGAGACTGGCCACCAAATGTTCTGGGCTAGGGAGAGATATGGATGAAATATGAATCACAAGCTATCGCAAAGCTCTACTTTATTGCGGCCATGGGGCTTTTTGTCGGTCAGATTCTCTTTGGTGTAGTGATGGGTTTGCAGTATGTAGTGGGCGACTTTTTGTTTCCATTAATCCCCTTTAATGTTGCCCGTATGGTACACACCAACCTATTGATTGTGTGGTTGCTGTTTGGCTTTATGGGGTCGGCCTATTTTTTGATACCAGAAGAATCCGAGCGTGAGCTTTATTCACCCTTGTTAGCGAAAATCATGTTCTGGATTTTTCTAGTGGCCGGCGCGTTAACTGTTGCGGGTTATCTGCTGGTTCCTTATGCCCGGTTAGCTGAACTGACAATGAACGATCTGTTCCCCACAATGGGGCGGGAATTCCTGGAGCAACCAACCATTACCAAGCTCGGTATTGTCGTTGTGGCTTTGGCTTTTATCTTTAACATCGGCATGACGGTTTTAACCGGTCGCAAAACCGTTATCAGCCTTGTATTGTTGACTGGTCTTATCGGTTTGGCAGTCTTCTTCCTGTTCTCTTTCTACAATCCCGACAACCTTGTTCTGGATAAATACTTCTGGTGGTTTGTGGTTCACTTGTGGGTAGAAGGGGTTTGGGAATTGATTATGGCCTCGTTGCTTGCCTATGTATTGATCAAAGTGACCGGGGTAGATCGTGAAGTGATCGAGAAATGGCTCTATATTATTATTGCTATGGCGCTGATTTCAGGTCTTGTTGGAACCGGGCATCACTTCTACTGGATTGGCACACCTGGTTACTGGCAATGGTTAGGTTCAGTTTTCTCAGCACTTGAACCACTTCCATTCTTTATGATGACATTGTTTGCTTTTGATGTGGTCAATAAAAGACGTCGCGAGCATCCCAATAAAGCGGCTGTTTTATGGGCACTGGGTACGGCAGTGATGGCCTTTCTGGGTGCGGGAGTTTGGGGATTCCTGCATACACTGGCTCCGGTTAACTATTATACTCATGGAACACAAGTAACTTCGGCACATGGGCACATGGCTTTCTATGGTGCCTATGTGATGGTCATCTTAACGATGATCTCTTATACGATGCCACTGATGCGTGGCCAAAAAGCGGCTAATGCGACTGCTCAAAAACTGGAGATAGGCTCTTTTTGGTTAATGACCATCTCAATGGTCGTCATTACGCTGTTTCTGACGGTTGCTGGTTTTATGCAAGCGTATATGCAACGTTACGCGGATAGCCCTCAACCGTTTATGGTGGTGCAGGATCAGTTGGCGACTTACTATTGGATACGTGAGGCGGCAGGTGTTGTTTTCCTGGCAGGACTGTTCCTATACCTTTATAGCTTCTTTGCGAAAGGGAAAGAGGTTGCGCTTGTAGAGGGATAAGGCCGCTTCTTGTTGGCTTTGGAAGGAGAAAGACCGTCTTAAACGACGGTCTTTTTGGGGCAAGTTAATTCCTCTGGAACCTCATAAAAACGTTGCGGGTGCAGCAAAGGCAAGGAAAAAATTAGTGGTAAAGCGCTCGGCTCCATGGATAAAAGAATTAAAGCTGAGTTTCCGTGGGCAAATGAGCATTTTGAGCTGACTTTTAATGCTATGTTTACATGGCGCAATAGTATGCAGGGGTTTTCTTACATCGAGAGGTGCTTATGGAAATAGAAGCTGTTCAGTTAAAGCGAGCTTCAAATGCAGCCTGGGCTTCACTGCTTAACCTCACCGTTTTACCCATCATCGGCTTTATTATCTTATTACTCATTTATAAGAAAACTGTTCCGGATACGATTGATCGCTACTATGCTGTCGTCGGCCTGAAAGTGAATCTGTTGGCGGCAATAGCACTCCTGCTGGTAAGTGCCCTGATTGTTGTGGTGGGTGGTCTTGACTCCCCGATGAGTTGGATCTACATGCTTTCGTACTTTGTAACAATCCATGCTCTTTTTATTCTTTTTACCACATGGGCACTTGTTCGCGCCTGGTCGGGCAAATTATTAAGGTGAGGGCGCACCTGACAAGCAAGCGCTCTGAAATAGAGCCCAAACTGCTCCCCGGTGACTTGGCCATCTGGTTTTTCATCTTTATGGAACTGCTGGTTTTCGGCATCTTCTTTATCAGCTATGCGGTGATGCGCATACAAAACATTGAACTGTTTAACCAATATCAGCTGACGCTTAATCGTGAACTTGGGTTGGCAAATACCTTACTCCTGATAAGTTCGAGTTACTTTGTCGTTCGTGCGGTTCACTCGATCAGACTTAATGATGTGAAACGCTGCATTCACTGGCTTTATGCAGGCCTGGCAGGTGGCGCAGGCTTCTTGATACTAAAATCGCTGGAATATTCTGATAAGTTTTCAGCCGGTATCGGTTTAGATACGAATACTTTTTATATGTTTTACCTGTCACTCACCATGTTCCATTTTCTGCATGTGATTCCAGGTATGCTGATACTGCTTGCGGTGGTGATACAGGCTAAGCGCGGAGCCTATAGCGCCGACAATTATATCGATGTAGAAGCGGGAGCCTCTTACTGGCATATGGTTGATTTGGTCTGGATTATTCTCTTTCCACTGGTCTATATCATCCGATGAAAAGTGCTTATAACATCCACTTGATCTGGGCCACCATGATGCTGCTGACGATCTCATCTTATTTAATTGGAGAGATGGGTTCCGGTGGAGTGGTAGCCACACTGTTTTTGCTTCTGGTCGCTGGCGTTAAAGCGGTTTTAATTATTCGGGATTTTATGGAGTTAAGGGGGGTCTCATTTCTATGGCGCGCCATTATGTATGGCTGGTTAGTGGTGGTCTGCACAAGTATTGGTATTGCGTATATGTTGGGGAACCTCTGATCCATTTACGAACTCGCATCTTGCCTCCAGGGTTTCTTGGCCTTTAACAGGCTCGTCCGCGCTCACAGAAACAGGAATCAAGATGAGTAAAAAAAACGACAGCCTCCCTTTTTATCAACCACAGCATAACGAAGTTGAACTGTTTGAACAGGCCTATAACCATCAACTTCCTTTATTGATTAAAGGGCCAACCGGCTGTGGTAAAACACGCTTTATTGAACATATGGCCGCCAAACTAAGTCGCCCTTTATATACCGTCGCCTGCCATGATGACCTGAGCGCGGCTGATTTGGTTGGTCGTCATCTGATTGGCGATGGTGAAACCTATTGGCATGATGGCCCACTCACCAAAGCGGTGCGCGAAGGGGCAATCTGCTATTTGGATGAAGTGGTCGAGGCGCGTAAAGATACAACGGTTGTTTTGCACCCGCTCTCGGATGATCGCCGTCTGCTGCCTATAGAACGGACGGGTGAATTGCTCAAAGCGCCGCCAGAATTCATGTTGGTGGTCTCCTATAACCCCGGTTATCAAAACCTGCTCAAAGGGATGAAGCCTTCAACTCGGCAGCGCTTTCTTGCGATGCGCTTTAACTACCCAGATATTGAAACAGAAACGCGCATCATCCAAAAAGAAACCGATCTTGATCAAAAGACCTCAACACAACTGATCGAATTGGCACATGCTTTACGCGTGTTAAAAGACCATGATTTGGAAGAATCAGCCTCAACTCGATTACTGGTTTATGCAGCAACCCTGATTAAGTCAGGGCTTGATCCAATAGCAGCCTGCCAGGCCGCTATTATTGAGCCGCTTAGTGACGATGAAGAAACGGTCGCGGCCTTAATGGAAGTGGTTAAAGCAAAAATCCCGGCGATTAAAATAAGGGTCCTGTAATGAGTAAGCCAAGTTGTAAGCACTGTGGCCGGGATGTGGAAGAGAATGATGATCACTGCCAAAATTGCGGTATTCCCCTGCCCCCAAATCATGCCAAAGAGAGGCAGAAGAATTTTATCATTTGGTTTATTGTGCTGCTTATCTTCTGCTTTGTCATGATGTTTTGGTTACCACCTGATTGGTCGCCATTTGTAGACAAGTAACCGATGCTCGAAGAGATTGTAGGGTCAGCATGGCACCGCTTTATCACCAAAAAAGCGAGCAAACATTACCCCGAAGCGATTGTCTACCTTGTGGATATTCGCCACACAGCTGGAGTTTTCTTTCGTGCACTGGGGGGAGACGGCGGTTTATCGGTTGAAAGTTCGACCGATTCAGAAGTTCATGCGCGGCGTTCTGTAGTGCAGCGAATTGCCGGTATAGGCGACAAAATACAATATGCATGGCGCGATGAAGAGACTCTGAGACTACCTGAAAGCATCGCCCTGTTTCCTGGCAAACAACTTAATTCAGATCTCTATTTATGGCTGACCGCTCTGTCAGCGATCAAGGTAGAAGAGGGTGACTGGATTAGCCGCAATCAAGTCCGCACATTCAAAACTCTGGCAGTATGGCCCGGCTTGACAGAACGTTATCAGAATCTTTTGGAGGCGCACCTTCAGCAACGGCCTGATCCAGCAAGTTTGCCAACACGAGAAGCGAAACAAGAAGAAGCCATTCGAACAGCATTACGCTGTTCAACAGAAAATATCCGTTTAGAGTACGCTAAAAAGCCACCACACCCGGTACCGCTTTGGTTACATCCCGCGCCATCCCCTGAGGAGATTAATAATAGTAAGCCGCCTAAAGATCCCGGCAATCCAGAAGCGACAGACTCAAAAAAAGAGCAAAAAAAGCAGCCAACACGTAAAAAAGGCAATCGAACCGAAATGCCAGAGGGCAAAGATGGGCTGATGAGTTTTCGCCTGGAAAGCCTGTGGAGCTGGGGCGAATATACCAAAGTGGATCGCACCAGCACAGAAGATGACGATGATGATGCCATGCAGACGGCAGAAGATATGGACAACATCACCGTCGCTCAGGATAGCGAAACGACCACCGCAAAGATCAAGCTAGACCTCGACCTACCCTCCAGTCAATATGATGATATCGTGCTGGGAGAGGGCATCGCAATAGATGAGTGGGACTATAAAAAGCAGCGGTTACAGAAAGATCACTGTCGAATAATCCCAATGAAATCTAAAGATGCAAAAGCAACTGATCTTCCGCAACGGTTGAAGACACAAGTGAGAAAAATCCGCCGCCAGTTTGAAGTATTGCAACCACAGCGTCATTGGGTGAGCCGCCAAAATGAAGGAACGGAGCTTGATTTAGAAAGCTACATAAACTTTTTAGCCGACCGTAAACATGGGCAGGTGAATAATGATGCTCCTGTTTATCGGAACCTGCATAAGCAAAATCGAGATCTCTCCTGCCTATTATTGGCAGATCTATCACTCTCAACCGATGCATATATCAACAACAGCACTCGAGTGATTGACGTGGTGAAAGACTCCTTGTTTCTCTTCTCAGAGGCGCTCAGCGCCACAGGAGACCGCTTTGCGCTGCATGGATTCTCATCACGAAATCGCAACCATGTGCGTTTCTATAAAATTAAAGCGTTTGACGAGCGCCATAGTGATGAAGTTCGCGGTCATATAGAGGCGGTTCGCCCCGGTTATTACACTCGTATGGGAACGGCAATACGCTACGCCAGTCAACTGCTTGAAAAAGAGGCGAGGTGCCAGAAACTGCTGCTAATTCTCACCGATGGTAAACCCAATGACCTGGATATATATGAAGGGCGCTATGGAATAGAAGATACACGACAAGCGATACTGGAAGCCGAGCAAAAGGGGCTGCAGCCTTTTTGTATCACCATTGATGAGAAAGCAGAGGATTACCTCCCCTACCTGTTTGGTAAAAACAGCTATATCCTGGTGAGAAATGCGCAGGAACTGCCCGCAAAATTAACGCAGCTTTATATACGACTTACACGCTAGACCGCTTGAATATAACCTATAGAAATATTCTAGATTAAGGAAGCTCTGAATCAAATCCGGGCGAAGGTGATGGTGGTTCACTATGTTCAGATTGTCAACAATAAAGCCGGGTATAAGGGCCGCAAGAACCGAGTTCATGACTTAATCAGAACTTCCTTGGAATACATTTATAAAATGGTCTTTATATAAAAATCCCTGCACGTAATCAACATTTAGTTGTGCAGCAATAGCCAGGTCATTTTTGCTTTCTACACCCTCCAATATTGTTTTCTTACCTGAAAGGTGCGCGTAATCAACTATTGATTGAACCAATGCCATAAACTCCTTGTCATCTTTATTACGGATAACATATTTGTCCAGCTTTACATAATCCACTAGCTGAAGAACTTCAAATGATAGCATTGAGAGTGGTCCGAATACATCATCAAGAGCAGTCTGGATTTTATTTAGAGACAAGTTTTCAATCATTTTTAAACTCATTTTGGCATCATTTATTTCGGAGTTTTCTATAAGCTCTACTGTAATACAGTGTTTGGGGTAGCTATTGAATAATTTCAAAAAAGAATTATTTACTCCTGAATCACCACTCGCAAAATATGAATCTTGATCTAAGTTGATAAAGATTCTTTCGCAGTCAGGGGCTGATGACAATTGAATTAATTTTTGTTCATATTCCACTTGGAATAAACTCAGAGGACTGCTATGCAAAGAAGCGTAAACAATATCCGGGCGTATTGGTTTGTTGGAATGAGTGAAAAACCGAGACAAAGATTCGTATCCAAAAATATCTTGATTTTCCATATCAATAATGGGTTGATATTCAACACCAAATCTTTTTTTTTCTATCAGATCAAGTAAAATCTGAGGTAATAATAATTCCATAAATACCTTGAGACCTAAGCATAACCGTAGTTTTTGGATGAAGTCGTTGAGTTTCCAGCAAAAATTTCGCCATTCGAGAGGAAATATTGGATCACACGACCTGATTTCAGGATAAGGTTGGTATTCCAGGTATTCAACCGGTATCCTGGATACCAGGCGCAACTATCGAGGGCATTTCGGATCCGGTAGACCATAGACGCTCAATCTCTGACCAGTTTAATAAGGCCTCAGTATCTTAAAGCGCATGTAGAGTCGGATGGCCAGAATCTGAACCGGATACAAAAAGTTTGGGCTGGGTGGCGAATGGCTTTTGCATGGCTAATTATAACATTGGTGTAAGGTGTAAACTGCGGGTGCGTTATGCTGAGGTCTCGATGACGTTTATCGCCCGTCAGATTTACCCCGCCATTGGAATACGCTTGCGTTTCATACGCTGTTCTATCGCATATTGAATGCCTGCCGCATCCAGACCGGCATCAACCAGCATCTCTTCCCGCGAACCATGCTCGATAATTCGATCCGGGATACCCACATTCAGCACATCAACGGCAATACCATGGGCATGAAGCACTTCGAGCACCGCGGAACCAGCGCCTGTTGCCGTCATATGTTCTTCCACCGTCACCAATAGCTGATAATTTTCAGCCATTTGCATAATCATATCGGTGTCGATGGGTTTGACGAAACGCATGTTCACCACGGTAGCATCGATCTGAAGCGCTGCTTTTAACACCTCGGACATGGGACTACCAAAACACAGGATGGCTACGCCCTTGCCACAGCGCACGATCTCAGCCTTACCCAGTGGAATAAGCGCCACATTTTTCTCGATTGGAACACCCGGCCCTTGTCCACGCGGATAGCGCACCGCGACCGGACCATCACAAGCCAATCCGGTAGAGAGCATCTGATAGCTCTCGTTTTCGTCGACAGGCATCATGATAGTAAACCCGGGCAAGGATCGCAGAAAACCCAGATCATAGATCCCCGCATGGGTTGGGCCATCCGGGCCAACCAGTCCAGCGCGATCAATGGCAAACAACACCGGCAAATTCTGCAATGCCACATCATGAACCACCTGATCATAAGCGCGCTGCAGAAAGGTCGAATAAATAGCCACCACCGGACGCATGCCTTGGCACGCCAGCCCAGCGGCGAAAGTCACAGCATGTTGCTCGGCGATCGCCACATCAAAATAACGCTCGGGAAAGCGTTGCTCGAATTCCACCATACCCGATCCTTCACGCATGGCTGGCGTAATACCCACCACACGCCGATCAGCCTCGGCCATATCACATAACCATGCTCCGAAAACCGCACTGTAGGAAGGTCCTTTGGACCGAGTGGGCACCATAACGCCGGTTTGGGGATTAAACGCCCCGACTCCATGATATTTGACCGGATCCTTTTCCGCCGGCGCGAATCCCTTTCCCTTGCGGGTGATCACATGCAACAGCCGGGGACCTCGTTGCTGACGCATATTACGCAATGTTTCCACCAGCGTGGTCAATTGATGGCCGTCGATCGGTCCGACATAATTAAAGCCCAATTCCTCAAACAGCGTTCCTGGTATCACCATACCCTTGAGATGCTCTTCAGCACGCCGCACGAATTCTTTCATGGGTGGAATGGGTTGGAGAACCGTTTTTCCGCCTTCACGCACACCGGTATATAATCGGCTGGACAAAATACGGGAAAAGTAGTTGCTCAGTGCGCCAACATTGGGAGAAATGGACATTTCATTGTCATTCAGAATCACCAGCATATCGGTTTTGAGAGCTCCAGCATGATTCATGGCTTCAAAAGTCATGCCGCCCGTAATCCCGCCATCACCGACGATAGCCACCACCTGATGAGACTCGTGAAGCAAGCGGAATGCTTCCGCCATACCCACAGCAGCACTGATGGCAGTGCTGGCATGACCCACGCCGAACGTATCAAACGGGCTTTCTTGCCGTTTTGGGAAAGGCGCCAGCCCACCCCAACGACGGATGGTTTCCATGCGCTTGAGCCTTCCCGTGAGCATTTTATGCGTATATCCCTGATGCCCCACATCCCAGATGATCTGGTCATCCGGTGTCTGGAAAACATAATGCAGGGCGATGGTTAATTCCACCGTACCCAGATTGGCCGCGAAATGTCCTCCAACCTGCCCCAGGGTTTCGATGAGAAAAGCCCTGATTTCACCCGCCAGAACCGGCAACTGCGCTTCAGACAGACTTCTCAGGTCATAAGGATTTTCTATGGTATCCAACAGGGGAAAATGGGTACTCATGGCTCAAATCTCAACCGCAATAATAGAGAACAAAGCAAAATGTTACCGTTCTCATTATAGCATTGTGATGCCGGCAACGCTGCGCAGGCTTCCCTGGAAATGCGCATGAAATGCAATGCACCCTATTCTCTTCTGCGGGCCTGATGACAGAGTTCATAATTCGCCGCGCCTTATTGCATTGCGGTCGGCTTATACTCCTTGAGAATCATACGAAAATTTTCAGAGCCTTTTCTACTTTGCGCCACGATGACTGGCAACTGGTTTAGTTCCGGCGCACACCAGATCACCGTGGTGCGGCTGCCATGATGACGGGTCCAGGGTCGCGCCTGATAATCACCCGCCGAAGTTTCAACGACTTCCATTTCCCCGGGTTCAAAACTGTAGCGTTTGAACGCATCTTCATCAAGCACCGTAAAGGTTAATGGCGCAGGTATGGATTGCGCTTTGATCCCGATCATCAACATCAGATTCCAGGTCAAACGATCCAGCGCGCCTTGGGGCAGATCCAGTTTGGTGGTCTCTTCAGCGATGCGCACCGTGACTTGATTTTGCTCCCAGTCAAAATGAGATTCGACATCTTCAAGGGTTTTATCTCCGGAAGTATGCCGAAACTGATAATGGATGGGCTTGACGCTATTTCCAACCCATTCGAACCAACTGCGCTCAACCGCATCATCACTGCGCACGATACGCACCAAAGCGTTGGGTTTGGTGGTGGATTGATAAACCCAGCGCCCCGGACCATCGACTTTCAGCCTCATGATGCCTTCGCCCATATTAATGCCACTGTAGGAAACCACATAACGCGCTTCAAATGGCTGAACCGGTTGCGCATGAATTTCAGCCATACACAACGATAACGGGAACATCCACCAAAGACAAGGGCGCAAGAATAATTTCATAAAATCCTCTCATATCGACCTGCGATTTCCATTGAAACTTATTAATATCATCAAGTCTTTTCAACGTACCAGCGAATAGGCTTGGTCAAAGGCTCATGATCCAGCCAGGGCATGCCTTCTTGCCAGATGAGCCTACCATCGGCCAACCATTGCAAAACACGGGGATAAATGCGGTGTTCCGTCCGCAGTACTCTTTGCGCCAAGGTTTCCACATCATCATCGGGCAATACAGACACCACCGATTGCAATACCACCGGTCCGGCATCGACCTGCTCCGTAACGAAGTGCACACTGGCGCCATGGATCGTTTCACCCGCCGCCAGAACTTTCTGATGCGTATGCAATCCAGGATGCGCCGGCAGCAAAGAGGGATGAATGTTGAGCAGCCTGCCACTATACCTACGGGTAAACGCAGCGCTCAGAATACGCATGAAACCGGCCAGGGCGATGACATGGGGATTCAAGTCATCAATCAATTCAGCGAGACGCCGTTCAAAATCATCCCGGCTCTGAAAGGAATGACGATCCATGCCATGTGCCGGAATACCAGCGGCGCACGCATATTCCAGTGCCGTCGCAAGAGGTTGATCGCTGATCACGCCACGCACGGGCCAAGCCAGGTCACCGCCTTGATGCGCCCGGATTATGGCCTCAAGATTACTCCCCCGGCCGGAAACCAGCACCACGATGCCACTGGGATCACTCATATCGGATAATTAACCTGCAATCATAACGCAGGGTTCTGCCTGCGCTGAATCAGCCGCTTTGATAAAGCCAAGTTCGAGAGCTTGTTCTCCGCAGGCGCGCAAACAATCCATGCTTTTCTCCAGATCCCGCGCATCAACACACAAAATCATCCCGATACCGCAATTAAAAACCTGGTGCATTTCAGCCGGGGTCATCATGGAATGGCGCTGTATCCAGTGAAAAACCTCTGGCCAGCGCGATGTTGGCCAGTCGATCATGGCTAGTACGCCACGAGGCAGGACACGGGGCAGATTTTCGATGAACCCGCCGCCGGTAATATGAGCGCAAGCGTGCATGGATACGGCATTGTCTTCGAGCGCTTTCAATGCCTTGACATAGATCCGTGTTGGCTCGAGCAGGTTCGAAAGAATGCCGTCATCCACCTGATTTTGATCTCCGTCAAGCGCTTGCAGTAATTTCCGAATCAGGGAGTAACCATTGGCGTGAGGACCAGAAGACGCCAGCCCAATCAGTGCATCGCCCGGCTTCACCTTGCTGCCATCGATAATTTTGGATTTTTCAACGATGCCCACGCAAAACCCGGCAAGATCCCAGTCGCCCGCTTGATATAGTCCCGGCATTTCGGCCGTTTCCCCGCCGAGCAACGCCATACCGGCCTGTTGACACCCTTCAACCATGCCAGCGATCATTTTTTCAGCCACATCAACATCGAGTCGTGCGCTCGATATATAATCCAGGAAAAAAAGTGGCGTGGCGCCACACACAATCACATCGTTGACGCACATGGCCACCAGGTCAACGCCCACGGTTTCAGGCTTATGGTATTGCAGTGCCAGTGAGGTCTTAGTTCCGACGCCATCGGATCCGGTGACGAGTACGGGCTGTTCATACGAACAACTCGATAAATCAAATAAACCGGCAAAACCACCGAGTCCTCCAAGCACCTTGGTACTGTGTGTCGACGCTACCATCGGCTTGATTCGGCGCACCAGATCATTTCCAGCGGCAACATCGACACCCGCATCGCGATATTGATTCATTGATTTCTTGATCCCAGAAGTTTAATTAAACCAGGGCTGTCTATCTTCTGTGGCTCTATAGCGGACAGATCGCCTGGCTCCCGCTTCAGAACAAGCTCATAAACAGACATGATTGTAGCCACCGAACCGATTCACAAGTTTGCTGATAGCATCGCAACCGCCATCAGTATAATGCAATGATACCTTCATCTTAAAGACACAGCGGGTCAAAAGGCGATCCGTAACAAGATCAAACGAGCGCAGAAAATCCATTTTGCCGCGCTGTGGCGTAAGGATGCCGAACGAACAAACGCGAACCATAGCCGTCAGATGCGAACGAAGCTCCGCCTCTGGAGAATCGGGCAAGATGTCAATTTCCATCCCTGAGACCTGAAGGTGAGAAAACAACTGGAGCATTGCTCTGTTTTTCCCAGTATTGGCGTGACTTTTCCAGTGCCGTACGATAGGTTTGCGCATTAAACTGCTGTTTCAACATAGCCGCCATTTCGCCACTTTCCGCGTGCCCGTTACGCGCAGCCTGTGAGAACCAGGCAAACGATTCTACCAGATCCTGCCCGATCCCATGGCCGCTAAAATACGCCATGCCCATATGATACTGGGCTTCCCTGTCACCATTAAACGCTGCCTGACGATACCAGTAGACCGCCTTATAAGCATCCTTCTGCACGCCACCCTGGCCCTCAGTATAAAGCACCGCCAGATTATATTGCGCATCCGGAACTCCCAGGCGCGCAGCGGAAGTTAGCCAGTTAAAAGCTTCTGCCGGTTTTTTCTCCCCTGCACAGCCCTGGGCCAGACAGGCTCCCAGATTATACTGAGCCGACGGTTCGCCCTGCTGCGCCGCTTTTTCATACCAACGCATCGCCTCATGAACATCCCGCTTCCCGCCAATACCCTCCCCTATCATCCAGCCATAGAGCGATTGCGCCTGTGCCTGACCCGTTTGCGCCGCCATAGCGATCCATTGGCGTGCCAGAACGGCATCCGGCTCGCCACCATCCGGCCGATGCAGATAAAAAAGACCAAGGCGAAGCGCGGCATCCGCATCACCACTTTCGGCTTCCTTTTTCATTTCAGAAAATCTTATCTGCTGTTCTTTCAGCATCCGGGACAAAGCAGAACCGGTATCGGGCAAAGAAACACAGGCACCCAAAAGAAGCAAAAACATGAGCAAAAGAGTTCTGGACAAAAAATTCATGTCATATCGCCCCACAAGGTCTGCGCCATGATCAATCCGGCCAGCGCTGCGGTTTCACATCTTAGAATGCGTGGTCCGATACGGATCGCCGCCCAGCCTTCAGCAATCGCCTGATCAAGCTCCACATCGCTCAATCCGCCCTCCGGCCCGATGAGCAATGACAGACTCGAAGGTTTTGACAGCTGAGACATGCAGATTCCCTTATAGGGTGATAACACCAATGCACCATCCGTACACTGCCGGTAATGGGTCAGGGCAACGGACAAGTCCATTTCTTCACCCACCTCGGGTATATGGTTGCGTCCACATTGCTCACAGGCACCGATCACCTGCGCCAGTCGGCGACGATACCGGTGGGATGCGCGTTTCGCGTCTGCGGTCGCTTGACTACGCCTGCACCGCACTGGAACGATAGTATGGACCCCAAGTTCCACCGCTTTCTGAATGGCGAAATCCATTCGCTCGCTGCGGCAAAGCCCCAGCAACAGAATCGTCTCAAGGGGCGACTCATAATCCTTGTGCTTCGCCTCTCCAATCTGCACCCGGATCGAATGGCGCCCGCAATTGAGGATATCGGCATCAAACTCGAACCCGTTGCCATTAAACAGATGCAGACGGGCGCCTTTTCCCAGGCGCAGCACACTTTTTAAATGATGCGACACCTCAGGCGGAAGATCAAGCACCGTTCCCGATTCAAGATATACATCGACAAAAGCTCGGGGTATGCCCATGATTTTATAAGGCTTTAAGCGGCCATAGCCACGGGATGAGGAAACTCGCCACCAGCCAGAAAATGATATTCAACGGCAAGCCAACCTTGACGAAATCGCGGAAATAGTAACCTCCTGCGCTATAAACGAACAAATTGGTCTGATATCCCAATGGCGTCGCAAAAGAAGCGCTTGCGGCAAACATGACCGCGACCAGAAACGGAGTGGGATCCAGACCCAGGTGTTGCGCCATGCCTATCGCCATGGGCGTGAGCAGCAAAGCGGTGGCATTATTGCTGAGAAAGGCGGTCAGCAGAGATGTCAAAAGATACAGTCCAGACAGAGCAATTGCAGGATTTGATTGTCCCAGTCGAATCAAGGTATGCTCCGTAATCCAGGCAAGTGAACCGCTGTTCTCCACCGCTTTTCCCACCGCGATCATACCCCAGATCAACATCAATACACCCCAGTCCATACCATCGAAAGCTTCTTTAGGAGTCAGACAGCCCACCAGTACTACAACAATTGCAGCAATCAGTGCCAAAGAAACGACCGGGATCGAAGTCAGGGCGGCTATTACGATGACTGACAGTAAAGCAATAAGGGCCACTGGTGCCTTGTGTCGCCGCACAGGAAGTTCACGAGGTTCCGACAGATTGATCAGTTCACCATCATGGAAAAGACGATGAATGCCTTCTCTCGGCCCCTGAATCAGCAGGGTATCACCGAAATCCAGTTCCACCTGCTCAAGTACTTCGGAGAAACGCGTTTCGGATCGATGCAAGGCGATGATATAAACACCGTAGAACCGACGCAAACCCAGATCGGCGATACGCTTGCCAACAAAACGGGAATGCGGGCCCACCATGCCTTCAAGCACATCCGCTTCACGCTCGGCGATAGGCTCAAGATCGTGTTCTCCGCTCTCTCGGATGAAACGCACCCGGATATCTTCGTTTAATTCCTTGATGCCGGCGCCATCGGTTCGAATGACAATTCGATCACCCGCGTGCAGTTGCACCTGCGACAACTTGTGGCGTAAGGTCTGGTTATCCCGGATCACATCGATGATCATAGCACCGGGACTCTGAGTCAGGCGAGCATTGGTGGGGCTTTTACCGATTAGATATGATTCCTGAGGTATCAGCACTTCGGTATGAAAATAGCGGGTAGTATTATAAAGGCTATCCAGCATCGGTCGATCCGGCAACAAATGTTTGCCGATCAGAAGCATATAAACAATACCCACAGCGGCAAACACAAGCCCTGTCATGGTAATGTCAAACATGCTAAAAGCGGGCAGTCCATGGCTTTGTGCCACACCATCGACCAGCAGATTGGTGGAGGTGCCAATAATGGTTAACCCACCCCCAAAAATAGCGGCATAAGAAAGCGGTATCAGCAAAAGGGAAGGCGCCATTTTCTGGCGCCGGGCCAAGATGATTACCACCGGCATTAAAACCAGTACCACCGGCGTATTGTTCACCGCTGCTGATGCCAGCATGACCAACAGCATCAAGGCGAAAAGAGTCATTAATGGAGAACCGCGCCCCAGCCGCTCCAGGGCAAAACCGAGTGTTTCGATCCATCCCGTGCGCTCGAGCGCAGTACTGAGCACAAACATGCAGCCAACCGTGACCAGCGCAGAATTACTCAAGGCGCCGCGCACATCTTCTGCACCGATAACTCCAGCCGCCAGAAAAATACTGGCTGCGGCCATGGCGCTGATTCCGGGAGGTCGCCATTCCATAAAAAACGCCACGATGAGAATCGCTAACACCGTCAGCACGAAAACTATTTCCATTTTTTTATTCTCAAATCATCTATAAAAATCGTTTATTATAACTTTCAACAAAGATCCGGGCAACACCACGCAAATGGTTCATAGCTATAGCGGCATCATGATAAAATCAAACCTTTCAAGCTCTTTCCTGAACCATCGTACCTTTATGAATAAACCTCTCAATCCATATCAGACCACAAGCACCCAGCCCGATAGTTCAGAAACGGACGATTCCATGCTTATCCAAAAATGGCTGGCGGCTATGGAAGATATCAATCATGTAATACTGGGGAAACGGCGCTCCGTAGCTTTGGCGATGACTTGCCTCATGGCTCAAGGACATCTTCTTATCGAAGACCGTCCGGGTGTGGGAAAAACCACATTGGCACAAGCCCTGGCAGCCAGTTTGGGGCTGAGTATGAAACGCATTCAGTTCACCAGTGATCTGCTCCCGGGTGATATTCTTGGCACTTCGGTTTATTCACGCCAGAGCGAAGGATTCCACTTTCATTCCGGCCCGATCTTTTCCCAAGTGGTGCTCGCTGATGAGATCAATCGCGCCATGCCAAAAACCCAGAGTGCCATGCTGCAGGCCATGGAGGAAGGTTATGTTAGCATCGATGGCGTCAATCACGATCTGAAACAACCTTTTCTGGTCATCGCCACCCAGAATCCACGGGAACAGGATGGCACATTCCCCCTGCCCGAATCCCAGCTTGACCGCTTTCTGATGCGCATCCATCTCGGTTATCCTGATCCTGAGGCTGAAAAGCAACTGCTCAGAGGTACCGGGCGAAACCGGCTTGTGTCCGCGATGCAACCCAGCCTCAACGCACGTGAAATCACTACTTTACAGCGCCATCTGGAAAAGGTCTATATTTCCGATGCTCTGCTCGATTATGTGCTGGCATTATTGCATCACAGCCGCAACCAGCCGCAAGGCATTCATGGTTTATCACCAAGAGCAGGTCTTGGACTGGTGAGAGTCGCTCGCGCATGGGCCTTGATGCATGAACGCAACCATGTGCTACCCGAAGATGTTCAGGCGGTGTTTGTCAGCATCGCTGCACATCGGATTGCGCCACGGGAAAACCATCAGCAAGCCCAAATCCTGGCGCAAAACTTGCTGCGGCAAGTCGATGTCGAAGATCCTGGCAACTAATTCATTCCTGATCCGCAGTCGGGAAACCGTGATTCGTTACCTGACCCGGCGCCAGAAACGAAAATCTTCCTATACTGCGCGCTATCGCAGTATATTTATCATACCTACCCTCGCCGGGATAGGTTGCGCCACCCTATTGATGTCCATGTTGATTCTGGCAACCAATTTCGGCAACAATATGGTTTTCGCCCTAGATTTTATGCTTGGATCGCTCTGGTTTGTGGCACTCTATGGCACGCATCATAATCTGTTGCATCTCAGGCTTGAGGCACTGCCCTGCATGCCGGTTTTTTCCGGTGATAACGCCCGGTTCAAAATACGCATCACCAATCCCAGCCGAACCACGCGCTACGGCATTCGTTGGTTAAGTCAGAATCATGGCGGGATTCTTGCGGAAATTCCAGCACGCGGTTCGGTCTTATTTGAAGTCGTCGTGCCAACCCGATCCCGCGGCTGGTTACGCGCGCCGCGCTTTTCGATCCAAACGACCTACCCGTTCGGCTGGTTCCGCGCCTGGAACTGGATAGAACTGGATACCATGTGCCTGGTTTATCCGGCTCCGGTTTCCATCCGCAGTATCGCGCAGCATGTACCAGGCCCGGATGAAGGGCAAGACAAGACCCTTTTCGGCGAACAGGAATGGGCTGGACTGCGCGCCTATCAGCAGGGAGACCCGGCGCGTGCGATCGTCTGGCGCGCCCTGGCACGTGAAGCCGGTCTTTATGTGCATCAAATGGCGGATTCTGTCCAGCACGAAGTATGGCTTGAATGGGATGCGCTGGCGCCCATGGAAACAGAACTGCGCCTGCGCGTGCTGTGCCAGAGAATTCTGGAATGTTCAGAAAAAAATCTGCGCTACGGCCTTAGACTGCCTACCCAAACGTTTGACCCCGAAGACGGCGCGCAGCATCGTCTCCGTTCCCTGAGGGCCCTGGCACTTTTCGGGATGCCGCCATCAGGGGGAAAGCATGGATAGCCTTTTCATCAACCAACTACCCCAAAAAATGCGTTTGCAACTGATCGCGGGCATAACGCTCCTATCCTGCCCGCAATGGTTCAATCTGCCATGGTGGATCAACGTGGGCAGCGGCGCCTGCCTGGTCTGGTCCATCAGCCTGACATGGAAGAATCCACCCTCCATACCACCCCGCTGGCTGCGCATTTTTCTGGTGATGTTGTTTATGGGAGTCATTTACGCATCCTTCCACGATCTGCGTTCTGAAAATACTGGTCGCGCTTTTCTGCTCGCCATGTCGAGCTTGAAAATGCTCGAACTGCGTTATCGGCGTGATGTCTATACGGCGGTTTTTCTCGGTTATTTTCTCGCGGCAATCGCCTTTCTCAGTATGCAATCCCTATTATTCGCCGTCGTAGTCCTGGCTGGAGTCGGTTGGCTCACAGCCCTGCTGGTGGAACTCGAAAGCGAAATGAAAGTTTCTCCTGGGCGTGGTCTGCTCCTGTGCATACGCTGGTTGACCTATGGACTGCCGCTGGCAGCCTTGCTGTTTATGTTTTTCCCAAGGCTGAGCGGCCCATTGTGGGGTCTTTCCGGAGATAACGATGGCCGGGCAGTGACCGGATTTAGCGAAACGATGGAGCCAGGAAGCATCACAGAATTGGCACGCTCGAATGAAATCGTATTGCGCGCCTATTTTGAAAACAGGCCCCCGCCACTATCACGGATGTATTGGCGCGGAGTTGTGTTATGGGATCTGGAGGGACGACGCTGGTACCGCCGCGATACCGCAAAAATAGAACACCCTTTTGCCCAGCCCGGAACACCGACTGGTTATGACCTGCGTCTGGAACCTCGCAACAGCCGCTGGATTCCAACCCTTGATGTGCCAGAGATGCTTCCGCCCAAGACTCTGATGATGGGGGATTACAGCGTGCGCGCCATAGGTGATCCACATCATAAACGCCGTTTTCAGATGCGTTCCCATACCGATTATTATTTGCCTTCGGGTTCTTCCCATAACCAATTCATGCAATGGGGTCTGGCGCTACCGACGACGGGTAATGCACACAGTCGTCGGCTGGCGCAAGACTGGAAAGCACAATCCCGGAAACCGGAGCAAATTGTATCGCAAGCGCTGCAATGGTTTCGCGGTCAGAATTTTTATTACACCCTCTCGCCACCTTCCATGGAGGGAGAGAATTCTATCGACACCTTTCTGTTTTCCTCGCGCAAGGGCTTCTGTGAACATTATGCCGGCGCGTTTGCCTTTCTGATGCGAGCCGCGGGCATTCCCGCACGTATCATCCTGGGTTATCAGGGGGGAGAATATAATGAATTTGGCGATTATGTCGTTGTACGGCAATACGATGCCCACGCCTGGGTGGAAATATGGCTGGATAACCAGGGCTGGGCGCGCATTGATCCTGTCGCCATCGTAGCACCGATGCGCATCGAGCAGGGCAGCTCAGCCATCATCGCCGCTCAGAATGAAGAAATGAGCTGGTTCGTCCGTCAACAACGATGGAGCTATTCCCTCTCCCAGATATGGGACGCATCACAGCAGTTTTGGTATGGCTGGTTCCTCGGTTACGGAGATGAAAAGCAAGCGGAATTGATGGGGCATCTGGGCATCAAGCCAGGGGAATGGAGCAAATGGCTATTATGGCTGCTATCGCTCGGAGCAGCGGTCACCGCTTTGATCGCGCTGCTGTTGAGCCGGGAAATTTCAAGAAAACCCCTGGATCCATCCCAGGCGGCTTATTCCCGATTCTGCCACATTATGGCGCGCCAGGGCATCAAACGCCGACCTTCTGAAAGCCCCCTGAGTTACGCGCAACGCATCAGGATGATTGATCCGGAACTGGCCGAACCCTGCTCCCATATCTGTCGTCTGTATAATGACACCCGTTACCAACCCAAGGTATCTGCTTGCGACGGGCGGTCAGGAGAGAACGGATCGAAAGAACTTGCTGCCGCAGTCAGGCAATTCGCCAGACAGAACCGAATCAGATTGCTGCGAAAAAAATGGAAAAAGACCAACGGCAAAGCACGAACCACTAAAGAACGTCGTACCTAAGGAATCTCTTCCATACCTCTACAGGCATTATTAATCGCCCGGAGAATCTATAGACTGCGCCCGAATAATGATGAATCAAACCTATTCTCCCACCTTCGGATCTGGAGTTACGGGAATGCGCGAAGGCATAATCCATTTGACGCCAGCCTGGAAACGCACCTGCAGCTTCAAATGGTCTTGTTCACCAAGTTGCGCCAGCACAACTCCGGTGCCAAAATGAGGGTGGCGTACTTTTTTCCCCACAGAAAACGGATTGGCCGCATTATTCTGGGGTTTTCGGTATTCTGCTACTTTCCTGGATTCCTGCGCTTGCGGGGCTACCGGAGCGCGCACGTGGAACCGAGGGCGAACCGCCTCCACCAGTTCGGGCGGAATCTCGCGCAAGAAACGTGACGGCATACCGATGGTCTCCTTGCCATACAATCGTCGCAGCTCGGCGTAACTGAGCCAGAGGCGTTGTTCCGCCCGGGTGAGCCCGACATAACACAAGCGTCGTTCCTCTTCGAGAGCGGCCTCGGTATGCAATGAACGCTGATGAGGAAACAAACCCTCTTCAAGCCCGACAAGAAAAACCATGGGGAATTCCAGACCTTTGGCGGCATGCAAGGTCATAAGTGTAACGGCATCTTCACCGGCAATGGCTTGCGCTTCGCCTGATTCGAGCGCGACATGTGCTAAAAACGCCTGGCTGACCGAAGTATTATCATCCCCCGGAGTAGCCAGACGGAACTGTCTGGCGGCAGCCTCAAGCTCCTTGAGATTTTCGAGTCTGTTTTCAAGCTGCTCTTTGGTTTCACGCCGATAATGTTCCACCAATTGAGAGGCTTGCACCACACTGTTCACTTGCTGCTCAAGCATGAGCGGCATCACCATCGCATTTATTTTTTCGATCAGGGCTAAAAATCGCTCAATCGCCGCCGTGGAACGGGATCGCTCCTCACGGCAGAGCAAACAGGCTGCCTGCCATAAGGACACGCTTTCAGCTGCAGCTTTCTGCCGAATCAGATCCAGCGAACGTTGCCCGATGCCACGGGTTGGCACATTCACTACCCGTTCAAAAGCCAGATCATCATCGTGATGGATACACAAACGCAGATAAGCCAAGGCATCTTTAATTTCCGCCCGTTCAAAAAACCGCTGCCCACCATGAATTCTGTAAGGAATATTTTCCTGTAACAGCACGTCTTCAAGCACTCTTGACTGAGCGTTGGAGCGATACAATACGGCTATATCGGCGTGGAGCGATCCCTGCTGATGGAGTTTTTTTATTTCCGCCGCCATGTACTGAGCTTCATCGATTTCATTGAAGGCGGCATACAGACTAATCTTTTCGCCTATGGAATTATTGCTCCACAGAGTTTTGCCCATTCGATTATTATTCTGGCTAATCAAGGCATTGGCGGCGGAGAGAATGGTACTGCTGGAGCGGTAATTTTGCTCCAGACGAACGATCCGGGTTTCCTTATATTCCTTTGGGAAACGCTGGATGTTTTCCATGCGCGCCCCGCGCCAGGCATAAATGGATTGATCGTCATCACCAACGGCAAATATATGCCCGCTATCCCCTGCAAGCAAACGCAGCCAAGCATACTGAATTTGATTGGTATCCTGAAATTCATCGA
The DNA here is from genome assembly GCA_002352565.1 of Proteobacteria bacterium UBA2770. Classification (GTDB taxonomy): domain Bacteria; phylum Pseudomonadota; class Gammaproteobacteria; order UBA2770; family UBA2770; genus UBA2770. The sequence continues at coordinate 35,861 of DEIQ01000020.1, read as the reverse complement.
CCAGAATATGGTGAAATCGCTCGCGATAATGCGCTAAAAGCGCTGGATTTCCTTTAAGGGTATCCCATGAACGCAGCAGCAATTCAGCAAAATCCACTGCGCCGGAAGTGCGGCAAACCTGCTCATAAGCACTGTAAAAACGAACCATATGCCGTTGGGACGGATCCCCATTATCTTCAATAGAACCCGGTCGCAAGCCCTGATCCTTATTATGGTTGATAAACCACTGCAACTGGCGGGTCGGCCAGCGATTTTCATCCATGTGCAGGCTCTTCTGCACCCGTCGCACCAACCGCAATTGGTCGCCGTCATCAAGAATCTGAAAATCCTGTGGCAGTTCAGCTTCCTTCCAGTGGGAACGCAAAAACCGGTGCGCCAGACCATGGAAGGTTCCAATCCACATATTTTGCGTGGGAACAGATATAATAGCGGCAATACGGGCGCGCATTTCCGCCGCCGCTTTATTGGTGAAAGTAACGGCCATAATACTGTAGGGAGATGAGGCTTCGGCGGAAATAAGCCATGCCATGCGATGAACAAGCACTCGGGTTTTACCGCTTCCGGCTCCCGCAAGAACCAGGATATGTCCAAGAGGTGCGCTTACGGCTTCTTTTTGTTCTGAATTGAGGGTATCAAGCAGAGAATGATCTAGAAAGCTGGTATTCATCGTTGGTATTATAACCCGAAATAAAGCCTAAGGCACCTCTGAACAAGTCTGAACGAAGCTCAGATACAATTCATTATGTTCAGATTCGAGGCAACCATTGCACAGGTTGCAGGGCTATTGCGAAGATTATCCACAAAACATCTGGGCCAGTAGGGACGCAAGAACCGGGTTCATGACTTGTTCATAGATTCCCTAATGGCTTACCCGGAATAAATTGAACACATCAGGACTCCACGAGAGATTCAGAATCATGCATGACTTGCAAACCTCCCCATCCAGTCTATCGGTCGAAGACCCTGCGATTGCCTTTTCCGTGGTTATCCCGGTTCTCAATGAGGAAGAAAACATTGATCCGTTGGTTGAGGAATTAAAAGATATCTCAGACCAACTGGAAAGTTATGAAATCATCTTTGTCGACGACGGCAGTACCGACGCTACTTTTAATCGGCTGATGCAATGGCAGCCACAATTTCCCGGCGGTTCATTCAGAATCTTGCGGCATCCCTACCGCGCTGGTCAAAGCGCCGCTCTGGTCAGCGGCGTGCGCCACGCCTGTGGGGATTGGATTATCATGCTTGATGGCGATGGTCAGAACGCACCCATGGATATTCCCCGTTTGCTGGCCGTTGCCAAAATAAAAGGCATTTCCAAACCATGCCTGATAGCCGGGCAACGGCTGGAAAGGAAAGACTCCACGATCAAACGTTGGTCCTCTTCGTGGGCCAATCGCATCAGACGCGCTATTTTGCATGATGATGTTGCAGACACAGGTTGCAGCCTTAAAATCATATCCCGGAAATTATTTCTCGAACTGCCCTATTTTGACCATATGCATCGTTATCTGCCTGCACTGGTGTTGCGTGCAGGCGGTGAAATTATGACGGTGCCAGTCACGCACCGCCCACGCCTGGCGGGTCAATCAAAATATGGTTTTTTTGGGCGTCTTGGAGAAGGAATCGTTGATCTGGCCGGTGTATGGTGGCTCATGCGGCGCGCGAATATTCCCACCGAAAAAGTCAAGGAAAACTAGGTGTCTTCCAATCATTACGAAATGATATGGATCGGGATAGGCCTTATGGGGCAAGCCTTCTTTTCTATGCGTTTTTTACTGCAATGGCTTTTCAGCGAGCGGGCTAAACGCAGCATCATTCCCGTAGCTTTCTGGTATTTTAGTATTCTGGGCGGCGCCACGTTGTTGATCTATGCGATTCATCGCCGCGACCCGGTATTTATCGTCGGACAGGCGAGTGGTCTTCTCATTTACGTGCGTAATTTGCATATGATCGCAGGTGAAAAAAGGAATAACCACGGCATCGAAACGCCAGAACACAATGAGCCAAAAAGCAATGAGAAAGACACCTGATTTATGAACGGCTGGTAAGGAACCTCTAGATTAAGTCATGAACCCGGTTCTTATGTCCCTACTGGCCCAGCTTCATTNNTGACAATCTTCGCAATAGCCCTGCAACCTGTGCGATTGTCGCCTCGAATCTGAACATAATGAATCACAATCACCTTCGTCCAGACTTAATCAGAGGTTCCCTTAAAGCTCTGTTTTATGCTTTTTGCTTCAAAAAGCAGCCACAGCAGGCTCATCACCAATGCCGCGGCGAACCCGGCGGTCGCAGGTGAGTGAATGATCCATGTCAGAACACCTGAAAAAGCGGCGCCGAAAAAAGCGCCGGCAAACTGGGAAGTAGAATAGATACCCATGGCTGCGCCTTTATGCTCGGCAGGCGCTTGACTTGATATAAGCGCTGGAAGACTGGCCTCAAGAACATTGAAAGCAGCGAAAAATATCATGCCGGAAGCCAATAAAAAGGAAACATGATAACTGCTAAACCACAAAGCCGCTTGCGCCAGGGCCAGAATCATGATACTTGCATAATAGATCTGACGCTGATAGCCGCGGCTGCTCATTCCGAGCAAGGGAATCATGAGAAAAAGTGAGCCGCCAAACATCAGCAAATAAAAATGCGTATGCTCCGTTCCGTATTGCGGAAGCAAGGTCAATACTTCGGGTAAAGCCATGAAGTTTGCTGTCAACGTAGCGTGCAAGGCAAAAATTCCGAAATCGAGAGGCCACAGCTGACGCTGCTTGATCACGGCGAATAAATCCGATCGGATTGAGCTGGAAAAAACCGCTTTAGGTTGTGGCGGTTTCGGTACCCCGAGCCATAACAGGGCAATCGCCGCAATGGAACCTGCAGCGCCGATATAGAACAGACCTGAAACACCCATAATCGGCTCAAGCGCCGGTCCAGCCACCAGGGCTACGATGAAGGATAAACCTATGCTGATGCCAAGCACCGCCATCGCAAGTGTGCGCTTTTCCTCTCGTACCAGATCGGATAACATCGCCGTCATAGCTGAAGCAACAGCTCCGCTACCCTGGAGTAAGCGTCCGAAAACCAGCAGATATATCACCGAAGCACGCGCAGCAAGCAAACTGCCCGCCAAAAAAAATAATAACCCCATGGTGATCACCGGTCGGCGCCCCCATCGGTCCGAAAGCCAGCCCATCGGAATCTGCAGGATAGCCTGAGTAATGCCGTATCCTCCGACCGCCAACCCGACCCACAATGGATGGGCACCCGGCATATGGCGGACATGGATCGCCAATACTGGCAAAAGCATAAACAGGCCCAACATGCGCAATCCCATAATCAGGGATAAGGTCAGGCTTGCCCGGATTTCAGTGCTATTCATTTATTGCTTGTATCAACTGTAATTTATTTTTTTTATCAATCTTCTAATCGTAACACGCATCGGTATAAAGAATCCATGAAATTTGACTTCATCCGCATCACTGGCGCCAGAACCCACAATCTGAAAAATATAGACGTAGAAATTCCCCGTAACCGGTTTGTGGTCATCACGGGTCCTTCTGGTTCCGGCAAATCCTCACTGGCTTTCGATACCATTTATGCCGAAGGTCAAAGGCGCTATGTAGAGTCTTTGTCAACCTATGCGCGACAATTTCTATCGATCATGCAAAAACCTGATGTTGATGCCATCGACGGTTTATCGCCCGCCATAGCCATCCAACAAAAATCGGTGACCCACAATCCGCGCTCAACCGTAGGAACGGTCACGGAAATTTATGATTATCTTCGAGTTTTATTCGCCAGAGCCGGTATACCCCATTGCCCGGAACATCATATCGCCCTCGATGCGCAAACCATTGGCGAAATGGCGGATCGTATCATGACCTTCTCCCAAAAACCGCGTTTAATGCTCACCGCGCCCCTGATCAGAGGAAGGCGTGGTTCTCATCAGCAGATCTTTGAACAATTACGCAGTTCGGGATTTTTACGAGTTCTCGTCGATGATGATATCCGCATGCTTGATGATGTCATCGAGCTCGATCCCAACCAGAGTCATGATATTGAAGTAATAGTGGATCGATTCAAGATTGCCCCCGATGCAAGGCAGCGCCTGATAGAATCACTGGAAACCGCCATAGCCTTAAGCCATACCCTGGTATATCTGCGCTTGTGGGATGATCCGAAACAAACACTGGCCCGCTTCAACGCCACCTATGCTTGCCCGATGTGCGGCTTTTCACTCAAAGATATGGAGCCGCGCCTCTTCTCGTTTAATCATCCCGATGGCGCTTGCCCCGAGTGCAACGGATTAGGACTGGCTGTTTCCGTCGATCTGGAGAGACTGATTGCGGATCCACAAAAATCCATCGCCAAAGGCGCCATCGGCGGCTGGGAACGAAGTCATTTTTATTTTGGTCGTTTTTTTCAACAAATGGCCAAAATGACGAGTATTGACCTGCGGATTCCTTATGAGGAATTGTCCGAAGAAGCCCAAATACAAGCGCTCCATGGCTGTGAAAACAATAAAGGAAAACCATTTGAAGGTTTCATTGCACTCATCATACGACGCTACCGTGAAACCGAATCCCAAACCTTGCGTGCAGAATTATCCCGTTATCTGGTATACAAACCCTGCGCGCATTGCCATGGAAGCCGCCTGAATCAATCTGCGCGGCATGTAAAGGTTGGGGGGTATACTTTACCGGATTTGGTTGATCATTCGATCCTTGGGGCTCTGAGGCTGTTTGAGAAGATATCTATCGATGGAAAGAAAGGCGTCATCGCCCAAAGCCTGATCAAGGAAATTAATCAACGCCTAAACTTTCTCATCAACGTCGGTCTGGATTATTTGACCCTGGCTCGTCACGCGGATACCCTCTCCGGCGGCGAAAGTCAGCGCATCCGACTGGCGAGCCAGATGGGTGCAGGTCTGGTCGGGGTTACTTATGTGCTCGATGAGCCTTCCATCGGTCTGCATCCGCGAGACAACGCGCGTCTGCTGAATACGCTGCGCAGCCTTCGCGATATGGGTAATAATTTAATCGTCGTCGAACATGACGAGGAAACGATGCGCCATGCGGATTTTATCATCGACATGGGGCCAAGTGCCGGACGACATGGCGGCAACATTTTAGCAACCGGAAATCCGCAGGAAATCATGCAAAATCCCGATTCCATAACCGGGCATTATCTTTCAGGCGCATCCCGTATCGAAATATCTGCCGAACCGGCACCAGAAATCGAGCAATGGATCAAAATCCGGAGCGCATGCGGGCATAATCTCAAAGATCTCTCCGTAGATATTCCACTGGGTTGTTTCATTCTGATCACCGGTGTATCGGGTTCGGGGAAATCCACCCTGATCAACGATACTTTATATCCCTATATGGCCAGACAACTGCACGGTTTGCGTTCCATAGAGCCAGAACCGGTGGACAGGATTGAGGGTATTGAATTGCTCGACAAAATCATTGCGGTGGATCAACAACCCATAGGACGCACGCCACGTTCCAACCCCGCCACCTATACCGGCGTTTTTACGCCTATTCGCGAGCTTTTCGCCGCGACGGCTGAAGCCAGAACGCGTGGTTACAAACCCGGTCGATTCAGCTTTAACATCAAAGGCGGGCGCTGCGAAGCCTGCGAAGGAGATGGTTTAACCCGGGTGGAAATGCATTTTCTTCCCGATCTCTATGTCCCTTGCGAAATATGCGTTGGCAAACGATACAATCGTGAAACGCTGGAAATACACTATAAGGGAAAATCCATCTGGGACATTCTCGCCATGTCCGCCGATGAAGCTGCCGAATTCTTTTCCGCTATACCTGTCATTCGGCGAAAACTCGACACTTTGAAACAGGTTGGACTTGGTTATCTCGCGCTGGGTCAAAGTGCTACCACTTTATCCGGCGGCGAAGCCCAGCGCATTAAATTAGCCCGTGAACTCGCACGGCGAGATACCGGTCGTACCCTGTATATCCTTGATGAACCCACTACGGGTCTTCACTTCCATGATATTGCACAACTGTTGGATGTACTACACGCGCTGCGTAATCGCGGCAATACTGTTATTGTGATTGAACACCACCTGGATGTTATCAAAACAGCGGATTATATTATTGATCTGGGTCCTGAAGGTGGGCAAGAAGGGGGGCAAGTGGTGGCTGTCGGAGCGCCGGATATTATTATGCAAGAAGCCAACTCCTATACCGGTCGGTATCTCAAGCAACATCTTGAAACGCAGGCCAGCGCATTAAGGAACTTCGGTTAAAATCAATCACGACAAATAACGAATACGCTTGATTATAACGCTTATTGTGGGTAACTCTGTGGATAAGCTTATATTAAATGTGGATAACTTGGCGCTTATACACAGACTGTATTACAACTGAAATATACTCACAATTTCCGCGCCTACTTATAATCAGGGTTATAGTCGGCAAAAAAGCCGTTAACCTTATGATTAATCTTATGCTTTGTGACTTATTCACAAAAAGAAATACCCCCTACTACTACAACTAAATATATTTAATTTATATATATTGTAGTAGCAGGAATGTAACAATCTGATTTCAGAGTGATTATTCCAAGTAAAATGCTACTTGAATTCAGTTACGCAGGAAAAATATCAGGTGGATTTTAGCGTGTTTTTATCATCAGCATTTTATTGTTATCTTGGCTAAACCCGTAGGGTACTTCCTGAATATTGAGAGTAAATCCATCCCCTTTAAGCTGCTCGAGCACTGAGTCCAGATATCTCGACTTTTGTGATCCAGGCTCATTCAATGGAAATATCCTTACCTCCGGTGCAAGTCGGCATAGCTCTTTTATGGAGCGTATATGAAAATCTTCAGAAAAATGCTCGCTATAACAAAAAAGAAAGTTTGAACATAAGGCGATATCAAATGTTTGTGCTTCGAATGGCAGGTTGGGCAAACTTGCGTTGATATATCTGCCTTCCCTTAAACCTGTCTCATAGTCTGACAGAAATTCATTCGTCGTGGCTTTGCGAATCTGCTCAAGTTCTTCTATTGAATGAAAAAAGGTCCATACCATCTCATTTGCATGCTGCCTGCATTGTTCCATAATGTCGGTATGTGCTTCATCAACCTGGTTTCTTATTTCATCGGCGCTGAAATAATATAGTGGATCCACCGATATAACATCACCTCCTCGATGGTGCATGGTGCTGTTAAAACTTGCAGGTCCATCACTACATCCCAGAAACCGTTTTCCTAAATCTTCTTCCTTGAGATTAAACATTGCCCGATATTCATCGAAATTTCGACCCCAGGGAATAACTTTTTTCAAAGTAAAAGTCATGACAATAGCTCCGATTTGTCATGTAAAGTGTATAATTTCTGCCGAATGGGTTGTGAAATAGCACTCAACAGATTCGTGGCAATGGCTCACCGGCCAGCCAATCCACTACGCGATTACCGCCGAAACAGGTTTCCATCTGCACGAACCCGTGCGTATCCTCTATTACCTCGCCGATGATGGCAGCTTCACTTCCCAGCGGATGCGCCCGCATGGCTTCCAAAATCCGGCTGGCATCCTGTTGCGCGCAAATACAAACCAGGCGACCTTCGCAGGCTACATAAAGTGGATCCAGACCCAGAAGTTCGCAAAGCGCTTGAACCGCAGGTTTGACCGGAATCATTTGTTCATCAAGTTTCATGCCCACATGCGATTGATACGCCAGTTCATTGAGCACGGTTGCCAGACCTCCGCGGGTTGGATCACGCAGACAGTGGATAGCTGGCGCTGCTGTAACCATATCAGCTACCAGAGTATGCAGAGCAGCGGAATCCGATTTAATGGTGGTTTCGAAATCGAGATTTTCACGGTTTGCCATGATGGCTATACCGTGATCGCCAATGGTGCCGCTCACAAGAATAGCATCGCCCGGTTGCGCCTGCTCACTGGATATCATCACGTTATGGGGAACTATTCCTATGCCGGTAGTCGTGATAAAGACTCCATCACCTTTGCCTCGATTTACCACCTTGGTATCACCGGTTACGATGGGAACTGAGGCATCATGGGCGGCATGGGCCATACTGATTACGATTTTTTCAAGATCCGCCATGGGGAATCCTTCCTCCAGAATAAAACCGGCTGAGAGATAGAGCGGTCTGGCTCCTGACATGGCGACATCATTAATGGTACCGTGTACCGAGAGGGAACCGATATCACCGCCAGGGAAAAACAGTGGCGAGATAACATAACCATCAGTACTCATCACCATACGCCCGGTGCTGACATTGAAAGCTGCCTGATCATTGGCCGCGCGTAAAAGCTCGTTGTCGAAATGCTTGAGAAATATTTCTTCAATGAGCTGAGACATGGAGCGCCCACCGCTGCCATGCCTCATTTCCACCACTGCGCCGGGTATATTAAGCCGCAGCGGAAAACGCCCGGAATCTGTGCTCATGTCACAGAACTTCGTGGAACCTGTGACTGACGGAAACGACCATAGCTCCAATAAGCTGCGCACGCTCCTTCGGATGAAACCATGCACGATCCCATCGGATTTTCGGGATTGCAGACGATACCAAATAATTTGCAGTCGGTCGGTTTTTTTACCCCGCGCAGTATGCTTGAACATGCGCAACCTTTAATATCGGATGAGCGGACGGCTGGCAAGTTGAAACGCTTTTCGGCATCAAATTCAGCATAGGCAGATTTAATTTGCAACGCGCTATTCGGGACTATTCCAAGGCCTCGCCATTCAAATTCCAGGCGCAGTTCCATAACTTCGGCAACCCGGTTTTGTGCTTTGCGGTTGCCTTCAGAAGAAACGACGCGGGTGTATTCATTCTCAATGGCACAACGACCTTCATTGATCTGGCGCACCAGCATTAAAGTTGAATACATGACATCAAGGGGCTCAAATCCGGCTATAACCACTGGTTTATGATATTGTTCGGCTATAAATTCGTAGGGGCGGGTACCGATAATCGAACTGACATGCGATGGTCCGAGAAATCCATCAATGTTCACAGGTTTGGATTCGTTCTCGACCTGGGGTGTTTCCAGTATATGATGGATCGCCGGTGGAGTCAGAACATGATTACAGAATACGCTGAAATTCGTGAGATTTTCCTTGCGTGCCTGCTCAATAGCCACCGCCGTAGGCGGTGTCGTGGTCTCGAAGCCAATGGCGAAAAATACCACTGTGCGTTGAGGATTTTCCCGAGCAATTTTCAAGGCATCAAGAGTTGAGTAGACCAGACGCACATCGGCTCCTTCAGCTCTGGCTTGCAACAGGCTTTTTCGTCCGCTTGCCGGAACACGTAGCACATCGCCGTAACTGCATAAAATGACTTTGTGATCCCGCGCCAACTCGATAGCATTATCGATACGACCCATCGGCAGAACACACACCGGACATCCAGGGCCATGAATGAGTTGGACATTGGATGGCATGAAGTTCTGAATGCCATAACGAAAGATGGCATGGGTGTGACCGCCGCAAAACTCCATCAGTTGGTAGATTCGATCCGGGCGAATCTCCCTGGCAATGGTTTGAGCCAGCGCGCGTGCCAGATCGCGGCGCCGGAAATCATCCACATATTTCATGGCGATACCTTGGCAGGTTGTTGAAAAACTATTGCACTTGCAAATTCTTCGTTAAAAACAGGCTCCTTATGCTCATTTACTCCGTGTAAACTCCGCTTTTTCACCTGTTTTTGCCTCGACTTTGCTACGCTCATAACGTTTTTCAACAACCTGTCAGGGTGTCAGCCCAGCTTCGGCAAACAATTCAAGCGTTTGTTCCGCCTCTTGCGTGCTGAGTTTATTGAGCGCATAACCAACATGGATCAACAGATAATCCTCAAGCTGGACGTCGTCCACCAGTGCGATGGATACGGTTTTTTTTACCTCGCCCAGCACTACGGTGGCGGTATCGTTTTTTTGGTCAAGAGATACAACTTTTGCAGGCAATGCCAGACACATGACGGAAGCCTCTATAATATAAGCAATGGTTTAGCCATATTTCATGGTAATCCGTTTTAGCCGCATGATGTGGTTTGGGTCAATTTTTCTTGTTGCGGCGTGTTCGATTGCAATTGATGATGTGCTTCTCTGATCCACTGATACCAGTTTGCCAAACCTTCACCACTGGTAGCGGAAAGTTGCAGAATTGTAATTTCCGGATTGATTCGGTGGGCATATTCGATGCACCGTGCGACATCGAATGACACATAAGGCAATAGATCGATTTTGTTCAACACCATAAGTTGCGCGGCGTGAAACATGTCGGGATATTTGATGGGTTTATCTTCACCTTCCGTCACCGAGAGAATTGCCACTTTATAGTTCTCACCCAGATCAAAAGCAGCCGGACATACCAGATTCCCGACGTTTTCGATGAATAGCACGCTGTCTTGTTCTGGTTTAAGCTCCTGCATGGCATGATCTACCATGTGTGCATCAAGATGGCAGCCCTTTCCGGTATTGATCTGCAACGCTTTAACCCCGGTTGCGCGGATACGTTCGGCGTCTTGCGAGGTTTGCTGATCTCCCTCGATTACCGATATGGGTAACTCGTTTTTCAAATCGCTGATGGTGCGCTGAAGCAGGGTGGTTTTTCCTGATCCGGGACTCGAGACCAAATTGAGCGCCAGAATGCCGCGTTCCTCCAGCCAGTGTCGATTGTCGGCGGCGTAAGCATTGTTTTTGCTGAGAATATTCTCCTCAATTTGTATCATGCGCGCTTGACTCATCCCAGGCGCATGGGCATGCGCCGGACCAAGACTATAATTGTGATGGTTGTGTTCAGGTGTATGCTGATGCCCAGCGATAGATGTTGCGCCTTTGCCACAACCACAAACCGTACACATCATTCTACCTCCAGTTTTCTGATCTTCGTAACTGACGCAGCGGATCTGCGACTGATAATTCCGGACTCCAAGCGCTGATGAAACTCTGATATTTTAGAGCAAACCTACCATCTGGTAGTTCCGTAAATTTCAGTTTTCAGTTTAGCATGTTATGTGATATATCTTGCGTTAGCAGCTTTCGAATCTCCTCCCTGCTATAGCTTTGCTCTCCAGTTATAACATTTTTGTTAGCAGATATCGATATTTTGATATACACTGAAGGGCAAAAAATGGAGAAAATATGAAAATAAAAGGTACCGCAGCAAAGACTACCGGTGATTTTGTTAAAAAAAAACATCCTGACAGATATGATGAGTGGCTAGATAGGTTGCCGCAGAAATCCAAAGACATATTAACCTCAACGATACTGTATAACCTTTGGTATGAAGTGGTGGATATGGTTGATGAACCTACAATAGCCGCGAGCGAGATGTTTTTTAATCACGACCTTGAAAAATGTGCCTGGGAGATAGGCAGGTATTCTGCTGAGGATAGTTTAAGCGGAATATATCGAGCTTTTGTCAGAATAGCATCGGTTTCTTTCTTAATCAAAAGATCAAGTCGTATTATGAATACTTATTACACAGATATTCAGATTGAATCTGGTGAAGCAGACGGTCATAAGGCTTATCTATATATACTAAAAATGGAACCTAATAAAATTATTGAACACAGGATTGGTGGTTGGATAGAAACAGCATTTACCTTGGCTGGCTGTAAAAATCTTCATGTAGATATTACTCAAGCTATTTCGATGGGAAATAAAATGACGGAATATCGTGCAACTTATGATTAAATCAAGAGGCTGTAATTATTTCTGCTTAACTGGCTTTAAATATAGCCCGTCAGATGGTTTTCAAGCTCAATTATAAAACGATTTAGCGCGGATAACCGCAAATGCTACCCATCATTCTACTTCCAGTTCCCTGATTTTCATGTCTGCGCCGCCGGTGATTTGCAACGGGTAAGCACCACATTCCGGGCAGGCATCAAAGCGCTGATGCAGAGGTACCGTTTTTGAGCATACCGTGCACCAGGCGTTTCCCGGAACTTCGATGATTTCCAATTTGGCATGTTCTGCTAACGTGCCTTGAGTCACCGCTTCAAAACAGAACAACATTGCTTCAGGTTCGACAGCACTCAAAAGACCAATCTCAAGAAAAACGATTTTCACTCGCTCAAAACCCTGCTGGATGGAATGATCCTCCAGAATCTGCAATATATTCTCGCATAACGACATTTCATGCATGATCGTCCAGAACCTTCAATTTATTCATTACACCCAAGTATCAGAGTATACAAAAAATGATACATCCGAACTTGCCGTAAACGCGTTGCCATATCACCTTTGAATCTCTTTGCCGAAACCGGATCATTGTCCTGATTCAACCTGGATGTTTCTTCCATGTGGGCATAGGCCGGCACCTTGCCCCTCTATGGAAATTTTAGAAACCAGAGTATGATTAAGAATCATTATCATTTTATTGAATTGGGTTGCTGGACAGAATGGACACAAGAACCGAGTTCACAACTTAATCAGAGGTTCCCTAAATTATTAGGCCAACAGAAATATATAGTGCCACGCTCTCATTCACAATTGCATTGATATTATATTCGACCGCAATATGGAGTGGACGCTTATCCAGGCAATTGAAATTGTGATATATAGATTTCCCCATAGGCGTTCATTTGGAGCCATCGTATTAAAGACTCACGCAATTTTGGTTTTACTGCATTAATATATATGAATGTTTATGCACTTCAGATTTGAACTCAAGATTTATACATAACCCCATCCCTTATTTGCTATAGTTGATGAACTAAATGGTAGACAAAGATTATCTAGAATATTAAATCATTCCCCTGGCCCGCTTACTTGTGTCGGATGCATAAATTTATTTAATATGCTATCTCCCTGCGAAAATATACGCCTATACACTTACTAAAACCCTTACATCCAAAATAAGCGCGTTTCCCCTTCTTTTCACTACCTTATGTCGTACAATTCCGCTGAATGACCAAGCCTATATTTCGCAATGATTATCATTCAATTATGCTGGTGAAGTCAAACCAAGTGTCCTGTCGCATGAGGAGGCGATGATCCAAAAAGGTCGACAGGAATAAGAACTCCACTTAAGACGGCCAATTTTCCAGACCGACATGAGACACCATCGTATCTACTCGGCTCCTGCGTCCCTACTGGCCCAGCTTCATGGTTGACAATCTTCGCAATAGCCCTGCTGACCCGCGCAATTTAACCCGAGAATCTGAACATGGGGAATCGTACCTGAGCTTCGTCCAGACTTGTTCAGAGGTTCCTTAAGCATGACCGGAGAGTTTAAAACTTTGTGTCATGCCTATGACATATGCTATCATGAGCTTTAAGCCATAGTTTTTTTAAAATGGGCTTAAAGTATAAACGCAAAACATAACTCGAATCCCCGCAGCTAACAATCCGGTATGTCAGCTGCGTATTTTCTGATCTCTTTGCGCCAGCCAGCGATCGAGCGTGTTGGCGAAATTCCTGCGGTCGGTAGCAGACAATGGCGCTGGTCCGCCGCGAAGCTGGCCGGCGCCGCGTAACTCTTCCATGAAGTTGCGCATGCCAAGGCGCTGTTTGATGTTGTTCGGTGTAAACTCTTCCCCGCGCGGGCTGATGGCGAGCGCGCCGCTTTCTATCACGCTGGCTGCTAGTGGAATATCAGCAGTTATCACCAAATCGCCCGCTATGATTTGCTGAACGATGTAGTTGTCGGCAACGTCGAACCCCGCCGCTACCTGAACCGACCGGATATAGGGGGAAGGCGTGATACGTATGGGCTGATTGGCGACTAGAGTCACGGTTACCCGTGCCCTTCGCGCGGCGCGAAACAAAATCTCCTTGATGCCGATAGGGCAGGCATCCGCATCGACCCAGATTTTCACGGTGTTTTATCCCTCTTGGTGTGATCTATGGGTGAGTTGGGATTGCTGAATCATAGATAGACCAAGATTCGTTAAGATAAATACAGACAATGAAACATCATAAGCGTATAATCTCTCAATCATTCCTTATTCATTTCTCTTCACGATCGCCTTGCGGCTGGTGATGCCCCGCTTTATATTTCCTCAACAGGATACCATTTTATGAGCACATCCATACCAACATTTGAACAACTAGGGCTTGGAGATCCACTCCTTACTGCCTTGAAACAGCTCGGTTACGAAACACCGACACAGATACAGGAGAAAAGCATTCCGCTTTTACTGGAGGGTCGTGATATTCTCGGTCAGGCGCAAACCGGTACTGGTAAAACCGCCGCTTTCGCTCTTCCGTTGCTGCAACGGATCGACCTGAACTCCAGAGTGCCTCAGGTTTTGGTGCTGGCGCCGACCCGTGAATTGGCGATTCAGGTTGCCGAGGCTTTCCAGAGTTACGCGCGGAATTTGTCGAATTTCCATATTCTGCCCATCTATGGTGGTCAGGGATACGATCATCAAATCCGCGCTCTGAAACGTGGGGTTCAAGTGGTGGTGGGTACCCCTGGGCGGATCATGGATCATATGCGCAAAGGTACGCTGAAGCTGGACGGGCTGAAACATCTGGTGCTGGATGAAGCCGACGAAATGCTGCGCATGGGGTTTATCGATGATGTGGAATGGATTCTGGGCCGGGCGCCAAACGATCGGCAGTTCGCGTTGTTTTCTGCCACGATGCCCAATCAGATTGGTAAGGTTGCTCGTACTTATCTGAATAATCCCGCGCATGTAACCACGAAAACCAGCATCGCCACGGCCGAAACGATCCGTCAGCGCTACTGGCAGGTCGACGGTTTGGATAAAGTCAACGCTCTGACACGTATTCTTGAAGTAGAGCCATTTGAAGCCATGATCATCTTTGTGCGCACCAAAACCGCAACTACAGAGCTGGCGGAAAAACTGGAAGCACGCGGTTATAGCAGTGCCGCTCTCAATGGCGATATCGCCCAGCACCTGCGCAACCGCACGGTTGAAAGACTGAAAAATGGGCAGATTGATATCCTTGTGGCGACCGATGTCGCGGCGCGTGGACTTGATGTCGAGCGTATCAGCCATGTATTGAACTACGATATCCCCTATGATAGTGAAGCTTATGTTCATCGCATTGGACGTACAGGTCGAGCCGGCCGCGAGGGTGATGCTATTCTGTTTGTTGGTATAAGGGAAATGCGCATGTTGCGCGCCATAGAAAAAGCTACCGGGCAACGTATCAAGCCCATGATGCTGCCTTCGACAACGGAAATCAATGATCAGCGGGTGCAGCGTTTCAAGCAGAAAATCAGTGACACCCTTGCCAGCGAAGATTTGGTTTTTTTCAGACAGTTGGTGGAGGACTTTCAGCGTGAAAGCGATCACGACCCCATGGATATAGCCGCGGCGCTGGCAAAAATGCTTCAGGGTAAACAACCGTTTTTGTTGAAAGATAAAACCCCGGCAAAAAAACAGCCGTCGCGTCCGCGCACAGAAAATCGCCAGCAATGGAAAAAAAGAGGCTCAAGCTGGAAATCTGCTCCACGCTTGGCGTAGTTCACGGCGTATGAACCATCCGGCATGGAAATATGGCGGCTTTTGAGCTCCGGATCTGGCAGGAGCTTTGCTCGTTGTTCTGACCTGGGTGGGCGGCGTATCCGCCCCTGGATTTGTTTCAGTATGATGCTTGCTACGGTTCGATGTATTGGCGTCCCGCCTCAAGACGCGGTGAAGCAGGGCGGCGACCACCGTCCACCAACAGCCTGCCAGAACAGCCCCTTTTTCAATGAAAGAACTGTACGATAAATTTATATCGCTAGATGCCGAAGCGAGAAGGAAAGCACACATCAAAGCTTGCACCTGCTCTCTGGCCGTATGGGATGAGTTCTGCCAAAATGGAAAAAAGCTGAGTTATCGTGATTCAGTGGTATTAATGAAGCACCGCATTGAAAAGGAGCTACCTGGCAAAGCCCTTCAAGCAGTCATACAAAATGCCCCATGCAAAGATATTGCTGCAAGCTATCTCGAACCGATTTCGGCATTGCAAGACATGGACTGGGAGCCACCAGAACATATTAAATATGCGTTTTACTCAATCTACAACTTGTATAGAAAGTACTGTGATGACCTGGAAGTAGATGACCGGCTTAAATCAGCCAGTCACTATCATCAGAAACCAATGAGAATAACTGGAATGCAGTGCTTATAAGTATTCTCAACTAAAATATTTAACGCGGCGTTCCAGTCGCGACAATCCATTGCGTAGCCTGCCGCTGCACTTGGCGTTATGTATATAGGGCTCGAAAAAAGGTTATGAAGCTCTGAAGGAATCAAAGATGGAATTTTCACACCTTGATGACCAGGGAAACGTTCACATGGTCGATGTGGGGGCTAAAGTTTCGAGCCGGAGGCGTGCGCGAGCGGAGGGAAGCATCCTGATGCGCAAATCTGTACTCAACGCTATTGCAAACACTGCCATGCCCAAGGGCGATGTGCTTCAGACAGCTCGCATCGCAGGTTTGATGGCAGCCAAACGCACCGCTGAGTTGATACCGTTATGCCACAGTGTTCCCCTGACCCATGCAGCGCTTGATTTTGTATTGGACGAAACAGGCAGCGCCCTGCATTGCACATCGCAAGTGGAGACCTTTGCCCAGACCGGCGTGGAAATGGAAGCGTTGACAGCCGTTCAGATCGCCTTGTTGACCATTTACGATATGTGCAAAAGCGCTGATCGCGCCATGCGCATCACTAACGTTCGCCTGCTGGAAAAAAGCGGCGGTCGTTCCGGTACATGGCGGGCCACTTGATAATAATCCGTTTTTGACTAAGCTTTTGATATCCAGTTGAATTTGGACAGCGATGGTTAATGGTTTGGGGCTAATGCTGCTGCGTTTTCAGATCATCATGGCAACTCAGATCAGAAGCTGATAAAAACCAAGGAACCTCTGATCAATTCTGGACGAAGGTTATGGTGGCGCTGTTCAGATTCGAGGAGCTTATCGACCGTACAGGCTATTGCGGAGACTGTCAACGATGAAACCGGGTGTAAGGGGCGCAAGATGCGAGTTCATGCGTTGATCAGAGGTTTCCTAAAACCAAAGGTGGAGAATAAATGGGGATCAAGCCGGCTATAATCGTCTCGACAGTACTGTTTTCGGGCATGATGTTTTTTGGAATGTCTCGATCAAGTTGGGCTATTCAATCCATGAATGATGCAGAGCTCGCACAGGTCAGCGCAAGACAGGCGCCTGTCTTTGCTATTGGCGATTTTCTTGATGGTCAGGCTTCCATCCTGGGATTTGATGTGGTGCTTGACTGGGTGAATTCAGCTCTCGATTCGGGTCCTTCCCGCGATGTTGACAAGCCTGTTCCCGGATCTGGCGATCAAACCTTTTTTTTATCCTGGACCAATGATTATGGTTTTAATTTTGCCTGGAAAGGTAATGGCGGTTATGCTGATTTTGTCGTTGGCTTGAATGATTATACGGCTACCAGTAACTTTGACTGGACACCCGAGGCCCTGTTGTGGGAATGGCGCGTTGGTGAACTGCCGGCGTTCATATATACGGTAACTCCGCCGGAGACCTTGCCCGCCCTCCTTCAGCCATAACCGGAATTTTCCCGGTCCAGTGCATTGCTTCGAAATGCTGGCTGCTTCGCCACAGGATTACCATCTCGATCGCGCGTATGACGATGGTATGGGGTAAAGTCGGAATGATGGTTTTCTGATCGATCCAATAGCCGAAAACCAGAGATCTGTTCAGCAACAACTACGTCCATAGTGTATTGAAAACTCGTATGCTCGCCCCTTGGAGCGTATAGATGCCGATCGTCCACCGCAGCTCGATAGACGCTTCCCCGGGTACATTTGATAAAAACAGATGTGAACTGGCAGTTTGTTGACAAACGTTATGAGCGTAGCAACAAAGCATATCGCATTTGTTGTTACGCTCATAACGTTTTTGAAAATAGTTTTACGCTCTGATTTTTCTTCAAAAGTCCCCAGTTCCGCAAGCTGGTTCACGGAATATTGATAAGATCACGCCATGCCAGACTCAAATCCAGATTCGCGATACATCGCCGCCCATGTGGTATCCCAGGTTCTTGGCGGTGCTTCCCTTGATCAACTCTGGCCTGAAGCCGGGTTGCATCTCGATGAAAAAAACCGGGCTTTGGCACAGGAACTGATTTATGGCACATTGCGCTGGCAACCGAGGCTCGAATGGTGGACGCGTCAGCTTCTTCATCATCCAGGAAAAGTAAACCCCATGATTCGCGCTTTGTTATGGGTTGGGGTGTATCAGATACTTTTTATGCGCATCCCATCCCATGCCGCCGTTCATGAAACGGTTGCGGTGTGTGGTCGAATCAGGCAGGGGAACAAAGCCAAAGGTCTGGTCAATGCCGTTCTGCGCCAGTCATTGCGTGGCGAGAAGGAACTGCGCCGCAAAATGAGTGCGTGCACTCAGGCTTATTACGCCTTCCCCGGCTGGTGGATTGACCTTTGCCGCAGGGACTGGCCGGATGAATGGAAAGCCATCCTGAGTTACAGCAATCAGCGTCCTCCGATGTTTCTGCGCCTTAACGCCTTGTATCGAACCGATCCCGACATACCTGAGCGTCTCCAGCAGCAGGGCATAAGCGCCTGGCCCATGCCAGATATGAATCAGGCGTGGTTGTTAGGTCGCGGTGTGCCGGTCGAGTCCCTGCCTGATTTTCAGCAGGGCAGTTGTTCGATCCAGGATGGTGGGGCTCAATGGGCCGCAACTTTTCTTGCTGTTGAGCCCGGCATGCGGGTGCTCGATGCCTGCTGTGCCCCCGGCGGAAAAACCGGGCATATTCTGGAACGTTGTCACGGGGCATGCGACTTGTGGGCTCTGGATGTGAACCAGGATCGTTTGAAGCGTGTGCATGAAAATCTGGCGCGATTGAAGCTTCATGCCAGAGTATGTCATGGCGATCTGCTAAAACCTGAATTATGGTGGGATGGAACAGGGTTTGATCGAATTTTGCTCGATGCGCCTTGTTCCGGGAGTGGTGTAGTGCGGCGCCATCCGGACATCAAAATTCTGCGGCGGGAGCAGGATATCAGTGTTTTCTCTCTGCGGCAGAAACGTTTGATCGAGAACGCATGGAAGCTGCTTAAACCCGGCGGAAAGCTGGTCTATTCCACATGTTCTATTTTCCGCCAGGAAGGAGAAGGCGTCGTCCGCGATTGGCTTGGCGCTCAAACTGATGCTGTGATTTCTATGCCGCCATGCATGCCATGGATGCACCCCGCTGATCCGGGAGTTTATCTGTTGCCGGGCAAGTTGGGCATGGATGGTTTTTATTATGCCGTGATTGACAAGATGGATTAGGGAACCTCTAATCCATTCTGGACGAAGTCAGGTGTGGTTTATTATTATGTTCAGATTCGAGACGACAACCGCACGGGTTGGCAGGGCTATTGCGGAGATTGTCAACAAAGAATCTGGACATAATGGCCGTAAGATGCGGGTTCATGGTTTGATCAGAGGTTTCTTGGCGCAGGGCAGGCGCACGTTAGCGGTGGAAATCTGGATCATGGGGCGCCTGCGTTCACTGAACCATCCCGGGATGGTTCGGCTGGTGGTATGACTCAGCCGGTTTCTTTCAGCTCATTCACAATTTCATTGAGAATCCTGTCTGCATAAGTATGTTCGATCTGGCAGGTGGCGGCGTTGGCATGACCGCCTCCGCCATTGCGCAGGGCGATGCTGCCAAGATCGGTTTTAGAGGATCGATTGATAATGGACTTTCCCATGGCGATGACGCTGTTTTTTCCTTGTCTGCCCATCAGAAGGTGAATGGAAACATTGCTTGAGGGATACATGGCATAAATGGTAAACCGATTGGTTGCATAGATGATGGGCTCCTTTTGCAGATTGAGCACTACCACATTGTCATAAACCTTGGTACAACGCTTGATTTGTTCACGCGCAGCCAGTTGCTGGCTTTGATACAATTCAACACGTTCCCGCACATCGGGAGTCTGTAATATTTCTTCGATCGAATGACCGACACAATAATCCACCAGGTTTTCCATTAACTGATAGTTGGAAACGCGAAATTCCCGAAAACGGCCCAGCCCGGTTCTTGGATCCATAATGAAATTCAACAGGGTCCATCCTTTAGGATCAAGAATGTCTTCGATGGCATAATCGGCTGAATCCGCCTTGTCCACGGCTTCCATGAGTTCATCGGTAATGCGAGGAAAGCGCGCCTTGGCGCCATAATGCGTGTAGACTACCCGCGCCGCTGAAGGTGCATCGGCATCAATAATCCAGTTGTCAGGCTTTTCTGCGCCGACCCGCAGGATTTCGCTGTCATGATGATCGAAAGCGAGATGGCATTGCGGTACATAAGGCAGGTTGGTCGTAATATCATCTCCGCTAATCTCAATTTTCCCATCCTGCATGTCTTTCGGATGTACAAATTTTATTTCGTCAAGTATGTCGAGCTCTTTCAATAGCGTTGCGCATACCAGTCCGTCAAAATCACTGCGTGTGACCAGTCTGTACTTCTTGTTTGCCATATACAAATGTCCTAAAGGTTGAGCTGCGATTCGACTTCAGCTCGTTGCTTGCCTGGATGAACTTAATACCCTCCAAAGTTGGCATTATGCCAGAGATGTCACTTGATTCAAATACTATGCATGGGGAATGTTTCAAGAGCATTGGTTGCCAGAGCGATTGGTTATAATCGGATCGGTTTTGCAGCTGTTTAACTCTTGGTCATGAGCTTGCCTTGCGATTCAAAAAACTATATATTGTGTTTGGTAGCACATAAAACAACTATATATGGTATAATCACCAAATTTATGAAAGGATCGCGCATGAGTACTGTCTTTGAGTCGGCAACAACAAAAAGCCTTAATGCTGTGGTCTCATCCGAGGATGAAGTGAATGCCAGCCAGACAGTATGGGTGATCCGCCGCAATGGGATCCGCACGCCTTTTGACGGAGGAAAGATCGGCCTGGCGATGACCAAGGCTTTTCTGGCGGTGGAAGGTCCGCAGGGAGAAAGCAGCCGCCGGATACACGAAAAGGTGGAAGACCTCGGACGAGAAGTGGTTCAAGCGGTTTGTCGGCGTGTCAGCGTGGGTGACAGCGTCCATATCGAGGATATCCAGGATCAGGTCGAACTCGCGCTCATGCGCAGCGGTGAACATAAAGTAGCCAGGGCGTATGTGCTTTACCGGGAACGGAGGGCCCAGGCGCGGACTGCTGAATTATCGACAACGGAGTCGTCAGGTCTTCATGTGGTCTCAAGAGAAGGGCATCGCGTTCCACTAGATCGGGATCGGCTTCTTTCCCGGGTGCGCCAGGCCTGTGCGCAACTTCCAGACACCGATCCGGAGCAATTGGTTCAATTGGCGCTGCATCACATCTATGACGGGATCAGTGAAGATGAGCTCCATCAGGCGTTGATTCTCAACGCCCGCAGTCTTATAGAAACCGAGCCGACTTACAGCTACGCCTGTGCCCGTTTGTTGCTGCACAGCATGCGGTCCGAGGCGCTTGATTTTGTGATGACGGAAATAGACTGGCCGGGCGAGATCGATTCGATAGATGATCTGTATGTCGTTTACTTTGAATCGTATGTGCATAGGGGCGTGGATTTGGAGCGGCTGGATCCGCGCCTTCTGGAATTTGATCTTGGCCGCTTGGCTCGTGCCATCAAGCCGGAACGTGATCTGCAATTTAATTATCTGGGCTTGCAAACATTATACGACCGCTACCTGATCCACCATGAGGGAACGCGCTTTGAATTACCCCAGGCGTGTTTGATGCGGGTGGCCATGGGTCTGGCGCTGCATGAAATCGAACGGGAAGAACGCGCCATTGAATTTTACCGCCTGCTTTCCGCCTTCGATTTTATCAGTTCGACGCCGACCCTGTTTAATTCCGGTACTATGCGCGCGCAATTGTCTTCCTGCTATCTGACAACGGTGGCGGATGATCTCAACAGTATTTACGGCGCCATCAAAGACAATGCCTTGCTGTCCAAGTTTGCCGGCGGTCTGGGTAACGACTGGAGTCGAGTGCGGGCCATGGGAGCCTATATCAAGGGAACCAACGGCAAATCTCAGGGCGTGGTGCCTTTTCTGAAAGTGGTCAATGATACGGCGGTGGCGGTTAATCAGGGTGGAAAGCGCAAAGGCGCGGTCTGCGCCTATCTTGAAACATGGCATTTGGATATTGAAGAATTCCTCGAGTTGCGTAAAAACACCGGTGATGAGCGGCGTCGCACCCACGACATGAACACTGCCAACTGGGTGCCCGATCTGTTCATGGAACGGGTGATGGAAAATGGCTCCTGGACCTTGTTTTCTCCGGATGAAGTGCCCGAACTGCACGAATTGTCGGGGGATGCTTTCCGCGAGGCCTATCTGAAACGGGAAGCCATGGCGATTGATGGTGAACTGGGTCAGTATAAAATTATATCTGCTGTGCAATTGTGGCGCAAAATGCTCACCCAGCTGTTTGAAACCGGTCATCCCTGGATTACTTTTAAGGATGCTTGCAACGTGCGTTCACCCCAGCAGCACGTTGGCGTAATTCACAGTTCGAATTTGTGTACCGAAATCACCTTGAACACCTCCGATCAAGAGGTGGCGGTCTGCAATCTCGGCTCAATCAATCTTGCAGCTCATATCGACAAAGGCGTGCTTGATGAGTCCCGTTTGCGCGCAACTATCCAGACCGCTATGCGTATGCTCGATAATGTGATCGATATCAATTTTTACAGCATTCCCCAGGCACGGCGTGCTAACATGCGCCACCGCCCGGTGGGGCTGGGCATCATGGGTTTTCAGGATGCTCTTTACCAGCTTGGACTGCCTTACGACAGTCATGAAGCCATAGAGTTTGCCGATCGCAGCATGGAACTGATTAGTTATCTGACGATTGAAGCGTCCAGCAATCTGGCGGTAGAACGAGGTTGTTATCCTTCCTTTGAAGGATCGCTCTGGAGCCGTGGCATTCTGCCGCTCGACACATTGGAATGGCTTGAGCAACAGCGGGCACCGGGGCATCTCGAGGCTGATCGGAGCAGCGCTCTGCCTTGGGATGACTTGCGCACTAAAGTTAAACGGCAGGGCATGCGTAATTCCAACTGCATGGCTATTGCACCTACCGCGACCATTTCCAATATCGCGGGAGTTTCCCAATCCATTGAGCCTACTTACCAGAATCTGTTTGTCAAATCCAACCTTTCCGGCGAATTTACGACCGTCAATCCTTATCTCGTGCAGGCATTGAAGCAGGCTGGGCTGTGGGACAATGTCATGGTTCACGATCTGAAATATTATGATGGATCGATACAACAGATTGATCGGGTTCCGGCTGACATGAAACGCCTGTACAAATGCGCGTTTGAAATCGACCCGGCATGGCTGGTGGAAGCGGCCGCCCGGCGCCAGAAATGGCTTGATCAGGCTCAGAGCTTGAATCTATACATGGTCGAGCCTTCCGGATCCAGGCTCGATACTCTTTATCGTTTGGCTTGGCAGCGTGGGTTAAAAACCACTTATTATCTGCGCACGCTGGGTGCAACTGCAGCCGAGCGCAGTACCATTCAAGATGGGCGCCTCAATGCGGTTCAGAACGAACCAGCATCGAGCGATTCAGGTTCGAGCGTCTGCAATATAGACGATGGTGAATGTGAGGCGTGTCAGTAGATTTTATATTAATCTGAGACAAAATCAGGATAAGGAAAATGTCATGTTGAACTGGAACGAGCCCACCCCGCAGCCACAGCCGCCCGCCCCGACGAAACCGGCGCAGAGAGCTGTGGATTTCGCGGATCACAAGGATCAAAACTTCAGTGTCACAGGCCTGGAAGCCGTGGATATGGGTGCAGCCCGCATTCATGTGGACGATAAGCGCATCATCAATTGTCGCGCCGATCTTAATCAGCTGGTGCCTTTCAAATATCAATGGGCGTGGCAGAAATACCTCGATGCCTGCGCCAACCACTGGATGCCGCAGGAAATTAACATGTCGGCTGATATTGCCACCTGGCGCGATCCTAAAGGCTTGAGCGATGATGAGCGTCTGATTATCAAGCGCAGCCTTGGCTTTTTTTCGTCAGCCGATTCCCTGGTTGCCAATAATCTGGTTCTGGCTATTTATCGCCATCTGACCAATCCCGAATGCCGTCAGTATCTGTTGCGCCAGGCTTTTGAGGAAGCGCTGCATACCCATTCCTATCAGTATACGGTTGAAAGCCTCGGTCTCGACGAGATGGAAATCTTCAATATGTATCGGGAGATCCCCTCGATCCATGATAAGGCGGCATGGGCGCTGACTTTTACTCAATCGCTGTCAGACCCGACATTCAAAACCGGAACGCCTGAGAATGATCAGCGCTTGCTGAGAGATATGGTGGCATTTTATGTCATCTTTGAGGGTATTTTCTTTTATGTGGGATTCACGCAATTGTTGTCGTTTGGTCGCCGCAATCTGATGGCGGGAACCGCGGAGCAGATTTTTTATATATTGCGTGATGAATCCATGCACTTGAATTTCGGCATTGATGTCATCAACCAGATCAAATTGGAAAATCCGGATTTGTGGACAGCAGAATTTCAGCAAGAGATCACCGCCATGATTGATGAGGCCACCGAGCTGGAAATCCGTTACGCTTTCGATACGATGCCTCGAGGTGTATTGGGGCTCAACGCGGATATGTTCATCAGCTATCTGCGTTTTATTGCCAATCGCCGTTGTGGACAGATTGGCCTCACGCCGCTGTATGAGCGCCAGGAAAATCCGTTCCCGTGGATGAGTGAAATGCTCGATCTTAAAAAGGAGCGCAATTTCTTTGAAACCCGGGTTTTGGAATATCAGAGCGGCGGCAGTCTGCAATGGTAGATGACGCGCGCCTGTCTGGTCTAAAGGGTTAAGCGGAACCAGGCGGTCTTGGTGCTTCCTGTTTGCGGGGCGCTATACTCCGGGGTGAGTTTTGGCGCAGGAATTTGTCGCCTTGCCGGACGCTCATTGCAAGCCTGTTTTGTGGATCGCTTACAGGTGTTGCGTGGCGTAATCGGCGAGGCGGCTACGTTCACCGCGTGAAAGTACGATGTGCCCGGAGTGCGCCCAGTTTTGCATTCGTTCTACGACATACGTTAGTCCGCAGGAAGTTTCGGTCAAATAAGGTGTATCGATCTGGGCGATATTGCCAAGGCAGACAATTTTAGTGCCTGGTCCGGCGCGTGTGATCAGCGTGCGCATCTGTTTGGGGGTCAAATTTTGCGCTTCGTCGATGATGAGAAAGCGTTCCAGGAAGGTACGCCCGCGCATGAAATTTAATGAGCGGATCTTGATGCGGTGATTGATCAGATCAGCGGTGGCCGATTGTTCCCAACTGTTGTGACCATAGTCTCGTGTCAATACTTCCAGATTGTCCATCAGCGCGCCCATCCAAGGAACCATCTTTTCTTCTTCAGTTCCGGGCAGAAAACCTATGTCGTCGCCCACGGGAACCGTGGCCCGTGTCATGATGATTTCCCGGAAGCGTTTGAGTTCCAGGCTTTGAGACAAGCCGGCACTCAGGGCGAGCAGCGTTTTTCCTGTACCCGCCGGCCCCACCAGACTGACAAAATCCAGACGGTCATCAAGTAGTAGATTGAGAGCAAAACTTTGCTCGGCGTTGCGTGCTTCAATGCCCCAGACTTTGTGCTGGCGAAAATCGCGTACGGTGCGCAGGATGGCGTGTTGCCCTTCAATGGCATGGACGAGCGCCATAAAGTCGGGCTCTCCCTTGACCAGAAGGCAATGATTGGGATTCCAGCGCGCCCGCTCAGGCATTTTGATCCGATAAAGGGTATCACTGCCTTCTTGCCATGAACGAATATCCTGACCGTGTTGCTCCCAGAAATCCGCGCCAAAATATTCGATGCCGGTATGCAGCAGGCTGGTATCGTCTACTACCTGATCACCCAGGTAATCTTGGGCAGTCAGCCCGAGTATCCGTGCCTTGATACGCAGATTGATATCCTTGGTGACCAGTATCACCTGGCGCGTGTCTTGCGCCTGTTTCTGCAATGCAGCTACATCAGCCAGGATGCTGTGATCTGGTGAGTGATTACCGGGTAGAGGGGTATTCAAACGCGCCTGTTCAACCTGAAACCATAAACGCCCAACCGGCGTTTCACAGTTGGGCATATCACCTGCTTGTTGCAATGGCACGCCTTCAGTAATATCGTTGGTATGATGTTGCTCGAGCATTTGATCGATGAAACGGCTGACCTGGCGCGCGTTGCGTGCTATTTCAGAGGTTCCGATCTTGGTGGCGTCAAGTTCCTCGAGTACCGCCATGGGCAAATGAATATCATGTTCCTTGAATCGGAACAGGGCGGTAGGATCATGGAGCAGAACACTGGTGTCGAGAACAAAGGTTTTGTTTTTGGAACACTGCATGGATTGATTGGGTATAGCCATATTGATCCGAGTTGTAACTTGCAATTTATATTCAAGGAGGGGCGTGTTAATCGGAAATGATATCCTGGAGCTGGCTCAGCGCGGCGAGCAGATGGTTGATATGGCCATCAACTTTGACCCTGCGCCAGCTCTGCTGCACGATGGCTTGCGGATCGACTAGAAACGTGCTGCGCTCAATGCCAATGCTGAGCTTCCCATAAAGTTTTTTTTCTTTCAGCACACCGAGAGCTTCGCATAAAACGCCTTCCTGATCCGAGATCAGATCAAAAGGAAGCGCGTATTTCTCGCGGAATTTTTCGTGTTTTTGCAGCGTATCGCGGCTGATGCCCCAGATCTGGGCGCCGAGGCGCTGAAAATCCTGGTAATGATCGCGAAAATCCTGGGCTTCGCGGGTACACCCCGGGGTATCATCCCGCGGGTAAAAATATAAAATTGAAAATGAATTTTTGAATTGCTCTCGCGTTACGCTTCCTCTATTCGTAGCTGGAAGATCGAATTCGGGCAGGGCAAACGGGTTTTCCTTCAAGGCCATCATTATCTCTATGAACTTAATAACATCGCGGCGATCATACTATGATGAATCGAGATTCGGCGATGTTTATCTCATGGGAAAATATCCGGATCATGGGCGCGTGTCGATGTAGCATGGAACCGATCCGGTTTGGATAGACAGGCTTTTCTATCGGTTAAAACAGGATATTCTCATTAAGAACGATACCTTGTTTTATTTTCCAGTCTTGAGTGTATCATAATGGATAGAAAAAATGGCTATGGAGCATGGAATGATCAAAGGAAGCCTTGTAGCACTTGTGACACCAATGGATCATGAGGGCGGCATCGACAGGCAGGCACTCAAGCAACTGGTGGAATTTCACATTGCTCAAGGAACCGATGGGATTGTTGCGGTGGGTACTACGGGGGAATCGGCCACGCTGAATTTCCAGGAACACGCCGATGTGATCGGCGATGTGGTGCGGCTGTGCGCCGGGCGTGTTCCGGTTATCGCCGGAACCGGCGCTAATTCCACCCGTGAAGCTATCGCGCTCACCCGGGACGCAGCCGAGGCTGGCGCCGATGCCTGCCTGTCCGTGGTTCCCTATTATAACAAGCCGACCCAGGAAGGACTTTACCGGCATTTCTGCGCCATCGTCGAGGCTGTGGAACTACCGTTGATTCTTTATAATGTGCCGGGTAGGACGGCGTGCGATATGCTGCCGCAAACTGTGAAACGCCTCGCGGAAATCGAGCGCATCATCGGCATCAAGGAAGCCGTCGGGGAATGTGAGCGCATCGCTGCGTTGCTTCCTCTGAGAAGTGAAGGTTTCGCTTTTTACTCCGGCGATGACATCAGTGCCTGTGACGCCCTGCTGATGGGAGCGGATGGCGTGATTTCCGTCACAGCCAACGTGGTTCCCGCCATGATGCGCCGGATGTGCGCCGCTGCGCTTGCTGAGCGCAAAACAGATGCACGGGTCCTACAGGAACAGATGATGCCTTTGCATCACGCAATGTTTGTAGAGCCCAATCCTATACCGGTTAAATGGGCGCTGACGCGTATGGGCATGATAGAGTCGAGTATCCGTTTACCCCTAACGCCGCTGGATGATCGGTTTCAT
This sequence comes from Proteobacteria bacterium UBA2770, assembly GCA_002352565.1. Taxonomy (GTDB): domain Bacteria; phylum Pseudomonadota; class Gammaproteobacteria; order UBA2770; family UBA2770; genus UBA2770. Next base: position 7,904 of record DEIQ01000020.1, on the reverse strand, counting down.
CAACAGGTACAGCGCGCACTCGCGGATTGTGGAGTTATGATTTGAAACAGACGAGATGGAAGTTTTGTTTGATTGGGTCCCTGGTTTTTGGCGTGGTGAGCTGCGGATCGAACCAGTGTCCCCGTCTCAGCCCTTATGCCGAGAGCCAATCCAGACCTGTGCTGAGTGCTCCGCAGGGATTGCAGGTTCCGCGCCGGGATCCGGCTTGGGATATTCCCGCAGCGCAATCCGTCAATCATACTGAAAAGATTAATCAGCGGGAAGACGGTTCCTGTTTGGTCGATCCACCTTCCCTGGTCGAGGATGAAGCAACCAAAGTTGATTGAAACCCGGCAGTGGTTTTTTTGACCCCCCGATGATACAATCACAAGTTCAAACCTTTTCTGAGCAAAACCAGTACGACTGTAGAGGAGAGGTGTCCGAGCGGTCGAAGGAGCACGCCTGGAAAGCGTGTATACCCCGAAAGGGTATCGCGGGTTCGAATCCCGCTCTCTCCGCCAGGAGATCAAGGGTTTGATATAGTATACTGCGCATGGCGGCCCGTATCGGCCCTCCTGCGGCAGGTTTCTGCAAACCCCGTCAGGCCTGGAAGGGAGCAGCGGTAGTGGAAAACCTGAGCGTACGGATGTGGTCGGTGCGGGTGCGCCTCCATGCGGTACTTCTTCCCGAGCTTTCCCAGCTTTTTTTGATGGCAACTTTCTCCAGTTCTGGTTGATTATGGTTTATCAGGCATTGGCCCGGCGTTACCGCCCCAGAGATTTCTCCGACTTCATCGGACATGAGGCTGTGGTTTCGGCACTGGTTCACGCCATTGAACATGAGCGTATTCATCACGCCTACATTTTTTCCGGTTCTCGCGGTGTGGGTAAAACAACGATCGCACGCATTTTCGCCCGCTGCCTCAATTGTGAGAGCGGCGCGGTTTCACAACCGTGTGGACAGTGTCCACAATGCCGTCAGTTTGATCTTGGGCGCCATCTCGATCTGATCGAAGTGGATGCCGCCAGTCGTTCCCGAGTGGAGGAAATGCGCGAATTGCTGGACAATGTGTCCTATGCGCCATCGATGGGGCGTTACAAGATCTATCTCATTGATGAAGTGCATATGCTGTCGATCCATGCGTTTAATGCTTTGCTGAAAACGCTGGAAGAACCTCCCGGACATGTCAAATTTCTGTTGGCGACCACCGAAATCCACAAACTGCCGTCGACCATCGTATCGCGCTGCCTGGTGTTCAATCTGAAACGTCTGCCGACGCGTCAGATCGAGCAAAGGCTGTTCGATATCGTTGACAGGGAACAACTACAAGCAGACAAGGAGGCATTGAGGCTGATGGCCCAGGCCGCCGATGGAAGCCTCCGCGATGCCTTATCCTTGCTGGATCAGGTGGCCGGATTGGCGACAGGCGTGATTCGCGCAGATGACGTGCATGCCCTGCTGGGTAGCGTCAACAGGCAGGCGTTGGTTGAATTGCTCCAATACCTCAACGCTGATGACGGAGTCGCCTTGCTTGAGGCGGCGCGGCGTATTCATGATGCAGGCGCTGATCTGGCACGTGCGATGGATCATCTGGCAATCCTGTTGCAAAAGATCGCCATCGTCCAGGTGGTGCCACAAGCCATGGACGAGGATGATGCGCCCTGGCTGCGTCCATTGGTTGGGGCATGGAAACCGGAGGATATTCAAGTTTTTTACCAGATGCTGTTGATCGGGAAGCGCGAATTGCCGCTGGCGCCCGATCCTTTCTCGGGTTTTGAAATGACGCTGTTGCGCATGCTGGCGCTGCACAGCGGTCGATGGCAGATGAGACATTCTTCATCCGAACCCGTATCGCAAGCCAGTTTATCCGTGCCGACGAAACCTTCGGCGCCGGTGGGGAAGATTTCTGAAGTGGCGCCGTCGGTTAAAAAGTCTGGACCGTCGGCGCAATCAGGGCAACAATCATGGGAGCAGGTGGTTCCCCATATGCCGGCACCGGTACGCGAACTTGCTAAACGATGCAAGCTGATCAATGTTAGAGAACATGATGGAAAAAAAGAAGTGTTGCTGGCAGTGGAATCGCAATTATCGAGTCTGGTGCATCCAGCGAGTGTTTTGTCGCTGGAACAGGCGCTTGCCACCCACTGGGGAGTTGAAGATCCCGCTCGGCTTAAGATAAAGATAGAGATTGCAGACAGACTGAAAAATACCTTGGCACAAAAGGAAGCACATCAACACGCCGAGGCGCACCGACTCCGCAGGGTCGAGGTATTGCAGGATCCTGTGGCCAAGACCCTCATTCGAACTTTTGATGCTGAGCTCGATGAAACATCTTTGCGGCGCCAGGATTCCAATATTCCCAAAGGAGAATAAATATGCAAGATCAATTGCAAAATATGATGCGGCAGGCCAAACAAATGCAGGAACGGATTGAAAAAGCCAAAGTGACCCTGCAGGAATTACAGGTGGAAGGAAAGTCTGGCGCTGGTCTGGTCACAGTGCTTATGACCGGAGGGCATGAAGTGCTGCGTGTTCAGATCGACCCTTCCCTGTTGCAGGAAGATCAAAATATGCTCGAAGATTTGGTGGCGGCAGCCTTCAATGACGCTACCCATAAAGTGGAGCAGCAAAGCCAGGAAGTTTTGTCTAAAGCGGGCGCCGGTATCCCGATGCCACCTGGATTTTCCTTCTAGTCTGCTGCGATAGCGTTTTTATGCTGCATTCGGTTTTGTTGACCCGCTTGGTAGAGAATTTGCGCCTGCTTCCTGGAATAGGGCCAAAGTCGGCGCAACGGATTGCATTGTCGCTGCTTAAGGGTGATCGTGGAAAGGCCTTGAATCTGGCCGAGGTGATTACGGAAGCGATGCAGCGGCTTCAACCGTGCCGGTCCTGTCGTATGTGGACGGAAGAGGATGAATGCCATTTGTGTCGATCACCAAGGCGTAACAGCCAATCTCTGTGCGTGGTGGAAAGTCCTGCCGACGTGCTGGTGATCGAGCAGGCAACCAGCTTTGACGGGCGTTATTTCGTATTAATGGGTCGTTTGTCTCCTCTCGATGGCATGGGACCAGAAGAACTCGGGCTCGATGTGCTGGCGCAACGACTGGCCCGGAATACAATCGAGGAATTGATCGTGGCCACCAGCCCTACCATTGAAGGTGATGCTACGGCTGAATTCATTGCCGAAATGGCGCGAGCGCGTGGTGTACATGCCACGCGCATTGCCTATGGGGTGCCCATGGGCGCTGAGCTAGAATACACCGACCAAACCACCCTGCTCTATGCTTTTAATGGGCGCCAGCCCGTCCCCCATCCCGAAGATTGATTTGGGGGTCATGCATATGATAAACCGGTAGGGGATGGCCGGTTTATTTATAAAGGCATGGGTGTCGGCGTCAAAAAAAAGGTTCCTATGGCCTCAACTGCGGGGTCATCCTTTGAGCTTTTCGAGCCATAAGCGAGCGCTCGAACATAAGCTACCTGCTGACCAATGGATTCACACCGCGCCCAGGCAAGGATATCCTGACCTTCGCTGATGGGTTTGATGAAAGCAAGGTGCATATCAATAGTGGACATCATACGCATTTGCTTGAGTGCGCAGCCGATAGCCAGACCAAAACTGGTATCGATCAGGGTCGAGATGACACCCGGATGAATGGTGCGCTCATCCGTATCGATGGTCAGTTTGGGATGGAACGGGATTTTAAGAATCGCTTCACTGTCCTGGAAAGAGACACATTCAATGCCGAGCAGAGCTGCGTGCGGAATGCGCCCAAATCCTGCCGCAAGTATATCGCCCATTTTTCCGGATGCCGACCGTGGTTTGGCATCCATATCCGATAAATCCGGCATTTTTCCTCCTGTTATTAAAATATACCCAGGTCTATGCCAGCAGCGATAGTTTCGCCGAATTCCTCGCATACCTTGAGATCGTGATTACTGAGTTCACCGCGACACACAATCGGTTCGTGAACCTTGCGCAGGGTGTAACCCTGGGCGATACGTTCGACGTGATGGATGGCGCCCCGGCCATCGTTACCGGCACTGACGAAAAGCGCATACGGTTTGCCTTCCATCTCGCCTTCCACGACATAATACGTGCGATCAAAAAAATCCTTCAAGCCCCCGGACATATAGCCAAAGTTTTCCGGCGTGCCGAAGATCACGCCATCACACTGACGCAGATCGTCTGCTCCGGCCTCAAAGCAGCGCAACAGACATACCCTGACATCCGACCTGCTGGCGCCACGGTAAACCGCCTGCGCCATGCGGGCAGTATGACCCGTTTGGGTATGGAATACCACGAGCAGACGCTTCATGTTGGTAACCAGTTCGCGGTGGAGAGCAATTGCGACGCTTTATCTGCGCTGCTTACCGGGTATTCCTGCATAAAGCAGTGACCGCCCTCCATGCTATGCACTTTGATGTGGGCATTCACGCGTGTGCAATGACGCATCTGGCGTTCCAAAAAAGGGAAACTCGAGCGACCAAAGAGAATATCCGTCGGCAGGTTCAACGCGGATACGGATGACCATAACTGGCTTGGTGCTGTGGAGAAAATGGCGGCTTCCATCCAGGGCGGGCACTTCAAATGCACGGAGCCATCCGGATCATGGCGCAGGGCATAATCGATATAGGCGGCAAGCGCTTCATCCGACCAGTTGCGGAATATACCGCGTTGATACAGATAATTCCAGGCGTTTTCACGATCCGTCCAGGAAGGAGTCCGATCTCGGGCTTGCCGGGCCATGGGATTTAAGGGCAACAGCATAGAGGAAGCCCTTCGTGATGAGAGTATCCGACCCAGGAGTTGGGGGTAAAGCACTGGATCAAGCAACAACAATCGGTCAAACAGGCCGGGATGACGCGCTGCTGCCAGCAGGGTGATCACCGCGCCAAAGCTGTGACCCATGCCGATGACCATGGACGCGCCCCAGGATGAGCGCCGTTGACGCACCAGTTGCGCCAATCGTTCAGCGGTGGCATTCCATCCGGCAAAATCCTTGCCCGGATCGCTGTCGCCATGACCAGCGGCATCATGCAGGCACAAGCCGAAATCGGCGGGTAAACGGCGCAGATAAGGCCAGTAGGTCATGGCACAAAACCCGTTGCCATGGGCAAAATGCACCAGCGGGCACCCAGGACTGATACGTTCCTGACCGCGCAGTTTCACATCCCCGGCAACCGCTGTCTCATAGTGACTCAATGTGGGTATTTCGCTGGACTCCTGTTTCATTACCATCTTGTTTCCACCAGAAGTTATAATATTTTCATGGTTCTGATCATAACCACCGGTAACTGACGTTGACTCGGCGGGATTAAGCGATGCACCGATCTGGTTCGCTAATAAGAAATCTCTAATTAATTCATGAACTCGGTTCTTGCGTTCCTACTGGCCCAGCTTCATCATTGACAATCTTCGCAATAGCTCTGCTAACCCGTGCAATTTAACCCGGGAATCTGAACATAATGAACCACAATCACCTTCGTCCAGACTTGATCAGAGGTTCCATAGGTATTCAAACATGGGGTTCATCAAATGAATCCGCTAATTATTTTCACTTCTATTATTGTATATAATTTTTGAGGGAGTTTATGGCTATTAAAAATCTTTTGCAGGAATGGGCTGAAACAGCAGGACCACAACGCACCGCCAGGGAATATGCAGTGCGTCTACCGATGCATGATGCGGCGCGAATCGCAGCGCTGGCGGAAATGTTCCCGTTGCGCAGCGAAACTGCTGTCATTACGGAGTTGTTGACCGCCGCTCTGGATGAATTGGAAAACTGCCTGCCTTACGTCGAAGGAACCCGTATCGTCGAAAAGGACGAACAGGGTGATCCGATCTTCGAAGATGTTGGTCCGTCGCGGCGCTTTTATGAACTGACGCGCAAATGCATGATAGAGCTTCAAAAACAGCAGGAAAAAGCCGGGCCGCTATAGGTCATGTTCAGGTAAGAATTCTTTGCGGTATCCAGGTTGCCAAGTGATGATATGTAAAGCACAGGATTGCAGGCATGGTTTGCTGAATACGCCGCTTGGCGGCATGGAAGGTCTTGAGCGCATTGTTGATCTTTGAGCAATGCGCAGCTTTTTTGTGCAGTGTGGATTGAGAAAGGCCCATTGACCTGAATTTTGCAGGCGCCGGGGCTTGTGTGCTCTAGAAGGTCCACTGCGTCCAGTATCACAGCACGCCTCTGACAACTTATAATCATGGAGGCGGAAGCACTTTATGCCAAGAAGCCATCAATTAAAAATATTAATTTTTCTTGTATTGTTTTTAACCGTCGTGTTTATGGTTGTCATTTGGAACAGAGACTTTATCTCCATTGATATATGTTTAGATCATGGTGGTCGCTGGGATTATAAAAACAGCACATGTAACTATTACAGAGACCTCAGCATAACCGTAATAACCGTAGTTTTTGGTTAGAGTCGTTGAGTTTCCAGCAAAAGTTTCGCCATTCTGATTTCAGGATAACAGGTTGGTATTCCAAGTATTCAACCCGCATCCTGGATTCCAGGCGCAACTATCGAGGGCAATTCGGATCCGGTAGACCATAGAGCGTCAAGCAAAGGGCGCCCTTACGAATATTCGCGGCCATGGCCGCGATACCGTAAAACGTAAGGTTTTTAGCCAGCCCCATAAAGCGAGTTCTGGCCAAGCCATAGTGCCACTTGCAGGTTGCGAATGGCTTTTGCATGGCTAATTATAACATTGGTGAAAGGTTTAAACTGCGGGTGCGTTATGCTGAGGTCTCGGTTAAAGACTATCGGGGTACTGAACAGCCGCGAGTTAGCTAAAACCATGCAAAGAGCATGGCATTGGACAAAAATTCACCCGTGTTAATCGCCCTCAAACCAATGGTAAGGCTGAACGGGTTATCCGCACCCTTATGGAAATGTGGCATGAAAAAGAGATGTAAGCCAGCCGCACTCATCGCAAGACCTCCTTGAACCGCTTTATCAATTTCTATAACTCCGTTAAACCGCGCAAAGGACTTAATAATATGACCTCTCATGCTTTGCTGATAAACTATATTCTACCCCGCAAAAGTGTAAACAACGCGGGGAAATCTTACAGGCTGAGGTCTCACGATGTAATATTTGTGTTCTTGGATTTCCAAGATCAACGAATAATAAACTAATGCTGAATTCATGAATCCCTGAAAAGGCTGTTAATTATTATGAAGCGCCAGCCATTGGCTGCCCGAAACTTGACCACGGACAAGCAGTCCGGCACCGATTTTCCTTCATCATCCGGGGAAAAGACTCAAGAAAGATTGCGCCGCCGCACCCAATTTCTCAAATATTTTGAGCGCCCTGATGATTACAATTTATACCGGCGTTTGAGTATCGCTGTGCGCGGTGCCCAGGTGGGTCATCTGATTCTCGCGCTATGGCTCATTGCTCTACACTTCACGGTAGCCGCTTTCCTTTACCCGCAAATTTCCCTCAAGCTGCTTGCCATCATGGTGGCAATATTTCTGTTTCTAGGCTTTAGCGCATGGAGAATGAGTACAAATATCCGGTATAGAGCTACAGATGAATATATCGAACGCTCTATGCTTGAGCGCTATTATCGGCAATTCGCGTGGCTGCAGGTCACCGGATTTTTTATGGCGGGCGGCGTATTTGCGCTCTGGGTGGGACCCGTCGGAAACGTCTGGATGGTGGCGATAGGAATTCTTGCACTGAGTAACGCCGCGCATCTTTGTGCTACTTCACTTGGTCCACTCATGCGCATAGTGTCCCTCACCATCATTCTTGGCACCCTGCCATTGGCGGTGAAACTGGTGGGGTGGGGGGATAATATTGAGATGCGCGTGATTGGAATAGTGTTCTATCTGCTTTGTATTTCGAATATATTGACAACCTACTGGAGTCATTACAATCTGGGTGCTGTCGCAACCTATGAATATGAA
>DEIQ01000074.1 GCA_002352565.1 Proteobacteria bacterium UBA2770 | reverse complement strand
CTTAATTGAGAACGCCCCCTGGTCTATGATGTGGATTGTACCAGTATATTCCGTTTTAATTTCTTTCCCTCGTGAACCGGCTGGATCCCTGACTATTAACATATAATTGCCGGATTTCGGGGTAAAGCCACGCCATTCGACCCCTTTCGTCACTTTTGACCAGTCAGGCACTTCTTCGGTTTCCCTGTTGTCCCCCACCACGAAAATGTAGTTTACCAAGGGCCAGCGGCACTTATGGTGATCCAGGAGCCTTTATGAAGAGAAGGCATCCAAGCGAGTAAAAATCCCACTGTTCATGAGTTACGACTCCGGAAATGGGTATTTGTTCATTCGCCTCCATTGTCTCAGGTATCTCAAGGGGCGTTGGTTCAGCGCTCAGCACTTGGGCTGCGATGGTTTGCATCAATATAGCCGCGACAAACAGTACCCTGTTTCGTCTCATACCTTCTCCAGAGTAAAGGGTGCATAATATCTGCCTTGTGGCATGATTCCCCCAAAAGTATCTGGTTCTCGCTAGTCCATAAGTTGAGGTCGCATGAGCAGGCTTTCTACCTCAATGCGTTTTTCCTGTCCCAGGAGTAGGGCAATAAGGTGCAAAGTAAAATCCATCGCTGTTCCCGGGCCCCGTGATGTAACGATTCGGCCATCTGTCACTATCGGATCTTCAAGGTAGGTGAATGCAGGGTTATCTTCAGGAAGATGCCCGGGGAAGCTGGTTGCCTTCCGGCCTTTCAGCAAACCGGCCTTCCACAGTACTTTCGGCGCTGCACAGATAGCGGCTACAAATCCGCCTTCTGCATAAATCCGGCGCGCCAGTTGCAGGATTCGTTCATCATTGGCAAGGTGCTGAGCGCCGGGCATTCCACCAGGCATCACCATCAAGTCGAAGGGGTGTTCAATGATATTATCAAGCCTATAGTCTGCAATGAGGCGTACACCACGGCTCGCTGTTATTTCAGTCTGGTTAAGTCCGACCACGCGTACATTCATCGCGGCGCGGCGTAACAAATCAATGATCGTTACCGCTTCGAGTTCTTCGCAACCTGGAGCAAGAGGAATCAGAACGCTCGGCGCTTTCTCTGTGAATCGGGCCCGGTCAGTCTGACCAGACATAATCGCGTCCGATTGCCAATCCCTTGAGCAGATTGAGCGCTTCGTAGAGCGCATAGTCTAATTCAGCCAATTCCAGCGCACGCTTCCGGGATTCCTGGCTTTGTTCCTCGGAGGACTTGTCTTCACCTTCAGTCTGGCCGTTATCGTTGTCCAACCGACCAACGTAATCAGCTTCCCGCAATCTTTTCACCGGGTTATTGGTTTGATCGCGGTCAATAGTTACGGACGAATGCAGAATAATATCGGGTTGAATGCCCTCAGCCTGGATTGAGCGTCCATTAGGGGTGTAATAACGACCGGTAGTCAGTTTCAAAGCATCGCCACTGCGCAACGGGATGAGGGTTTGAACCGAGCCCTTGCCGAAGGTCTGCTTGCCGGCAAGCAGCGCGCGCTTATTATCCTGCAGAGCGCCGGCAACGATTTCAGAAGCTGATGCCGATCCTTCATTGACAAGAAGAACGATGGGGGCCCCCTTGAGATCATCTCCTTTTTTAGCGCGAAATTCAACCTTGGCGTCCGCTCGTCTGCCGTTGGTGTAAACAATCATTCCTTTATCGAGAAAGGTATCTGAAACATCAATGGCGGAATCAAGCAGTCCGCCGGGATTGTTGCGCAGATCAAGTACGATCCCACGAATCGGTTTCTCTTTCTGTTGCCATTCCTTGATTTTGGCTTGCAACTCCTTGTGCGTTTCTTCGCGGAACTGACTGATTCTGAAATAAACGAAACCAGGCTCAAGCAAATCAGCGCGCACACTTTTTACCTTGATGATAGCACGGGTAATCGGGATATTCTGGAGTGTGTTGGCACCTTCACGTGCAATAGTCAGGGTTATTTCGCTGCCGGGTTCGCCGCGCATCAGTTGGACAGCATCATTGAGCGACATGCCCTTCACGGATTGTCCATCAATGCGGATAATAAGATCTCCAGCAAGAATACCCGCAAAATAAGCCGGGGTATCATCAATCGGCGCAACCACACGGATAAAACCATCGTGCATTTGCACTTCAATTCCCAAGCCGCCGAATTTTCCGCTGGTGTTGATCTGCATTTCGTCGAATGCATCTGCATCAAGGTAGGATGAGTGCGGATCAAGACCTGTCAGCAAGCCATGGATTGCATTGGTCAGAAGGGTATGATCCTCCACTTCTTCCACATAATCTGTTTTCACCCGCGAGAAGATTTCCGTGAAGATCTGAAGATCTTCCAGAGGCAGATCTGGTTGACTGGAAGTTTTTCGTTCAGCAAAAATGGCGCTGGTCAACGAAATCGTTGAACCGAAAATAATGCCAATAACCAGTAAAATTACTTTCGGATACCAACGGTGTGACAAATGGATCGTTCCGATCTTTTTATCCGTTGGGTGTGTTCTGGGAGGCAATGGTTTATCTCCTGCATCATTGCGTTAAATTTAGTACCAAATGGAGTCAAGGTTATGATCCATAATGTCCTGGATAAGCACTAGTCCGGCTCCGGCTTCTGCAACTATTTCACAGCTGCAAGGCGGCATGATAGTCTTGGGAGTCAGAACCACAGGATGGCTAAAAACATACCTGAACCAACTCCGATAAAGAAAACATTCCAGTTGAGTTCCCAGGAAAAGGTTTTCATATCCGATACCGACAAGCTTATCATGATAAACAATCCGATCAATGTCAAAGCTACGCGTTTTATGGAGCTCAAACCCGGATTGTGTAATTGGCTGGAGCCTCGGTCTCGGAGATCTGATAAATGGTGTGGTTTTCCATCCAGTTGATTGCGTAATAAAACAGGCAACTCGGGAATTAATTCAGCCCACATGGGCCAGTTCTTCCCGGCTTTTTTCATGACCGATATGGGACCGATCTGTTCTTTAAGCCATAGTTCCATAAACGGTTTCCCCAAACGCCATAAATCGAGTTGGGGATAAATCTGGCGCCCCAAACCTTCGATATGGAGCAGTGTTTTCTGCAGCAATACCAACTGGGGTTGAACCTCCATGTCGAACCGGCGCACTGTTTCAAACAAACGCAGAAGGATCTGGCCGAAAGAGATATCCCCGAGGGCACGATCAAATATTGGTTCACAGATACTGCGGATTTCCCCTTCAAGTTCTTCGACCTTGATGGTTGGAGGCCCCCAGCCCGCTGTAATATAGATCTGGGCTACGCGCTCATAGTCGCGTGAAAGCACGGCCATGATAGATTGGGCAATGTGGTTCTGATCTCTGGCGGTCAAATGTCCGACAATGCCGAAATCAATAGCGATATATCTGGGATCGTCCGGCGCACTGGCGTCGACAAATATATTGCCTGGATGCATATCGGCATGAAAAAAATTGTCTTCGAAAACTTGACTGAAAAAAATCTCAACACCACGTTGCGCAAGAAGTTGACGATCGACACCAGCGCGATCCAGCGCTGTAAAATCGTTGACCCGGATGCCATGGATCCTCTCCAGCACCAGTACGTTGCGTCGGGTCAGCGGCCAGATGATTTCCGGGATATAGAGCAGAGCTTTGCGTTGACTGTTGCGCCGCATCTGCATGGCGTTCGCACCTTCACGCAGCAGGTTGAGCTCATCGAAGATGATGCGTTTGTATTCACGAACAACATCCGGGCCGCGCAGACGCCGCGCCGCAGGAATCCAGTTCACCCAGCGTGCAATAGTGCCGAGAAGGGCCATGTCGCGTTGCAAAATGCTTTCAAGATTGGGTCTCAATACCTTGACCACTACCGATCGCCCATCCGGCATGAGGGCGCCATGCACCTGAGCGATTGATGCTGAAGCCAATGGCTCGGTTTCAAATCGTGCGAAGCAGCTCTCGAGAGGTTGACCAATGCTTTTTTCGACGATTTTGGCGGCATCCGGAAATGGTGGAACCCGATCCTGAAGCCTGGCCAGTTCTTCAATATAGGCTGGTGGTAATAAATCAGGACGCGTTGATAACATCTGCCCCAGTTTGATAAAAACCGGCCCCAGCGTTTCACAGGTTAACCGCACGCGTACATTGACTCCAATTCTGTTTGCATTCAATGTACGCATCCCTAATCGGCGTAATGTGCCTTCAGGTATTGCGTGTCGCCAGATCAATTCATCAAGACGGAAATGCAGAACGACTCGAGTGATATGAAAAAATCGTTTGAGCTGGCCGATCATGAACGGTCAACGGAGTTCGATAAGGCAAAGTTCATGCGGGCCTGAAGCCGATCAACCGCTTCGCGGATCTGATCTACTTCGTCGAACCAGTATAGAACCTGTCTCCGTTCTGCCAGAAAGCCTGATTCATGAATCAGGGCATCACCAAAATCACGCAAAGCGTCATCAGGCAAATCTGTATAGCCGCGCAGGTGATTTCTGATTTTCAGCCTCCCCAGATATGCGAAGCTTGAAATGGTGGAACGCCCGAACATTTCTCCCCATTGCGGGCGAAAAAAATCGAGTAATGCCTGCGCTTTTTCTGCTACGGCATCGTTCCCTTCCACGATTATTTCGCTTGCATTGGTTAAAACGGCATGGCTGGGCGCTGTGAGTTTCATCCAATCGAGGGCGCTCATGGTAATGATGGCATCGGGCTCCCCCTCGTCGGAAGCGAAATAAAGCCCCTGGCATGTAAATTTTACAGTCAAGCCTGTTGCAGGATGCTCTTTCAACCGCAAACGGATACTGCGGCCATTCAGTTGTTTTAATAGCTGTTGCGCTTCACTGCTGGCGTAAATTTTTTTATCAGTCCAGGAACCAGCTATCAGCCGCACCATCTGCAGTGGCTCTGGATAGCGCCTGCTGCGGAAGGGGGGAGCCCGGTTTTTCACCAGCGAAATCCTCTGTGGACAGCGACGACACCTGCGGAAAGATTAAAATATTCCACATCACAAAATCCTGCATCGGCCATCATGTTTTTGAGTCGGTCCTGATCCGGATGGGTGCGAATACTTTCGGCAAGATAGCGGTAACTGTCTGCATCCGAGGCCACCCATTTGCCAAGTTGCGGCAGAACCTGAAAGGAATACCAGTCGTAGGCGTGCTCAAGCCATGCCAGGCGCAAGCGGGAAAATTCCAGTACTACGATTCGTCCGCCCGGCGCCAGAACCCGGTACATTTCCGCCAGTGCTGTTTCCTTGCTGGTGACATTACGCAAACCAAAAGCCATCGTGATGCAGTCAAAGCTCTGGCTTTCGAAAGGTAAAGCCTCGGCATTTAACCGGGCATAACGCAAAGGTTTTATCCAGCCTTCATCTTCAAGCCTGGATCGCCCGCGGCGCAGCATGGCATCGTTGATGTCTGCTGCAACCAGAAGCCCGTGTTCACCGATTCTCGGCGCCATCAGTGATGCGAGGTCGCCTGTGCCGCATGCAAGGTCGAGCACTTTCTTGTCCTGAAGAACGCCGCACAGTGACACTGCGAATCGCTTCCACAGTCGATGCAGTCCGGCGGACATCAGATCATTCATGAAATCGTAATGCGGCGATACGGATTCAAAAACGGCATTGACCTTACGGGTTTTATCCTGCGTTGCTACCCTTTCAAAGCCAAAATCCGTAGTCTCGTCTTCAAAATCTTCGGGATTCATGGGGATTCACTCGTTGCATGATTTGGGACTTTGCGTTGATAACCAGCCTGTTCTGCCCGATCGAGATAATGGCGCCATTTTTCCTCTTGGGTTCGACCGAGTTCATAAAGCCATTCCCAAGTATATAGCCCACTGCTGTGACCGTCGCTGAAGAAAATACGAATGGCATAGGTTCCGATAGGTTCGATTTTTGAAATGGTGATATTTTCCTTGCCAAGAACCAGAACCGCCGGACCGTCCCCATGCCCTTGAACTTCGGCAGAAGGTGAAAACACGCGCAGAAACTCAACAGGTAGCTGATAGCTGCTGCTGTCGTTGAAATGCACCTCCAGCTTACGGGAACGCTTATGATGTATGATTTGAGTGGTGCCAATAGTATTCATGCGCTAATTGTACGACAACCGGGCTTATAAAATATACCGGCTCAGATCCTGATCATCCGCCAGTTCCCCAAGTTGCTGCTCCACATAGGCCTCATCTATTTCAACGGTTGTGCCTGCCTGATCAGGCGCTGCATAGGAAATGGAATCGAGCAGTCGTTCCATAACAGTATGCAGGCGACGTGCACCAATGTTTTCTGTGGTTTCATTGACGCGCCATGCTATCTCGGCAATGCGTTGTATCCCGGACTGGATGAAGCGAAGTGTCAGACCTTCGGTTTCCAGAAGGGAAACATATTGTTCGGTCAGAGAACATTTGGGCTCAGTTAAAATGCGAACAAAATGCTCTGTGTTCAGCGGCGAGAGTTCGACTCTTATGGGAAGCCGCCCCTGCAATTCAGGGATCAGATCTGATGGTTTGGTCAGATGGAAAGCCCCTGAAGCGATGAAAAGAATGTGATCGGTTCGGATCATGCCGTATTTGGTATTGATGGTGCAACCTTCCACCAGCGGAAGTAGATCTCTTTGCACACCTTCCCGAGAAACATCAGCGCCGGAGACCTGCCCTCTGCGTGCAACCTTGTCGATTTCATCGATAAATACGATACCGTGTTGCTCGACCTGATGCAGGGCATCCTGACGCAGTTCGTCCTCATTGATAAAGCTGGCGGCTTCTTCATCGGTAAGAACCCGCAAAGCTTCGCGTACCTTCATAGTGCGTTTGCGCCGTCGATCACCCGAAATATTCTGGAACATATTCTGCAATTGGCTGGTCATCTCTTCCATGCCGGGCGGGGCCATGATTTCAACACCAACCGGTGACATTCTGACTTCGATTTCGATCTCGTGAAGATCAAGCTCGCCGGCCTCGAGCTTGTGGCGAAACTTTTTTCGTGTCTCCGGTTCGTCATGATCCTGATCTTTTTCGATGATACTGTACTGCCTGGGTTGTGGGAGTAAAATATCGAGAATCCGGTTTTGCGCGGCCTCTTTGGCCAGGTGGTGAACTTTTTTTATAGCCACCTCTCGCATCATTTTGACCGCGGCATCGGCGAGGTCGCGAATGATTGATTCGACCTCGCGCCCAACATAACCAACTTCAGTAAATTTGGTCGCTTCTACTTTAATGAAAGGCGCATTGGCCAGTCGTGCCAGGCGGCGGGCGATTTCTGTTTTCCCGACACCGGTGGGTCCGATCATCAGAATGTTTTTGGGGGTTACTTCCGCTTGCATGGGTTGCGCGAGTCTGGATCGGCGCCAGCGATTACGCAGGGCGATCGCAACTGCTCTTTTAGCATCATCCTGCCCGATAATGTGACGGTCAAGCTCGGCGACGATTTCTCTGGGAGTCATTACGGTCATAGTTATGGATCTTCAATATTTTATTGGTTCAGGTTCAGATGTTCGATGGTAATGTTATGATTGGTATAGATGCAAATATCTGCGGCTATATGCAAGGATTGTTCGACTATCTCGATGGCGCTCATATCAGTATGGTGAACCAGCGCCCGGGCGGCAGCTGCGGCATATTGACCGCCGGACCCAATGGCCATGATTTCATTCTCGGGTTCGATCACATCCCCGCTGCCGGATATCAGGAGAGATACCTGATGATCCGCCACGCAGAGAAGGGCCTCAAGCCGCCGGAGCATGCGGTCTGTTCGCCATTCCTTGGCTAGCTCGACTGCTGATCGCATCAGACGCCCATTATATTCCTCGAGCCTGGCTTCGAAGCGTTCAAAGAGGGTAAAGGCATCTGCGGTGCCTCCGGCAAATCCGGCAAGCACATGGCCATGGTAAAGGCGTCTGATTTTGCGGGCATTACCCTTCATGATGGTATCTCCCATGGATACTTGACCGTCACCGCCTAAGGCAACGCTGTCGCTCCTGCGGACACAACAAACTGTGGTGGCATGAAAAGAGGGTGTTGCTGTATTCATAATATCAACTTGCTTTTATCAGGATTCATCATCGGTGATACGGCTCGCCCTGGGATGGCAGCGGCGGTATGCTTGCGCCAGGTGGTCAAAGGCCACATGGGTATAAATCTGGGTGGTGCTCAGGCGCGAGTGTCCCAGCATTTCCTGAACGGCACGCAGATCACCGCTGGATTCGAGTAAATGAGTGGCGAAACTATGGCGCAACATGTGCGGATGAAGCGGCTGTTGCAATTCGACTCTTTGCCCCCATAAGGCGATTCGGTACTGAATGGCTCGATGACTTAAACGGGCCCCACTCCGGCTGATAAACAGCGCCGGCTCCTGTTTCCGGCTCAGCGCCCTCCGAGCTTCGATCCACCTTCGAATGGAAGCTGAAGCTTTTGCGCCGACAGGTACGATGCGCGGTTTTTCACCTTTGCCCATAACCCTGACCGAAGCGGTTCTGAGGTTGACCTGATCCATATCCAGCCCTGCCAGTTCGGAAACCCGGATGCCGCCGCCATAGAATGTTTCAAGCATGGCGCAGTCTCTTATAGTTAGAGGGTCATGACCGGCTTGTTCGCTTGTCTCGATTAAACGCAAGGCTTCTTCCACATCAAGATAGGTCGGCAGAGAATGTTTTCCTCTTGGCGCACGCACCTGATCCGCCGGATTGATGGGGATCTGATCTGTACGCATGCGATAAGCATAAAATCCCCGCAATACGGATAACAGGCGCATCAGGCTTCTCGAACTCAAGCCATTACGATACCTGTCGATTACATAGCATTTTATATCTGTTTTCTGTGCGGTTTCAATTTGGCAGGATCGTTGTTCAAGACAAAAATTCTGGAAACCGACCAAATCTCTTTGATAAGCTTTTACGGTATGCTTACTGCAACCTTTTTCGAGGCGCAGATGAACCAAAAACATGTCAACAGGATCGGCTTCCATGTTCTTAAAGGCTCAACCCGTGGGACAGGCAGGCAGGAAGCGATGGAAAAGCACGCCTGATCCTGGCTGTACCTTCGAAATATCTATAAATTTTTTTCATATTCCCCGCTTATACACTTTATCGGATTCATAATACAATGTAACATTCACTATATTGAAACTCAATATTTGAAGTCGGGAGCCCATCGAAACCATGGGCGTTTTATGCGCGGGCCAGGAACATGAGAGAAGTTCATTGTAAAGAAATAAATTTGCTGTTGTTGCCGGGTGATGGCGTAGGTCCAGAGGTTCTGGCGCAGGCTGAGCGGGTGCTTGTATTTTTGCGTCAGCAGGGATTGTCTTTGAATTGGCGCCATGCTTCGATCGGCGGGGGAGCATTCGATAAGTCTGGAGACCCACTGCCGGGAGAAACCCTGCGGGCGGCTTTAGAGTCTGACGCGGTACTTATGGGCGCGGTGGGCGGACCCATGTGGGATCATCTGCCCCGTGACAAACGACCGGAAACCGGTCTTCTGCGCCTTCGTTCAGAGCTTGAGCTTTTCTGCAATCTGCGCCCGACTATTGTTTATGATGGACTTGAACGCGTCTCAAGCCTTAAACCCGGTCTGGTGCATGGTCTTGACCTGATGATTGTGCGCGAGTTGATCGGCGGAATTTATTTTGGACAGCCACGAGGCATGGAATGCGATGGTGAATACGCCTCTAATCCCAGGGCGTATAATACGATGGTATACCGGCGTGAGGAGATCGTACGCATTGCAAGGGCTGCTTTTGCAATAGCCCGCCTGCGCCAGGGTCGTATCTGTTCTGTTGACAAGGCCAATGTGCTCGAAGTGTCCCAATTATGGAGGGAAACTGTTACTGAAGTAGCGAAGGATTTTCCCGAAGTTCTGCTCGAACATATGTATGTCGATAACGCAGCCATGCAACTGGTAAGCAATCCCCATCATTTCGATGTTATTCTGACCGGAAATCTGTTTGGTGATATTCTCTCAGATATTTCTGCCGCCCTTGCAGGCTCCATTGGAATGCTGCCTTCGGCCTCTCTTGGCGTGCCCGGTCGGGCGCTGTATGAACCGGTGCATGGTTCAGCGCCGGATATTGCGGGGCAGGGTATCGCTAATCCATTTGCGGCGATTCTGTGTGTTGCCATGCTGCTGCGACACAGCGCTCATGCCCATGAGTGGGCGACAGAGATTGAAAAAGCGGTAAAAAATGTCGTTGATCAAGGGATCTGCACAGCGGATCTGAAACATCCGTCAGCAAGAAACATCCTGAGCACGGAACAGGCGGGCGATGCGGTGCTAAAATCCCTGAGCGATCTGGTATCGTGATCTGCCCTGCAAGTTTCGGAGTGAGGCGCGATTCCCCAAGGAGGTGTAATGTCCAGAACTTATGATGTTGCAGTGGTCGGCGCCACCGGAGCAGTGGGTCGTGTCATGATTTCCATATTACTGCAGCGGAATTTTCCCGCCAGAACCATTCATGCTCTTGCCAGTACCGCTTCTGCCGGAAAATCCATTGAGGTTGATGGACGCAGGTTTGAGATAGGCGCGCTGGATGATTTTGATTTCAGATTTGCCCAGATCGCATTGTTTTCCGCGGGTGCGGCAGTGTCAAAAATTCATGCGCCCCGGGCAGCGCAGCAAGGCGCCGTGGTTATCGATAATACATCACAATTCCGCTACGATGACGACGTGCCACTGGTAGTTCCCGAGATCAATGCACATGCGATTGCGCGATGCCAGGCAAGAGGCATTATCGCAAACCCGAACTGTTCTACCATCCAGATGCTTCTCGCCCTCCATCCCATACACCAGCGCGTCATGGTGAAACATGTTCATGTCGCCACTTATCAGGCGGTTTCGGGCAGTGGCGCTTCAGCCATCGAAGAATTGCGCACACAAAGCGAAGCCATACTCAAGGGCAAAACGCCTCAGGCGCGTGTTTACCCTCAACCCATCGGCTTTAATGTGCTGCCGCAAATCGATGTTTTTATGGACAATGGGTATACGAAAGAAGAAATGAAAATGGTATGGGAAACCAGGAAAATACTGGAACAGCAAGACATCGGGGTTGACCCTACTGCTGTGCGGGTGCCGGTATTCTATGGGCATTCCGAAGCGCTGCATATCGAAACCAGAGATAAATGCACGGCGGAACAGGCGAGGAACTGGCTCAGACAGGCTCCCGGAATTGAGCTTGTTGATCAGTCTCAGGATGGAATATATCCTACTGCTGTGACCCATGCCGCCGGTCAGGATGCCGTGTATGTGGGTCGCGTCAGAGAAAGCATTTCACATCCGCATGGTTTGAACATGTGGGTGGTCGCGGATAATCTGCGCAAAGGCGCCGCTTTGAACAGTGTTCAGATCGCCGAGAAGTTGATTCAGTCAGGCACGATATAATGCAGCGCTGATGCAGAACAAGGTCATCATTATCTGTAATACCGTTTCATTGATAGCGAGGATTAATTTTGGTGCGTAAGCAAAAAAATATCCGCAATACGGTTGGCTGGGCAACATGTCTGATTGCCGGTCTTTATGTCTGGTCTATGGATGTAACCTATGGGCTGGGTATGGGTGACATTGAAACCCAATCCATGCTCAATCAGCCTTTCGAGGCGCGGATACGATTGAAAGACGTTAATCTGGACGATATCGGTCGCATCAATGTTGGTCTCGCTTCCCGTGATCGGTTCAAACAGTTTGGCTTGCGTTATCCGCCCACATTGCAGGATATGAAAATCTCGGTAATGCATGGCAACCAAGGGTCTTATATCGAACTTGAGAGCCATACACCCGTCCAGGAAACATTTCTAACCCTGCTGGTTTCCTTGAGGTATCCCGGCGGTTCTCAGATCCGCGAATATACCGTACTCCTTGACCCTCCGCTGCTGATGCCGAAAACAGCCCCGAAAATAGCTGTGGCGCATAAATCTTCAACCCAAACACGTGATGTAAAGCCGGAACCCATGCGTGCAATCACATCCACCGGAGTTCGCAGAGGCGATACCTTATGGTATGTGGCGCAAAGGGTTCGCCCTGATGATTCTGTAACCATGACACAGGTCATGAAAGCTTTATATGACGCCAATCCCGAAGCTTTCGCTGGTGGTAGTATTCATAAAATTCGCGCTGGTTATGCAATGCGCGTACCTGAACCTGAAACGTTAAAAGCCGTTGACACGGCCACAGCCCGGCAATGGTGGCGCGCCAACACATCCAGTTATTCATCGTCCGGATTCCGCGTGGCAGTGGAACAGCCGGTTACCGTCCGTCCAGCCGCTAATGCGGAGGAACTCGAACGAGTCCAGACTGAGACTGAAACCACCAAGGATGAACCTGGCACCGAGAAAGAGCAGGCCGAAGATGAAATTGTTGCTGAGGAGAATCAGGATGCTCCGTGGCGTCTCGAACTTGTGGCGCCTGATGATGCAATTTCTGGCATGGATTCGTCTCTGTCCTCCGGTGCAAATTTGACCTCGAAGGAAACGCTGAATGCTGAAAGCACAGAGCTAAACCGGGGGAACTCCAGCGTGGGTGGTGTGGAACAAACTGAAGCTGCCGGATCGGGGCAAGGCAGCGCCGAGACCAGGATTGGTTCATCTTCTTCTCAACCTTCTGAGAAAGTTTCATCCTTGATCGACATTGGGGAACCACAGTTGGGTTTGCAAAACAGCGCAATCGAAACAGAAGCGTTCAGTACAAAAACTCAAAAGCGGCCGGATATTTCCAGTGTTTACCGGGTTTTAATTCTATTATCCATATTGGTGTTTGCGGTGGTATTATTGATCATGATCATGAAACGCCGACACGCGCAAGAGGCTTTCTATGGCGCTATTTTTCCCGGATACGGATATAAGGACATTGCCGAAGATGAAGGCATCATTCGGAGCGATGCGGAATCAGACGCCGAACGACCGTCAACCAGGAAGAAAAAGACGCAGCCAACTACGCCGGACGTCGGACGTGCAATGGATTTGTCATTTAAGGTTATGGAGGGAGGTGGTCCCGAAATCAGCAGACAGGCTCCGTCATCTATTTTGAAGGCTGAGGCGATGGCTTCAGCAGAAGAATCGAACAAGACGTTCAACGAAAAGTCAGTGTTTCCGGAGCATGCGGATCAGGATCATAGCGCTAAACCGGAAGCTGATCCCGTATCTGTAGATACCCAGACTTCGGATGCTTCAAGGCTTGAAGGTGAGCGTATGGAAAGCCGTGAACTGTCGCAGTCTGTCGAATCTACTGACGGAACTGCGCAAAACAAGGTCTCCCCACGTTCAGAAGAATTTCTTAATGATATTGATTTTAATATAAGTTTTGCGCTTTACGCTGACGCCCTTCAATTAATCGAGCAAGGTCTGGCCGATGATCCGGAGTGGCGGGAATTGCGTTTTCGACGCCTGGAGTGGGCACGCGTCAGCGATGATCCTGAACTTTTTATGACCGATGCACACATGCTGCATGACACGGCTCCTGCCAAAGATGATGAGATATGGCGTCAGGCTTCCCATATGGGAAGCCAGTTTTTGCCGGATGAAACGCTGTTCAAACCAAAGGATGGCAGTTGACAGGAACTTGTTGTTGATTTCCGATGAGCAGACGCTGGGCGCTGGGTATCGCCTATCTTGGTAGCAGCTATTGTGGCTGGCAATGGCAATATGGGCAACCAAGCATACAGGCCGAGGTGGAAAAGGCGCTTTCGAACATCGCCGATTCGAAAGTCCAGACGATCTGCGCCGGGCGAACCGATGCCGGCGTGCATGCTTTCTGCCAGGTGGTGCATTTTGAAACCGATTGCATCCGATCCCGGGAGGCATGGATCCATGGCACCAATACCTGTTTGCCGGATCAGATCAGTGTCTTATGGGCGGAACCTGTGGATGACCGTTTCCATGCCCGCTTCAGCGCACGTTGGCGCCGTTATCGGTATATCATTCGACGCGAATCGCCTCGCTGTGGTTTATGGACGAATCGCGTATGGCATTGTTATTATTCTCTCGATATCAAGGCTATGGTGATGGCCGCAGATTTTTTGCCTGGAGAACGGGATTTCAGCGCCTTTCGTTCCGCCGGATGTCAGTCGCGCAGTCCAAAACGTTGCCTGGACAGCATCCGGATCTATGATTATTCGCCATGGCTGGTGATTGATGTGCAAGCTAATGCTTTTCTGCATAATATGGTAAGAATCATTGTGGGTTGCCTGCTTGATGTGGGGAAAGGCAAACATGAACCCGGCTGGATCAAGAGCGTACTTGATTCAAAAGACCGTCGGCTGGGTGGGGTGACCGCACCGGCACAGGGACTTTATTTCACCGGGGCTTTCTACCCCAATTATCCGGCTATACCCTGTCTGTTACCTTCGGGATCTGAATTCAATGGTTTTCCGTTTTATTGAATTTATTAAATCGTTTAAGGAAGCTCTGATCAAGTCGTGAACTCGCATCTTGCGTCCCTTATACCCATGTAAATCTTCGCAATAACCCTGCTAACGCGTGCAATTGTCGCCTCGAATCTGAACATGGGGAATCGCGCCTGAGCTTCGTCCAGACTTGTTCAGAGCTTCCTTATGATTCCGAAAGGCAAACTGATTCGTGCTAAAATAATTTCGGAGTAAAGTGATGAATCCATTGCGAGTAAGAGTTAAAATCTGCGGCATCACATCGGTCAAGGATGCGATGGCTGCCGCCGATGTAGGTGTTGATGCCGTAGGACTGGTGTTTTATCCGCGTAGCAAACGCTATGTAACGATTGAACAGGCCTGTGCGATTCGTGACTGTCTGCCTCCATTCGTTACGCTGGTCGGGTTATTTCTCGACGCCGACAGGGAAGAAGTACACAGTATTTTGACCCAGGTAGCCGTTGATGTACTGCAGTTTCACGGTCTTGAAAACGAAAGGCAGTGCACCGGCTATGGTCGCCCTTATATCAAGGCGCTTTCCTATCGTCGGACTGGTGAATTTGACCGGATGGCCGCCGATTTTCCACATGCTCAGGGATTTTTGATCGATGGACATGAAGAGGGTGGGGCTGGCGGAACCGGCAGGGAGTGGATAACCGGGCATGAATGGAACGGTGGAGACATTAACCAGCCATGGATTCTGGCGGGTGGATTGACTGCCTCTAATGTCCAGGGGGCAATTTTGCGCGCCAGACCATGGGGCGTTGATGTCAGCAGCGGTGTTGAAAACGCGCCGGGCATCAAGGATGGCGTGAAAATGCTTGAATTTATGCGGGCGGTGCGCATTGCCGAATCAATGATATATAAGGAATGAAACCAGGTATGATTTCCATGTTTGAGCCTGACGCGAAAGGCCATTTCGGCAACTACGGGGGCCGTTTTGTGCCGGAAACTCTGATGGCGCCCCTGCAGGAGTTGGAAACCGCTTATCGTCATTTTCAGCGCAGTCCTGAAATGCAAGGAGCGTTTCGGTCTGCTCTGGCTCATTATGTCGGTCGCCCCAGCCCTCTGTATGAGGCTCGGCGTTTATCGGAATACGCAGGCGGCGCTCGTATTCTTCTGAAGCGCGAAGATCTTCTCCATACTGGCGCGCATAAAATCAATAATGCCGTGGGTCAGGCTTTGCTAGCAAAAAGCATGGGTAAAACCCGTCTCATCGCTGAGACCGGCGCCGGGCAGCATGGCGTAGCAACCTCTACCGTGGCAGCATGGCTGGGTATGGAATGTTGTATTTTTATGGGTACGCGGGATATCGAGCGCCAGAAAGTCAATGTTTATCGTATGCGTCTCCTGGGAGCGCAGGTGATCCCGGTAACTTCGGGTTCGGCAACGCTCAAAGACGCGATGAACGAAGCAATGCGGGATTGGGTGACACAGATCGACCACACGTATTATCTTGTCGGTACCGTCGCCGGACCACACCCTTACCCTGAAATGGTGCGCAATTTTCAGTCGGTGATCGGGGAAGAAGTGCGGGATCAAAGTCAGATCATGCCCCTGGGTCATCCCGATGCCATGGTGGCTTGTATCGGCGGTGGTTCCAATGCTATCGGTCTGTTCTATCCTTTCCTGGAAACGAAAGCAGTTGCGCTTTATGGCGTGGAGGCGGCAGGTGAAGGCATTGAAAGCCAGCGCCATGCAGCTTCGATCGCCATGGGTCGTTCGGGGGTGTTGCATGGCAATCGCACCTATCTTCTGCAGACTGAAGGCGGACAGATTATTGAAACGCATTCCATCTCGGCGGGGCTTGATTATCCAGGGGTCGGTCCTGAACATGCCTGGCTCCATGATGTCGGACGCGTGCATTATGTCAGCATCGACGATGAAGAAGCGCTGGCTTCCTTTCATCGATTGACGCGGCTCGAAGGTATTATGCCGGCATTGGAAAGCGCGCATGCACTGGCATACGCAGAACGTCTTGCGGCAGATATGGCGCCCCATCAAACGCTGGTAGTCAATCTTTCGGGTCGTGGCGACAAGGATATAACGACCGTCTCCACACGGGAAGGGCTTGAATTGTGAACCGGATCACCAAACGTTTACAGGAAACCCGATCCGCTGGTCGCGCCGCTTTAGTTCCTTATTTGATGGCAGGCGATCCAGGGATTGCTTCAACCGCGAGAGCTATGCACGCCCTGGTAGAAGGCGGAGCAGATCTGATCGAGTTGGGCATGCCTTTCTCGGATCCTATTGCGGATGGCCCGGTTATTCAGGCGGCGGCTGGTCGTGCGTTGTCCCGAGGTGTGTCGCTGGATACCGTTCTTGATATTCTTGTTGAATTCAGAATCCATGATTCATCGACCCCGGTTCTTTTGATGGGCTATCTCAATCCCATTGAACAGATGGGCTGGCGTCGTTTCGTCGATGCCTCGGTTGATGCTGGCGCCGATGGACTTTTGCTGGTAGATCTGCCGCCAGAAGAGGCAGAAGAGATGTACCCATATATGCAGAACTGTGATCTTTTGCCTATCAGTCTTGTCGCACCGACCACTGATGAAAACCGCTTACGCTTGATTGCCGGCGTTGCCCGTGGCTTCATCTATTATATTGCAGTGAAAGGTATCACCGGGGCGGCACATGATTTTGATATGAATCAACTGCAATCCCGGATAGAATGGATCAGAAGGCATGTGGATATTCCGATTGGTATCGGATTCGGAGTACGTAACGCCGATATTGCAGCCCAATGCGCGCGTGTGGCGGATCTGGTGATTGTCGGCAGCGCCTTGGTAGAACTTTTGGCGTCTCAGAAAGATGAAACGGTCGTTTTGCAAACGGCGCAGAACTGGATTAGTGAATTATCTCTGGTCATGGGCCGCGAGTGAACGGGTTACGGAGTAAAGCATCGGTGGAAATATTATGAGCTGGTTCAGTCGCTTGGTGCCGACTACTATTCGTATCGAAGGGCACAATCGCCGGTCGATCCCCGAAGGTTTATGGGAGAAATGTTCTTCATGTCAGTCGGTGCTTTATCACATCGAACTCGAGCGACATTTGCGTGTATGCCCTTCATGTGGTCATCATATGCGTATACTGCCCAGGGAAAGACTGGCTTCTTTTCTGGATAAGGACGATATCGAAGAAATAGCACCCGATCTGGTTCCGGTCGATGTCCTGAAATTTCGCGACAGCAAACGGTATCGTGACCGAATCGCCGCGGCAAATAAAACGACCGGCGAGAAAGAAGCGATGATTGTTCTGCAAGGGTGCTTGAAGGGTATGCCCGTCGTTGCATGCGCGTTTCATTTTGGATTTATGGGTGGATCCATGGGATCGGTGGTGGGTGAAAAGTTTGCGCGCGCTGTACGCAGGTGCCTGGATCGCAATTGTCCTCTGGTTTGCTTCAGCGCAAGCGGTGGCGCCCGTATGCAGGAAGGACTGCTATCCTTGATGCAGATGGCCAAAACCAGCATGGGCGTGGCTGATATGGCCGAGGCGCGGCTGCCGTTCATTTCCGTGCTCACAGATCCGACAACCGGCGGCGTCTCGGCAAGTTTCGCTATGCTTGGCGACATCAATATCGCAGAACCCAATGCCCTGATCGGTTTCGCCGGCCCCAGAGTTATCGAGCAGACCGTTCATCAGAAGTTGCCTGAGGGGTTTCAGCGCAGCGAATTTCTGCTCCAGCACGGTGTGATTGATATCATCGTCGATCGTCGTGAAATGCGTGATACTGTAGCCACATTACTCTATCAGCTTTCTTTCTCCGCCAGGGAGTTTCTGGCAGCCCCTCTGTCTGAAAAAGAAGATCCTGCAATGAGCCTGGAACCAGGAAACGACGAAAACCAGTGAAATGAGCGACCTTGCTTCAATCCAACCGCAAACTCTGAAGGAATGGCTGCAATGGCAGGAGGATTTGCAGCCATGGGATATTGTCCTCGGCCTGGATCGCGTGCAGCAGGTGGCTCAGAATCTGGATCTCGGGCGTCCTGCGCATCAGGTGATTGTGGTGGGTGGGACCAACGGCAAGGGTTCATCCGTGGCGCTGCTCGAGTCGATCTATCGCGAAGCTGGTTACCGGGTTGGTGCCTGTTTTTCGCCCCATTTGCTGAATTACAATGAACGTATTCGGCTATTAGGTAAAGCCGTGGAAGATCCACGATTATGCCAGGCGTTTCGCATGGTGGAAGACGCAAGGAATGCGGTGCCCCTGACCTATTTTGAATTTGGCATATTGGCGACGCTGTGGTGTATGAGTCAATCTGATCTTGATGTGGCAGTCCTTGAAGTCGGAATGGGCGGCAGACTTGATGCGGTCAATATGGTGGATGCCGATGCCGCTTTATTGACCAACGTTTCATTGGATCATTGCGAATGGCTGGGAGAAGATATTGAAACCATCGGCGCGGAGAAAGCTTGTATCATGCGCCGCGATTGCCCTGCTGTATTCGCGGATCCGGACATTCCAGGAAGTGTGCGTGATTATGCGCAGGTTCACGGTGTTCCAATGTGGCGGCGCGGAGAAGATTTCGGGGCTACATTGCATTCATCTCACTGGGATTGGCATGGGATGGGAAAGTTCCTGAGTGATTTGCCCTGGTGTGGAATCGGCGGGAGAATTCAAACGGATAATGCCGCTGGCGTGCTTGCCATGGTTGAATTGATGCAGACAACATTACCCGTGAACGAATCATTATTGCGAAGCGGTCTGCAGAATGCTTTTTTGCCCGGAAGGTATGACTGGCGCCTAAGACAGGGAACGGAATGTCTTCTCGACGTGGCGCACAATCGAGCTGGAGCCCGGTCGCTGTCTATGCTGCTGGCGGAATGCGGAAAACCGGTATTCGGTGTGCTCGGGATGTTGCGTGATAAGGATTCAGCCTCTTTTGTTCAAGCTTTATCTGAAGTGGTAGGTCACTGGGATCTGGTGGATCTGCCGCCGCCGAGAGGATTGCGCGCCGAGGAATTGGGTCAAAAAATATGCGGCAGTGGTCATCACGAGATGAGCGTACACACTTCCATGATTGAGGCTTTAGAGTCGGCCTGCGCGCGAGCCAGAGAGCTTGCAGGCATGGTTTTGATTACGGGTTCTTTTGTTACAGTTTCCGAGGCTATGGAAATATGGGGCAGGAGTCAGGGACAACAATGAACAGATGGGTGGATTGATATGGATGGTCAGGCTAAGCAGCGACTGATAGGATCGGTAGTACTCATTGTGATGGCGGTAATCATCATACCGTTTTTAGTGCGCAAACCACAAACGGAGAACCAGGGAAGTCTTGAATCCATGAAGGAAAAAGAGATTGCCCTGACATCCCCCGGAGAAGATGCGTCTTCCGAGAAGGAGCCTCCCCCGGACGCGCTCCCCCAAGATGCGAGTTATGGGCAGAGATGGATAGAAAACACTCAGGACTTGAATTCACGGGTTGATGATTCGCTGATAGTGGGAGAAGAGGAAACAGAGACTTCCATTAATCGTACGTCAGCAACCGATGCTTCTGTTTCGGAGAGCAATTCCGCAATGAAGCAGGTGGCTGATAAAGAATCTCCGACAAGTGCAGATGATAGCAGCCAGACTGTGGCAACAAAAGTGGAAAAGAAGGGAAACGAGCCAAAAGTTCGGGTCATGCCATTGCCGGAAGACCAGGGCGCCACGGGATCATGGATGGTACAGGCGGGTAGCTTTACGCGACGAGAATATGCTGTTGCGATGCAGAAACGCCTTGCAGAGCATGATTTTCGCACCGTAATCGAACCCAGCCATGTCAAGGGCAAACAGTGGTTCCGGGTCCGCCTCGGACCCTACGAAACCCGGAGCAATGCCGATGAAGTGGCGCAAACGATTCAGAAAATGACCGGACAAAAGGCTTACAGCCTGAAGGGATCGTAACACATGGATAGTATCGCGAATGCGTTGGTGCTTGATGCAGCTATTGTTATCATCATTCTGATATCCGCTCTGATCAGTCTTTTTCGTGGTTTTGTGCATGAGTTCTTCAGTTTGGCCAGTTGGATCTGTGCGCTGATAGGCGCTACGGTTTGGACTGCGGCGTTCAGCGAGCGTCTCAGTTCATGGATTGGTCATGAAGACTTGAGAATGATCTTGGCATTTGGGCTGCTTTTTGTCGCTATTCTGGCAGTGGGGCTTATTGTGACGGTTTTACTGACAAAAGCCGCGAAACGATTGCCAACGGCTCTGGTGGATCGCCATCTGGGCTGGTTGTTTGGTGTAGTCAGAGGTGTTTTCATACTTACTGTTGCTGTTTTTATTGCCGAACGCACGGTGATTTCTTCTCAATCCTGGTGGTCACAATCCTATCTCATCCCATATCTCGGTGAACTGGGCGATTACATGGCTACCTGGCTTCCCGAAGAACTGGAAGAGAAAATACCGGAAAAGCTTACCTCCGAGAGTAAAGGAAGTGATCGCGGAAAAGGAACACCCGCCATGCCTGAATGGATGTCGGAACCGAAAATAAAACTTATTCTATAGGAAGATTAGCAGACATGTGTGGTGTAGTGGGCGTATCGGGATCGGATTCCGTTAACCATTTGATCTATGATGCTTTAACGGTTTTACAGCATCGGGGTCAGGATGCCGCTGGCATTATGACTTGGGCGGGAGGAAAATATTTCCTGCGCAAGGATAACGGGCTGGTGCGTGATGTATTCCAAAAGAAACACATGCTGCATCTGCAGGGGAGCATGGGCATCGGGCATGTCCGTTATCCTACGGCGGGATGCTATGCTATCACGGAAGCGCAGCCATTTTATGTCAATTCACCCTACGGAATCGCACTGGCTCATAATGGCAACCTGATCAATGCCGAACAGCTTAAAAGCGAACTCTATTACGCCAGCCGATGCCATATCAATACCGATTCCGATTCCGAGATTCTGCTGAATGTATTTGCGGAAGAATTGCGCCGTAGCAGTGATCTTCATCTGGGGTCGGAAGAAATATTTACTGCGGTGAGCCAATTACATCGGCGCTGCCGCGGGGCTTATGCCGCAGTCGCTATGATCGCGGATTATGGGCTGGTGGCATTCAGGGATCCATTCGGAATTCGTCCACTCGTCTATGGTTACAGGGAAAGCCCGAAAGGCAGGGAATACATGGTCGCTTCCGAAAGCGCTGCGCTGGATGTGCTGGGCTTTCGTCTCATTGGGGATATTTCACCCGGAGAAGCGTTGATCATCGAACATACGGGCGCCATACACCGGAAAGTGTGTGCTCCCAACAGCAAATGCTATCCCTGCTTGTTCGAATACGTTTATTTTGCCCGTCCGGATTCGATTATTGACGGGGTCACCGTTTATCAGGCGCGCCTGCGTATGGGTGAATTTCTGGCAGAAAAGATCAAGCGCGAACGCCCCGACATACAGGTGGATGTCGTGATTCCCATTCCAGATACCAGCCGAACCAGTGCCTTGCAACTTTCATACAGCCTCGGCGTCCCTTATCGTGAGGGTTTCATCAAAAACCGTTATATTGGCCGCACATTCATTATGCCGGGACAGGAAGAGCGGAAAAAATCAGTCAAACACAAACTCAACGCCATTGAAGCGGAATTTCACGGCAAACATGTTCTGCTGGTGGATGACTCGATTGTACGGGGGACCACATCAAGGCAAATTGTGCAAATGGCGCGTGAATCAGGAGCGCTCAGCGTTCATTTTGCCTCCGCAGCACCGCCTGTTCGTTTCCCCAATGTTTACGGAATCGATATGCCAACCGCTGAAGAACTGATTGCCTATGGGTATGACGTGGAGCAGATAGCTGCGTATATTGGATCAGACAGCCTGATCTATCAGGATATCGAGGATTTGCAGGAAGCTGTACGCGCGGATAGCACCGTGATCGATGGTTTCGAAGCCTCGTGCTTCAATGGTTGTTACATAACCGACGATGTGACACCAGCATATCTTGGTGCGCTCAAAGAGCGGCGCAACAATGCTATGCGAGAACTGCTATCCGAAGATATCTCGAAGCTGTGAAGCGGGTTCGTTGCCATGGAATTTCAAGCAGAATAATGGAGAAAAAATATTGTTTGTATTGATTGGGCTGTGGGCATGACGACCAAAGCTGATTCATGGGATCTCGAGACCCTGGCGCTGCGTGCCGGCACGCAGCGCAGTGACTATGGAGAACATTCCGAAGCTTTATTTCTCACTTCGAGCTTTGTTTTTGACTCCGCTGAACAAGCGGAAGAACGTTTCAGCGGTCGCGCGCCCGGTCCTGTTTACAGCCGGTTCAATAATCCCGGGGTCGCCATGTTTGAACAGCGTCTGTGCGAGCTCGAAGGTGGTGAAGCGTGCGTGGCTACTGCTTCAGGCATGGCTGCAATCCTTGCGTTGTGCATGAGTACGCTGAGAGCCGGGGATCATATTCTTGCTGCCGAAGGGCTGTTCGGCACGACTACGGGTCTTTTTAACAATTATTTATCCCGTTTCGGCGTAGCCACGACGTTCGTTCCTGTTACGGAACCATCAGCATGGGAAAAAGCTCTGCGAGCGAATACCAGAATGTTGTTTCTGGAAACGCCTTCCAACCCGCTGATGGATATCGCCGATCTTGGATCCTTAGCGCAAATCGCGCGAAAATCCGATGCCCTGTTGGTAGTGGATAATACTTTATGTACCCCGGTATTGCAGAATCCGCTCTCTCACGGTGCGCATGTGGTGATTCATTCGGCAACAAAATATATCGACGGTCAGGGTCGCTGTGTTGGAGGAGCCGTGGTCGGAGATGCCGAAACCGTGGGGAAACAGGTTTTCGGATTTATTCGCAGTGGTGGTCCGGGGATGAGTCCGTTCAATGCCTGGGTTTTCCTGAAAGGACTTGAAACCATGCCTCTGCGTATGCGCCATCATAGCGAACAGGCGTTGGCGCTGGCGCAATGGTTGCAGGAACAAAAGGGTGTGCGCAGGATTATATACCCTGGTCTGGAATCCCACCCCGGTAACCGCCTGGCCAGCCGACAACAAAATGGTTTTGGTGGCATACTGTCTTTTGAGATCGAAGGACAACGAGAGGAAGCCTGGCGTTTCATTGATGCGATGCGTATGATATCAATTACCGGCAATCTTGGCGACAGCCGTTCGATTCTGACCCATCCAGCTACCACAACCCATGGCCGACTAAGTCTTGAGGAACGGGAAAAGGCAGGTATCTCCGAGGGTCTGCTGCGACTTTCGGTCGGCTTTGANNCGGTCTGGCCAGGTAAGCTCTGACCAAGTCATGAACTCGATTCTTGTGGCCCTTATGTCCAGCTTCTTTGTTGGCAATCTCCGCAATAGTCCTGCTATTATGCGCGATTGTCGTCTCGAATCTGAACATAATGAACCAAAATCACCTTCGCCCAGACTTGATCAGAGCTTCCCTAGGCTGTGATGGTCTCAAACCTTGGTGGGTTGGTGCCATCGCAGCGCAAGGCGCTGCCTTCATCGCCCCATGCGCCCAGAACGATACGAGTTAGACTATCATGATGGAAAATCCCGGGGCGATGAATATGACCATGAATCATTTGATGTGCTTTAGCGTTGCAGAAGAACGCGCTGACCGTGGCTTGATCCACATCCATGATATACAGTGGTTTATGTCTGACGGCATTCGTAGTGGTTGATCTGATGCGTTTTCCCAAAGTATCCCGCGCCTGTTTGGGCAAACGGGTGAAACGTCTCTGAAGCCACGGATTGCGCACGATGCGGCGAAAGCGCTGATAAGCGCGGTCCGCGGTACATAGTAGATCGCCATGGGTAATAATCGTCGGTTCGCCAAACAGAGCAATGCATTCGGGGTCTTGAAGCAAATGAGCGCCACAGGCGCGGGCGAACATCTCTCCGAGCAGGAAATCACGGTTCCCTGGCATGATATAAATCTTTACGCCATGACGTGAGAGGGCATCAAGAGCAGTGACCGTATTTTCATATTCAAGCATGCCTATGTCATCACCGAGCCAGTACTCAAACAGATCGCCGAGGATGTATAATGCGCTGCAAAGGCGCGCCCGGGTTTCAAGCCAGTGATGAAACAGTTCGTTACGCGCCTGCTTGCCGGGTTCAAGATGCAGATCGGAAATAAAAAAAACGCTCATGCTTGCATCACCAAATAAAAAGTTGGTTCCAGGTTCATAATGTTCGATTATACCGATTAAGTTTATGGGAGAAACATGCAGATATACAATAGCCTGAGCGGACATAAGGAAAAGCTTGTTCCTATCGAGCCTGGTCGTATCGGACTTTATGTCTGTGGTATCACTGCGTATGATGACTGTCATCTCGGCCATGCCCGAATGATGGTGACATTCGATATGGTGGTGCGTTTTCTGAGGATGGAAGGTTATGCCGTGCATTATGTACGCAATATAACCGACATTGACGATAAAATTATTGCCCGGGCAAAGAAAGAAGATCGGGACATCGGGAGTATCGTCGAAGACTGTATCCAGAGCATGCATAAAGATGCACAGGCATTGGGTATTGTGGCGCCTGACGAGGAACCTCGGGCTACCCTGCATATGAACGAAATCATCACACTGATCCAGCAGCTTATGAATAAGGGCTATGCTTATCAGCAAGCGCAAGGCGATGTGCTGTATTCGGTACGCCGTTTCGCCGATTACGGTAAGCTTTCTGGCAAGACGCTGGATTCGTTGCGTGCGGGTGCAAGGGTGGAAGTTGATCCCAATAAGAAGGATCCACTGGATTTCGTTCTGTGGAAGAAAGCCAGACCCGGAGAACCCGCCTGGTCCTCGCCATGGGGCGAGGGGCGACCCGGCTGGCATATCGAGTGTTCAGCCATGTCGATGCGCTGCCTGGGCAAGCATTTTGATATCCATGGTGGCGGTCTGGATCTTAAATTCCCGCATCATGAAAACGAGATTGCCCAGAGTGAGGCCGCCACGGGAGAAATTTTCTCCAACATCTGGATGCACAATGGGTTTGTGCAATGGGAGGACGAAAAAATGTCCAAATCCCTTGGCAACATATTGACAATCCGCAACACAGTGCAGCGCCACCACCCCGAAGCCGTGCGTTACTGGATTCTCAGTACCCATTATCGTAGTCCACTGCGATATGACGAAAACGAGCTGGAATCGGCACGCAGATCATTGGCCAGACTATATCAGACTGTGGCCGCCAACAGTCAGGAAACCGGCACAAGCCCTGAAAATGATGACAGACTGGCTCCCATCGTTGAAGATTTTATAGACGCTATGCGGGATGATTTTAATACGCCCAAAGCTATTTCTATTTTGTTTCAACTTGATCGCCGGATTCGCCAGGCGAGGCAGGATGGCGAATCCGATTTTGCGCACCAGGGAGCGCTCGCGATGAAAAGATTGGCGGAGCCACTTGGATTTTTGCGCAGTGCTCCAGATGAATTCGCTGCTTATCAGCCTGGGTTGCCCGCGCATCTCGATCACGAAAAAATCGATGCCATGGTCTCCGGGCGGGTAGAAGCGCGGAGGAACAAAAACTGGGCGCGCGCGGATGAATTGCGCAAAGAGTTATTCGCGATGGGAATTGTGCTCGAAGACAGCGCCACAGGAACGCGCTGGCATTATCAGCCCGGCCAAGGAACCTCAGAATAAGTCATGAATTCGGTTCTTGCGTTCACTATGCCCAGCTTCATTGTTGACAA
>DEIQ01000094.1:23215-28675 GCA_002352565.1 Proteobacteria bacterium UBA2770 | reverse complement strand
TGCCAAGTGAACGGTGCTGTAATGTCGTCAGCAACAGGAACCCACCGAAGCGACTCAAGCCTGGTTGCTTGAGCGCTGTAGGAATCCTATTCCTTTAGGGATAGGAGGATGTTAAAATAAAAGCGGTAGAACTGAGTTATCAGGAAGGAATACAGGTCAAGCAAGTCGCAGTTGGGCTTGATATTCACCCGTTTATGTTATCGCGCTGGCGCAAAGAATATCTTGATGGCAAGTGATGGCAGAAAACGTGAGAGAGAGATGAAAGAGAAAAAGCCCCCAACAGCGAAGAAACTGACTGAACTTGGAAAACCTTTGCCTGCCGCTGAGCAAAGCGTTAAGCCTCAAAAACAATCTGATTGAAATAGCATGGAATCCGTGCTACATTTATTCCGTGATTGTATCGTTCAAAAACAATTCTACTGAAGATATCTTTAACGGCAAATCATCCAGGGATGCCAGAAAATCTTGCCCCCAGGCCATTTGGCGTATTGCAGTAAGAAAGCTTGATCAGCTTGATTCTGTTAAATCACTGGATGAGTTAAAGATTCCTCCTGGTAATTTCCTGAAATTGTTGTCTGGCGATAGAAAGGGGCAGCACAGCATTCGAATTAATGATAAATACCGAATCTGCTTTCATTGGGTAAAATCAGGCCCCGATGAAGTAGAAATAACTGATTATCACTAGGAGTGCATTATGGTTCGCATACCGTCACATAGGGAGCCAACCCATCCTGGCGAAATGCTTGTGGAAGAATTTCTAAATCCCATGCAAATCACTCAGCGAGAGTTAGCTGAAGCAATACACGTTTCGTACCAAAGGGTAAATGAGCTGGTAAACGGGAAGCGTGGTGTAACGCCCAGCACGGCTTTGCGTCTGGCGCGATTCTTTGGGGTGTCGGCAGATTTTTGGCTTAACCTCCAAATGAGGTGGGATCTTTATAAAGCGCAACTATCCGAGCAGGAAGAGTTGGCGTCTATTCGTGGTTTTCATCATTTGCAAAAAATGGCTTAACAATTAGCTGCAGCGGACGCGCTAATCGCGCGCCGCTGGGTAAAGCGTTAAGCCTCAAAAACAATCAGCTTGATTCTGTTAAATCACTGGATGAGTTAAAGATTCCTCCTGGTAATTTCCTGGAATTGTTGTCTGGTTGTGCATTCCGCTTCGCTACATTTTTGTACAAAAACACCACTTTTGATAATAACTCAATATCAGCCACCTGTGGCGGGAATGAAAAGCCACGGCGCTTCATTGCGTCTGCGTTGTTCATAAGCGCGAATATTATGGGCGCGTTTCAGCGTCAAGGCAATTTCATCTTCACCTGAGAGCAGGCGCTGTTTGGCTGCGGCTTCCATGTCAAATGGCAAAACGCGTTTATCGGGCAGAGTGATCGTTTGCGCCTCCAGATCAATGCGAACACTTAATCCGGGATAATCTTTTAGCGCTAAAAAAAGCAGATCAATGCTCGCGGGGTCAAGAGCCACCGTAAGCAGTCCGTTTTTGATGCAGTTGTTGCGGAAAATATCGGCAAAACTACATGCTATGACAGCTTGAAAGCCGGCATCAAGCAGTGCCCAGACCGCGTGCTCCCGTGATGAACCACAACCAAAATTATCCCGGCTGAGTAAAATTCCGGCCCGGTCATAAGGTGGAATATTCAGGATAAAATCCGGATTAATGCTCCTTTGATCGGCAGGAGTGTGGACTTCTGCTTGGTCGAGATAACGCCAGTGATCGAAAAGATGGGGCCCAAAACCGGTTCTCTGGATGGATTTCAGATATTGCTTGGGAATAATGGCATCCGTATCGACATTAGCGCGATCCAGTGGTGCTACAATTCTTTCGATGCTTTGGATGGATTGCATGAGATGGATGGTACCTCGTAAAAGCGTAAAAAGTTAAAAAGTAAACCCTGTATCGGAAAGCAGGCAAATCCAAATCATGGAAGAAAAAACGGTTAGTTCAATCAATGTTGCTGGCGAATGTCAACGAAATGCCCGGCGATCGCAGCGGCTGCTGCCATTGCCGGGCTGACCAGATGCGTCCGTCCGCCATAACCTTGTCGTCCTTCAAAATTGCGGTTGGATGTGGCCGCGCAGCGTTCACCAGGTTCGAGGCGATCAGCGTTCATCGCCAGACACATCGAACAGCCGGGGTCGCGCCATTCAAAGCCTGCTGCAGTGAAAATCTTGTCGAGTTGCTCAGTTTCCGCCTGCTGTTTGACCAACCCTGAACCCGGAACCACCATTGCCTGGCTAATATTGGAGGCCACACGCCTGCCGCGAATCTGTTCGGCTGCAGAACGTAGATCTTCTATCCTGCCATTGGTACAGGAACCAATGAATACTTTATCAAGCTGTATCTCACTTATCGGCATGCCTGGGGACAGATCCATATATTCAAGCGCCCGATTCAAGAGTTCAGCCTTGATGGGTTCAGCGTCTGAATCGGGGTACGGCACATGTCCACAGATGGGCGCCACCATTTCAGGAGAGGTGCCCCAGGTTACTTGCGGTATGATTTCATGTGCCTGGAATGTCATAGTTGAATCGAAAAACGCATCGGAATCGCTGTGCAGTTCCCGCCAGGCGGTTTGCGCCTGATCCCATAGTTCGCCTTTTGGCGCAAACGGTCGATTATGAACATAATCGATGGTGGTTTGATCTACTGCGATCAACCCCGAACGTGCGCCGGCTTCAATGGCCATATTACACAGTGTCATTCGGGCTTCCATACTCAGATTCGAGATTGCGGAACCTGAAAATTCTATGCTGTAACCAGTACCGCCCGCAGTTCCGATCTGTCCGATAATATGCAGAATCAAATCTTTCGCCGAGACGCCTGGCTGGAGCTCGCCTTCCACCTTGATATTCATGTTTCGAACTTTGCGCTGAACCAGGGTCTGGGTGGCGAGCACATGCTCAACCTCGGAAGTGCCGATGCCAAATGCAAGTGCGCCGAATGCGCCATGGGTTGCAGTATGAGAATCACCACATACGATGGTCATGCCCGGAAGGGTAAGGCCGAGTTCCGGACCGATGACATGGACAATACCTTGTCTTACATCCATCATATCGAATTTGAAGATACCAAAATCGCTGCAATTGCGATCAAGCGCTTCGAGTTGGATGCGTGAAACCGGATCCTTGATCCCGAATTGGCGTCCAAGCGTTGGAACATTGTGATCGGGCACTGCAATGTGGGATTCAGGGCGCCATATTTTCCGCCCACTTATCCGCAATCCTTCGAAAGCCTGAGGTGAGGTGACTTCGTGGATTAATTGTCGATCGATATAGATAAGAGCGGCGCCTGTTTTGTCTTCATTAATGACATGACTTGCCCACAATTTATCATATAATGTTTGTTTGCTCATAAGTACGTTCATTGTTGTTTGATTGGCGGATAATCGTCTTCAAACTACGTCGTCCGAATAATTGTTTAACAACCTGTCCATTGAGAAATACAGCATTGTATGCAGCCATCAGCAACCTGATAACCATCGCAATCAAAGCGACTTTTCATAGGGGTTTTCTCGTCGACCAAGCCAATACATAGCATCGGAGCGATTATTGATCGGCTAATTCTTCGAATAGCTCATTATAAACCCGGTGAGAATATTTCGGAACCTAGACAACTATTGGTTTTCATGGTAGGGGTTCGTATCCGGCAGCATGAATCTTTTTCAGCATCGGCAAACCATCTTCATGCTTCGCTGAACCATTGTTCCAGCGCTTCAATATCCCGGGCAAATCGGCGAATACCATCGGCGAGCAGTACGGTTGCGGCTTCATCTTCATTCATCCACCAGCGAAAATGCTTCTCGGTCATGGGATCTGGAATTTCCCGGTGATCCGGAAGAAGCTGAAGAATCAGCGGCTGGACGGTCTCATATTCCGACTCAAGGTCTGATAACAGACCGGGAGAAATCGTCAACAGTTCACAGTCCGACAGGGCTTTGACCTGTTCGGTTGTTCTGAAGCTCGCGGCCATGATTTGCGTCGCATAGCCATGCAGGCGGAAGTGCTTTTGAATTTCCTTGACTGCGCGTATTCCCGGATCATGCTCGGCTTGAAAGTGCGCCAAACTTTCTTTTTTCAGGTGCCAGTCATATATCCGGCCCACGAAAGGCGAAATCAGGGTGGCGCCGACCTGGGCGCAGGCAAGGGCTTGAACCAGGGAGAAAATCAGGGTCATATTGCAGTGAATCCCTTCCTGTTCCAGGATGCGAGCGGCCTCGATGCCTTCCCATGTGGCGGCTATTTTGACGAGAATCTTTTCCCGAGACTGACCATGTCGTTCATAACAACGTACAATATGACGGGCGGCTTCTATCGTACCTGGAGTGTTGAAAGAAAGCCTGGCATCCACTTCGGTGGAAACGCGACCTGGAACGCTGTGCAGCAGGCGCACGCCTAGAAGAACATTGGCTTCATTCAACAGACTTGAAGTTGAATCCATGTTCAACGATCCCCGTGGCAATTGATTGGCCTCTACGGCTGCCCGAACCAGGGTGGGGTTGGTGGTTACTTCTTCTGGCTGAAAATGTTCGATGGCGCTTATATCCGCAGTGTCGGCAACCAGCCGACAGAGTTTTTTGAGTTGATCCAGGCTGTTCATGGCGATGTCCTTAGTTAGAGGGTGAGGTGTCAGCACCATATCAAGTCTGTCGGCTTTGCTTAACATCGTCAGAAAGCCAAACTTTAATGAGAGATTGATAGGGTATATCCCGCTTATTCGCTTCGATCTTTATGCTATCCAATAAACTTTCCGGCAATCTCAGCGAAATTGTTTTGGTTGAGGGTTTTAATCTTGGTAGTGAAACTGATTCTGCGTGCTGCCAGTCCACATAATCAGTGGAAACATGTTTCTCCCAAAAAGTACGTTCCTCGGCTTCACTATTAAATTCAGGTGTCTTTTTGGTTCTGTTCATAAATCAACCTCTCTTTACGGTGCATATCACGGACTGAAATTACACGAATTAACGTATATTCTAAGCGTAGTGTAAGCGTTATATGCAACAGACGGGCAGCATCAGTTTTACCCAAAGCGTGATAACGTGGCTCCATCTGGCTATGCTTATCATCGCCTGGTATCAGCAGCGGCGCGTTAAAAAATACTTGCTCGGCTTCAAGCTGGCCAACCCCATGTTTGTCTACGCTTTTTCGCTCGTTTCCAGCATCCCACTCAAAACCAATTATTTGTGTCCAGTCAATCATTTGAGTATATTATCATCATATACAAATAGCGCAAGCTGGCACGCTAACAAAAAGCTGCGCCGGATTGCCAAAAGCGCCACTTCTTTTGCGAAAAAGCCGCACAAGCACTGCCACTTTCGTCAATCGGTGAGCAAAGCGTTAGGGAACCTCTGATCAAGTCTGGAGGAAGGTGTTTGTGGTCCCTTATGTTCAGATTCTCGGGATAAATTGCGCGGGTCAGCTGGGCTATTGCGAAGATTGTCAACA
>DEIQ01000094.1:21197-23193 GCA_002352565.1 Proteobacteria bacterium UBA2770 | reverse complement strand
ACCGGGTTCATGACTTAATCAGAGATTCCTTGGGTTTCGTTTGATGTAACGAAGGTTTGGTGATTGCTATCGGGTAAGTGAAAAAATTGACGCGCCGTTGCGGATGTATAATCAGCCAGACTGGTTTCACTTATATCAAGATGATGCGCGATTGCCTGAGCAATCCAGGGCAAAAAAGCCGGTTCATTGCGTCGGTGGCGCGGTTTGGGGCGCAGATTGCGAGGTAAAAGATAGGGCGCATCGGTTTCGAGCATCAAACGTTCCAAGGGTATCATCTTTACCAGATCATGCAAATGGGTTCCTCGACGTTCATCACAAAACCAGCCGGTCAGTCCGATATGGGCATCCATATCGAGATAAGCGCGCAGGGAGCGTTCTTCTCCGGTAAAGCAATGAACTACGATAGCCGATACGGAGCTGCGATAGCGCCGGACAAGCTGGAAGAAAGGCTCAAAGGCATCCCTTTCGTGGAGGAAAACCGGTTTGCCTGTAGCGGCAGCCAGATCAAGCTGAGCTTCCAGGCAATACAGTTGGGCGCGTTTGCTCGCGTAATTGCGGTAGAAATCCAGCCCGGCCTCACCGATGGCGCGGATAGCAGAATGCTGCGCCAGCTTTTCAAGCGTTACAGAGGATTTTGAATCCCAGCTTTCGGCATGATGCGGATGAACGCCGGCGCTTGCGTACAGAATTCCTGGCCACTGAGTAGAGAGGTCGAGAGCGGCTTCGCTGATCACCAGATCGGAACCGGTCACCATCATTTGACTCACCCCGGCTTCGAGCGCTCTTTTTATTACATCTGTTCGATCCGAATTAAAAGATGGATCGCATAAATTGGCGCCAATATCAATCCACATGTACCGATTCGCTCATCATGCAGCCCGTGGGCATTGCAATAACCTCACAATAAAATTCTCGAAAGTGAAGCTATTTTATCGGTAATTGGCGTAGAGTGCGAATGGGGTCTGTTGACAGGCGATATCAGGCAAAGGAAAGAATGCTGTCAGGATCAATAGAGCCTGGGCATATAGATACAATGAGCGGAGAAAGGGGGCTGGCTCAGAGAAAGGCTTGTTCAGGGCTTCCTTGGAAACAGGTATTCACAGCAAATTCAAACTGATTAATAAAGATATGCTTAAACGCTGAAACATTATTTTGCTCATAGAAAAGCAACATAGCCTTTTTGTAGTCGATGGAGCTGACGGTGCGAAACGAAATCGGGCAATGCTGGTGATCGATAAGTACCGTATTACTCATAATTCTCGCGGTGCGTTTATTGTCATCGCTAAAGGCTTGAATATAAGAAAGCAAGAGCAACACCAGTAATGATTTTTCAAAGACATTGCTTTTTAAATTCACCAGCTCACAGCTCATCTCCAATGCTTCGCGAATTTGAAATCCGTTATCCAGTGGCACATAGTTTGTGCACTGAGAAATGTCTGCCACAGGCCGTGGCGAGACTGCTTTAATTCTTGCGGTATACGAAGGCCATACTGCTATGGCCAAGCTCTTAAAAGAGGCTGGCGCCAAGTAGTATCCGACCGCTGAAGTGCGCGCGTTGGTCTTTGCGCGCACTTTTTCTTATGGTTTTGAGGCTCTGGCTATATTGGTGGAAGCTCGTTGGCGGGCCAAGAGTGGACGCACGATAAATGGCGATACCAGGCATGTGGCGGCGACAAGGATGACCATGGCTGTCTGCACTCGTTCTGGCACCGCTTCAGTCCCTAGCAGACTCGCCTGGTGTACCACGACCATGGCGATTTCTGCTCTTGGCACCATGCTTGCTCCGATTAGCACGCC
The DNA here is from genome assembly GCA_002352565.1 of Proteobacteria bacterium UBA2770. Lineage (GTDB taxonomy): Bacteria > Pseudomonadota > Gammaproteobacteria > UBA2770 > UBA2770 > UBA2770. The sequence goes on along the minus strand of DEIQ01000094.1, from coordinate 21,396 downwards.
TTCGTTTCTGCCGATATACCACCATGTCAGCAAACCAGCGCCAAATAATTTTCCTGCTACAGCGGGTAACAAGAGAATCAAGCCCAGCGATAGGCCTGAAACCAGCGAATCGATATCGATGGACAAACCCAGACCAATAAAAAAAAATGGGACGAATAATTCGTAGAGTTGCTCGAATTCGGGTTTGTCGCGAACGCTA
>DEIQ01000094.1:10252-21125 GCA_002352565.1 Proteobacteria bacterium UBA2770 | reverse complement strand
CCAGGAGGGGTTTCGAGACGTTTAAGTTGTTTTACTAATGGGTGTTCCAGGAAATGGGCGAACAGATAAACACACCCGGCGAAGATGAGAAGCTTGATGAATACGGTCAATCCTGTCTTGAAGATCACCGGCGCTATGGATGTACTATGGTGCGATAAAAGAAGCGGAATGAGTGCGACTAGAACCGTCATCAGCAGAATGCCGATGATATCGTCAAGTTCAGCAATATCGAGCAGCAGTTGACCGAGATCCGTATGCATCAGATTGGCTTCCTGCCATAGGTTGACGGACACACCTACGCTGGTGGCAGTCAATGCAACACTGATGACCAGAGATGGAACAACATCGAGATGGATCAGATAAAAGGCGGTGATGAACCCGAGGATACCAGGAAGGAATATCCCGCCAAGGACGATACGGCTCGCCATGGGTAGTTTGGCGATCAACCCCTGAAGTTCGCTTTTCAGTCCGACGTTGAACAGGAGGCCGACAAGGCCGAAATTCGCCAAAAGCTGGAATGCAAATCTCCCGTTATCCTGGAGCAGGCTCCAATGATGATCCATCCATCCCAGGCTTAAACCCAGAACAATAAAGCCCACCAGTGCGGGCAGACCGAGACGGTCAAACAAAGAGCGGATCAATGAGTTCAAAATAATCAAACTGCCCATGATGAGCAGCATTATGATATCTGGATTGAGCGTATTTTCCAAAACCAGTCCTTTGATGAACCCGGGTTGCCCAGGCTGCCACACCATTAAGGAACCTCTGATCAAGTCATGAACCAGGTGCCTGCGGTGAGCGAAGTCGAATCCGCTTGCGTCCCTGCTGATCCAGCTTCATTGTTGACAATCTTCGCAATAGCTCTGCTAACCCGTGCGATTTAGCCCGAGAATCTGAACATAAGGGACCACAAACACCTTCCTCCAGACTTAATCAGCGGTTCCTTTAAAGAGGATATTGAAGAAAACTCAATATCCAGGCAACCAACCTGCCTGCTATTCAACGGGCTTTAATACTGCCGCAGATCGAAATTCATGGTCTCAGCCATGCGCTGATACAGTTCCCGCTCTTCATCATTGCGGGGCGGTGGCGCTGCAATTCGCACGACTACAATCTGGTCTCCGGGCGGGGAAGCTGGAAGCCCACGTCCTCGCAATCGGAATTGTTTTTCTGATGGTGTTCCGGAGGGTATTTTCATTTCCACCTTCGTTCCATCGGCAGTCGGAATCTGAATGCTGGCGCCCAATGCGGCCTCCCATGGAGCGATGGGAACCGTAATATAAAGATCCCGTTCCATGGGTTTGAAGAGGTGATGAGCCATAAAATGAATCCGCAGCAACAAGTCGCCCAAGCCGTTGGAGGCTTGTTTCGCCAGGCGGATCCGGCTTCCATCGGTGATACCTTTGGGTATCTTGACATTGATGCTGCGGGGTGTTTGACCCGAAACATCTGGAATCATGATTCTTTTTGTTCTACCATGAATGCTGTCTTCAACAGTGATATCGATATCGGCGGTTTCATTACGCGGTTGGCTTTTTTTGGTATGTCCAGGTCTATATTCGGCGCCTCCACCGGCATTTTTACCCATTCCGCCAAGAATGTCATCCCAAAAGTCAAAACCTGGCGCACTTCTCGTTTCAAAGCCGGATCTGCCAAAGCCGAAACCGGATTGAGGGTCATTTGTCTGCGTCGCACCCGCCGTTCCGAACTGGTCGTAATAGCTCCTGCGTTCAGGATCACGCAGGGTTTCATAAGCCTCATTGACTTCCTTGAACCGTTCCTCTGCATTGGGTTCCTTGCTGACATCCGGGTGATAACGGCGTGCCAGGCGCCGATAAGCACTTTTGATCTCATCCTGGGATGCGCTGTGACCAAGTTCCAATATGTCATAAAAATTTTTGTTTTCCATGCTTAAACGTTTTCTCGCGCGTCTAAAATCTGTCTAGTCTATAAGCCTACGACAGTATATAATTGGCCTCATAAATATTGAGGTGACACTGTTAGGGAATCTCTGAACAAGTCTGGACGAAGACAGGTGCGATTCCCCATGTTCAGTTTCGAGGTGACAGTTGCACGCAATAGCCCTGCTAGTGCGAAGATTGTCAACAATGAAGCTGGGCCAGCAGGGACGCAAGCGGGTTCGACTTCGCTCACCGCAAGAACCGAATTCATGACTTGATCAGAGGTTCCTTAGTTCAGGTGTTATGTGCAGTCGTTGTTATCATACCTTGAAATTAACGATAATTTTTATGATTATAAATCAATTGCTGATTTTAATTGNNCAATTAAAATCAGCAATTGATTTAAGTTCTGAGCTTACTGGTAATCCAGGTTTGAACCTGCATGACAGGGGATCATCAATGCATAGTGAGATGGGATTCCCCACGACGCCTGGATATCCGCTGATTGGACATAGAAGAACTTGGTTTAGATGTTGCCTGGGTCATGATTCGTGGCGTTCGCAGGGATGATATGGTCGTGAAACTCCCGTCGGGAAATTTCGAGATGAATGAGAATTATGTACTGATTTTGTCAGGATCATTCACCAGGTGGAAAAGGTAGAACCCCGTCTGTTGGCATCAAGGGTGATTGAAAATGATGTTATAATCGTGCACTTAAAGATATCTGATGAGCCGATAGCAGATTCATGTTTCCAAATACATTCAGTAATGATTGAATATAATGATGATTGATGCAGGGACGATACAGGCAAGAAAATGGTTATCTCCCCCCTTTTTTTTTGACAAAGCCTTGAAGTGGGCGCCTTGGTGTCTGCTCACGGGCATGGTTATTTTTATTGCCGCGTTATGGTGGGCATTGTTCAAATCACCACCTGATTATCTTCAGGGCGAAAGCGTGCGCATCATGTATCTCCATGTTCCCAGCGCTTGGATGTCTTTGTTCCTCTATGTGGTGATGGCGGGGTGTGCGGCCTGCGGATTGATCTTTCGGCTGAAAATAGGTTTTTACCTGTCAGCAGCGTGCGCTCCGATCGGCGCGGCTTTTACCCTGGCGGCGCTGGTGACCGGAAGCATTTGGGGCAAACCAACGTGGGGCGCCTGGTGGGTCTGGGATGCTCGTTTGACCACGGAGTTGATTCTTTTTTTTCTCTATTTGGGATATATTGGCGTGCGCTCAGCCGTGGATGATCAGAACAAGGCGGATCGCCTGGCGGCAGTGGTGGCTCTGGTTGGGTTGATTAATATCCCCATCATTCACTTCTCGGTTCATTTCTGGAATACCCTGCATCAGGGCGCGAGCGTGTTCCGAATGGATGGTCCGAGCATTGCGATCAGTATGTTGATACCACTGCTACTGATGACGCTGGCATACATGATTCTGTCCCTTGCCGCTTGTCTGGAAAGCACCTGTTGCGAAATTATGCGCAGGGAACATGGACGGCGCTGGCTGCAATCCCGACTGGATATGCATTGATGTGGGGTTATGTCTTGACGGCTTATGCCGTGGGGCTTGCGTTGCTGGCTTGGGCGATATTACGGCCGTTCTGGTTGTATTATCAATTGAGGAAACAACACGCACGGGAGCATTTTCGATACAAGAACCGTGATATGGAAGGATTGGATGAAAGCAAGAACTAAACGCGGCATGTATGTTATCTTGTGCGCGATGATTCTATCAATGGCGGCTTTTTTTGCTTTGCGGGCATTTCAGAACAATCTTCTTTATTTCTATACCCCAACACAGGTTCTCGCTGGGGAGATACCTGCCCAGCGATCCATCAGAGTGGGGGGCATGGTGAAGTCAGGAAGTCTTACGCGCAGTGAAGACGGCATGGAAATCCGCTTCGTTTTTTATGACGAGAATCAAACCTTGCCGGTTTACTATCGCGGCATTGTACCCGATCTGTTCCGTGAAGGTCAGGGAGCCATAGCGCAAGGTCGGATCAATGAAAACGGAATTATGGTGGCGGAGCAGATTTTGGCCAAACATGATGAACGTTATATGCCACCGGGAATGGAAGATTCCAAATTAAAAAATGAAGTTGCTCCCATCTTAAGGAACCTCTGAACAAGTTGCGTCCATTATATCCAGCTTCTTTGTTATAAATCTTCGTAATAGCCCTGCTAACCCGTACAATTTACGCCTCGAATCTGAACATGGGGGATTGCACCTGAGCTTCGTCCAGACTTGATCCGAGGTTCCTCAATATAAAAGTTGGAAACATGGTTGATTGTGTCAAAATATGATCATTGAATGGGGGCATCTCTTTCTGTGGATGGCGGCGGGACTTTCCGCTATACAGGCAGCGCTTGTCTTTATACCCACAGCGGTGCTTGAACAAGGGCGCGTTCGCTCCACGACTATGCGACTGGTCGCGGTTCAGTCATGTCTGGTGCTTTTGTCGGTGCTTGCCTTATGGTATGCCTTTATCACCAGCGATTTTACGGTATTGTATGTAGCCGACAACAGCAACACCATGCTGCCGCTCATTTATCGCATCTCTGCCCTGTGGGGCGCGCATGAAGGCTCTCTGCTGTTGTGGGTGTTGGTTCTGTCGCTATGGTCGGTTCTGTTCAGTTTTGGATTAAGAGGACGTTTACCGCAGGTTTTGCTCAACCGTTGTCTCGCCGTTTTAGGTTGGGTCAGTCTGGCATTTTTGTTGTTTATGCTGTTCACATCCAATCCATTCGCTAGACAGTTTCCTCCGCCGTTGCAAGGCAGGGATTTGAATCCATTATTGCAGGATCCTGGACTGGCTATCCATCCCCCGTTGTTGTATATGGGCTATGTGGGTTTCGCGCTGCCGTTTGCTTTTGCGGTAGCGGTATTGTGGCAGGGAGAAATCAAGCCGGCATGGGTGCGTTCTATGAGACCATGGGTGCTTTTCCCGTGGATGAGCCTGACTCTTGGCATTGCTTTGGGTAGTTGGTGGGCTTACCATGAACTTGGCTGGGGCGGATGGTGGTTCTGGGATCCGGTGGAAAACGCATCCTTGATGCCGTGGCTGGTAGGTACCGGCTTGATCCATGCTATGGCAGTCAGTGAGAAGCGCAATATGGGGCATGGATGGGTGGTCTTGCTGGCAATAGCTGCTTTTGCGTTGAGTCTCCTGGGGACGTTTCTGGTCCGATCGGGCATCATTATTTCCGTTCATGCTTTCGCCAATGATCCCGACCGCGGTATATTTATACTGGCCTTTTTCTTTGTTCTGATTGGCGGGTCGCTGGGTTTATTCGCGTGGCGTGGCTCCAGGCTGATGACCGGGTTTACCATGTCATGGTTTTCCCGTGAAGGTCTGTTGTTGGTCAATAATCTGTTGCTTGTAGTGATGGCTATGACCATTCTGTGGGGAACGCTTTATCCACTGTCTCTTGAATTGCTTGGACTGGGTCAGGTTTCGGTTGGAGGGCCTTACTTCGAGAAAGTGACGGCGCCATGGGCGCTGGCGTTGCTGTTGATGTTGATGATCATTCCATTCGTATCGTGGAAGCGACAGTCCTGGCGTTCACTTATGACGCGACACATGGCATTGTTGGGCGCAATTGGCTTCATTGTGGCGGGCGGGCTGATATGGCTGTGGAATTGGAAAATGTGGCTGGCAGGTATAGCTATCGCTTTGGCGGTTCCAGTTTTAGCATCCGCGCTTTATGATCTCTGGCGCCACAGAAAGGCGCCGTCCCGTGCGATCATCGGCATGACGATGGCGCACATTGGATTTTCTGTTTTAATTATAGGCGCGGTAATCGCTTCAGGTTTCAAGGTGGAGCGTGAAGTCAGTTTTTCCGTAGGCGATAGCCAGACACTGGGAGGTCATGAATTTACGCTGGTTGATCTCGAATCGATCAAAGGGCAGAATTACGATGGGGTGCGCGCCTGGTTTTCCATGCAAGACGAACACGGCGAACGAATGCTCAGTACCGAGAAACGTTTCTATCAGGCCCGTTCCATGGGTATGACCGAGGCGGGAATCATGATGGGCTGGTGGCGGGATTTCTATGTGGCGCTTGGAGAACCTATTGATGATGGGCAGCGCTGGACGGTGCGACTTTATTCGGAACCACTGGTGCGCTGGATATGGGGCGGTGCCGTGATCATGTTTTTGGGCGGCGGGATGGCGGCAAGCGACCGGCGCTACTGGCGTAGCAAACAACTGGAACATGAATCCTTTTCAAATGAGGAAGCGAGCGTGACTTTGGCTGTGACAAATGTTCATGGCGCAGCGCTTGCGGAATCTGGTGAAACGAGAGGATAGATGCAACGTTCTGTTCTGCCTTTGATCGCGATGTCTTTTCTGGTGCTATTTCTCGCTGTCGCTTTATTTCGTCCTTCGAGCCATCATGATTCGGCATTGATCGGCAAGCCGATACCGAAATTCGCGGGAACGCTTCTGCTCAAGCCCGATCAAACTTTCACCCGGCAAGAGTTGATTGGTCATGTCGCTGTTATCAATGTCTGGGCGACGTGGTGCCCCAATTGTCGTCGTGAACATGCGGTTCTGATGAAATACGCATCCCGTTTTCCATTGTATGGATTGAACTGGCTCGACGATGAGGTCAAAGCGCGGCAGTGGTTGCAGGCCTTGGGTAACCCCTATAACGTGATAATAAGCGACGATGATGGCACAATTGGCATTGACTTGGGAGTTAGTGGCGCTCCGGAAACATTTGTTATCGATGCGGCGGGCATTGTGCGCGAAAAATACGTTGGACCGTTAAGCGATGAACAGGTGGAAAATGAATTGCTGCCGTTGATTCGTTCATTAACAGCAGGGGCTTCGAGTTGAAATCCAGAAATAGACCGAATTATCTATTTGTTTTCCAGCGCGGCATGCTCGTTGTGTGGATGGTCTGGATTATGGTATGCACCGCGGCTTCAGCGCGGGAATATGAACCTGAAGATCCGTTAGTCCGCGACCGCTATTATGCGTTGACCCACGAACTTCGATGTCTGGTGTGCCAGAATCAGAGCCTGGCGGAATCCGAAGTGGATTTGGCCCAGGAACTCAAACGCCAGATAGCCGATATGCTGGAACAGGGCGCCACCAATGAGGGTGTCAAACAATATATGGTGGATCGCTATGGTGCATATGTACTGTACGATCCACCGTTTGGCCCCAGAACATGGCTATTATGGTTGGCGCCTGCACTGTTTTTCGTATTCGGTCTGTGGTTGTTGTGGAGCGTGGTGATGCGCCCTGCGCGCACAGGGGAACATCAGGACAATGAGACATGATACTGATATTTCCTGCGGCGTGGCTGTTGATCGCCATGATGGCTGCAATAATTTTGTGGCCCGTTCTGAGCAAACTTTCCAGGCGGTTATGGCGCGGACTGTTGGTATTCCTGGCCGCGGTGCTGATGCCCGCTGCAATCATCGGAGGATATCTGTTTTCCGGAACCTGGGGCGAGCAGTCTGCCTGGGAGAATGTGCAGAGGCAAAATGAAAAAGCGCAGCATGCCGTTGCAGAGTTGGAGCAATTTATGCGTGGGCATGGGGATGAGTTGGATGGGTGGATTCTGCTCGCTCGCTCCGCGACTCAGATCAACGATTTAGAACTGGCCGAGAAAGCCTGGGCGGAAGCTTTCCGCCTGACAGACGGAAAACAATTGGATATTCTTCTCGGTTATGGCGAGGTTTTGAGCATGCGCGCGCAAGGTCGCATGCCAGTCACGGCTCAGGCGCTTTTTTTAGATGCACTGGAGATACATCCGGATCATGCGCAGGTTTTGTGGTATGCCGGAATGGTGGCGTTTCAGAACCAGGCTTATGACCTGGCGGTACAGCGCTGGTCGAATATGCTGGAACAAGCGGACAGCCTGGATGCTGATTTCATTGCTCTGGCACAGGAAATGCTTGATGAAGCCAGAATACGGGCAGCGCAGGATGGCGAAAAAGGTTCAATATTTCCTGCGATAGAAGTTAGTATAGAACTCGCAGTTGCAGCGATGGAACAATGGCAGGAAATGCCCCAAAGCCGTTTATTTCTGACATTAAGGGAGGCAGGTGTGCTTGGTCAGGGTCTGCCCCTGGCAGCGAGGACGGTTTCTTTGGCGTTGCTCAAGAGTAAGGAGCCTGTGGTGATTGAACCACGGCATTGGATTGACGCGAATCGTGAAAAACCGGGTGCGGGTCCATGGGAGATCATGGCGCTGTTATCCTTCAGCGGCCTGGCTGACAAGCAGCCCGGAGACTGGTACGGTAAAATCCTGGTATCAGGTCCGGATTTTCAAGCGCAGCAGTTGGTGATCGATCAGCGTTGGCTGGCCGATAATTCCGGAAATGACCAACCTTGAGCGGCGTCTTGCCGCATGTCGATTGTGTGAAACGTATTTTGCGCATCGTCCGCGCCCTGTTTTTCGTCTCGGAGCATTTGCTCCCATTCTGATTGTAGGTCAGGCGCCCGGCCTTCGGGTGCACCAGACCGGTATTCCATGGAATGATCCGAGTGGACAACGTTTGCGACGATGGCTTGATGTAACGGATGATATTTTTTATGATACGCGCTGGTTTTCCATGGTTCCGATCGCTATGTGTTATCCGGGGCGCAATGCTCGCGGTGCTGATTTACCCCCACCATCCGTATGTATGCAGACCTGGAAAGATCCCGTTTTGAGCGCTCTGCAGCAACGCCAATTGACTCTACTGGTAGGGAGTTATGCACAGCGTATGTACCTGGGTGAAAGCTGTGGCGCTGATCTTGCCCAAACTGTGCGTGAACATGCGCGCTATCGGCCTGAATATTTCCCGCTTCCGCACCCATCATGGCGTAACAACGGCTGGTTCAAGCGGCATCCCTGGTTTGAGATCGAGGTTGTAAACGCATTGCGCCAGCGGGTACACCAACTTTTAAGAGACCATGCCTATGAAGGATGCGCGTAAAACACGCTATGATTTTAATAAGCTGACCAAAAGGTTGGTTCATGGCATGGGGCAGGCGATTGCCGATTATGGCATGATTGAAGCGCATGACCGAATCATGGTGGCGGTTTCCGGCGGTAAGGACAGTTTGACTCTGCTCTCGTTGCTGCTCAATCTGCAAAAAAGGGCGCCAGTCCCTTTTGAGATATGCGCGGTACACCTGGATCAGAAGCAGCCGGCTTTCCCGGTGGCAGTGTTGAAGGATTATTTTGATATTCTTGAGGTTCCTTATGTCATTATCGGTAAAGATACTTATGGCATTGTCAAAAGAATTATTCCAGAGCAATCCACGCCCTGTGGATTATGTTCACGATTGCGCCGCGGGACCCTGTATGAATTTGCCGTAGTCAATGGTTTCAATAAAATTGCTTTGGGTCATCATCGCGATGATTTGATCGAAACCCTGTTTCTCAACATGTTTCACGGCGGGGTTCTGAAATCCATGCCACCCAAGCTGCTCAGCGATGATCTGTGCAATTGCGTGATTCGTCCCCTGGCTTATTGCCGTGAAAACGATATTAAACAATATGCGCAACAACAAAAGCTACCCGTCATACCTTGTACTTTTTGTGGCAGCCAACCCAATATGCAACGCCAGGCGATCAAGGCGATGCTGGCGGAATGGGAAGCACAAGATCCTGGTCGAATGGCGAATATTTTTCAAAGTATGACGAAGCTGCGTCCTTCGCAACTGGCCGATACCGGAATGTTTGATTTCAAGAAACTTGAGGTCGATGCAAGCACGCGCCACGAACGACGCGAGGCGATGGCTAAAAACAGTTATATTATAGAAGCCACGAACCAGGAAGGCAGGCTAAAGCCACATTTAAAGCAAAATTAGAACTTCAATCAATTTATGATACAACTATCATATAAATAAAACAAAAACTACCATCAATAACCCTGACAAAGCAAATTAAAAATCATGCAACCAACGCAACGTCTACCTTTTATCGAACAGTATTTAACGGTTTGGATTTTTTCCGCCATGGCGCTTGGCGTGTTTATGGGAACAAACATTGAGGGACTTTCTGCTTTCATTAATAAGCTCTCGATCGGAACCACCAATATACCCATAGCCATCGGATTGATCTTGATGATGTACCCGCCTCTGGCAAAAGTTCGCTATGAAGCATTGCATCAAGTCTTTGCCGACAAACGCATTCTGGCGCTTTCCCTGGTCCAGAACTGGCTGATCGGACCATGCTTAATGTTCGCTTTGGCAGTGATTTTTTTGCGCAACCAGCCAGAATATATGACTGGAGTCATTTTAATCGGTTTGGCGCGTTGTATTGCCATGGTACTGGTCTGGAATCAGCTCGCTCGTGGTGATAATCAGTATGTCGCTGGACTGGTGGCGTTCAATTCGATTTTTCAGATTTTATTCTTCAGTGTCTATGCATGGATTTTCCTGACGGTTTTGCCGCCATTATTCGGGCTCCAGAGCAGTGTAATCGATGTCAGCTTCTGGACTATTGCCGAGGCTGTATTGATTTATCTCGGCATTCCGTTTCTCTCCGGTTATGCCAGTCGGCGCGTTCTGATTAGACGCAAGGGAGCGACTTGGTACGAAGAATCATTCCTGCCGCGTATCAGTCCGATCACGCTGGCAGCGCTTTTATTCACGATAGTCGTAATGTTCAGCCTCAAGGGTAGCGATGTGGTTCATTTGCCGATGGATGCGATCAAAATTGCCATTCCGCTCACGCTTTATTTTATTATCATGTTTGTGGTCAGCTTTTTCATGGGAAAATTGCTGAATGCCGATTATCCTCGTACAACGGCGGTCGCTTTCACTGCGGCAGGTAATAATTTCGAACTGGCGATTGCAGTAGCCATATCTGCTTTCGGACTGGCTTCACCGGTGGCTTTCGCGGCAGTCATCGGTCCATTGGTTGAAGTACCCGTATTGATTATGCTGGTGCATCTGGCACTGTTTCTGGGAAGGAATTTTTTCAAATCCGACCCGACGCCAATGTAAATCCGCTGTTGT
>DEIQ01000094.1:0-10204 GCA_002352565.1 Proteobacteria bacterium UBA2770 | reverse complement strand
GGATCATTCCTTGAAAACCGAGAATTTGATCATGCCTCTACGCAAGGTAAGCCTGTTTTTTTTTGGCACCATTAACTTTAATGGCTGCATCTATCTCCAGTCAGACTGAGAATCAAGTGCAACCCATTCCATTCCAAACATATTGGAAAGACATCAAACCCGATATCGTCGATATACGCCATCAAATCCATGCCCATCCGGAATTAAGCAATCGAGAATTTGGCACCGCAAAGCTTGTGGCTGGAAAATTAAAAACACTCGGTTATTCGATTCAAACCGGGGTCGGTAAAACCGGAATCGTTGCTACACTCAAGGGCAGGGCGCCCGGCAATATCATTGCGATCCGTGCTGATATGGACGCATTGCCGGTTACTGAAAATACGGACCTTCCATTTCAATCTACTCAAAAAGCTACTTATCTGGGACGTGAAGCAGGGGTTGCCCACGCGTGTGGACACGATATCCATAGCGCCGTTTTACTCGGCGTAGCCCAATTTCTAAACGCCACGAAAGATCAATGGAATGGAACGGTGAAGCTGATTTTTCAGGGTGCCGAAGAAGGTCCTCCGCCCGGCGAGGAGGGCGGAGCAAGTTTGATGATTGAGCAAGGCGCGCTCAACAACCCGGTTCCGCAAGCCATCCTGGCACTGCACAGTTTCCCAGATCTTCAGGTAGGCGAGGTCGGCTACAGCTTCGGGCCTGCTTTCGCGGCATCGGATAAATTTAGTCTAATTGTGCGTGGACGTCAGGCACATGGCGCATATCCCCATTTGTCGGTTGATCCTGTCGTCATGGCCGCTTCAATTATCCAAAATCTGCAAACCATTATTTCAAGAAATGTAGATCCACGAAAAGCAGCGGTCATCTCCGTGGGTACCGTAGAAGGGGGTTCTCGCTTTAACATTATTCCCGATCAGGTCTCAATGACGGGAACGGTCAGAACCCTGAACCCGGATGTGCAAGGCGTGCTCGAAAAACGCATGAATGAAGTAATATCCGGCGTAACCAAGGCCTATGGCGGTGATTATCAATTTGATTATGAGCGAGGCAATCCGGTGACGGTAAATCATCCTGGACTGGCTCGGTTTGCCAGGCAAAGTCTCATGCGAACTCTTGGTGGAGAGAACGTGCATGAAATGGAGCCGACTATGGGCACTGAAGATTTTGCTCATTTTGCCAATAAAATTCCTGGCTTCTATTTCAGACTTGGCGTGGTCAAGCCGGGAACGATATCCGGTGGATTGCATACGCCAAATTTCAGGGCTGACGACAGCGCCATTGATGTCGGCGTTCGGACTATGACCCAACTGGTCCTTGATATGCTAAAGAAAGATGGTTTGCCTGGAATTCTAAAGAACCAGACACCCTGAATATTGGTTCTATATGAACGACCCGTCTCGATTTGTGGCATTTTCTACAATTGTAGCATCCGGTGGGAATGCCGACAGATATTATGTCAATATTTTCAGCAACAAGCTTATTGATTCAAGCATATACATGCCTTTTCAGGCATGGCATACCCTTTGCATGGAACGCAACATAGTACTAATCACTCAGGCAAAAAGGTATAAATAATGATTACTCTGACTGAAAATGCCACCAAGGCGATCGGACGTTTTATCAAGAATTCCGAAACCCCAATCACTGGATTGCGTGTCAGCGTGAGTGGCGGCGGATGCTCCGGGCTGCAATACCGGATGAGTCTTGAGCAAAGCGCGCATGAGGATGATGCCGTCGTTGAAAGTGATGGCGTCAAACTGTTCGTTGATGCGCTCAGCATTCCAATGCTGCAGGGAACACAGATTGACTTTGTGGAAACTCTCGAAGAAAGCGGTTTCAAGTTTGTAAACCCGAATGCTACAGCCTCCTGCAATTGTGGAAGTTCATTCGCGACCTGAGGTTTGAGAAACAGAACTGGAAACCAGCATTTTCATCTAAGAGGATAAGCCATGTGGGATTACTCTGAAAAAGTTAAAGAACATTTTTTTAATCCAAAAAACGCCGGCGCAGTAGAAGGCTCAAATGCAGCAGGGGAAATCGGCTCCATCAGTTGCGGTGATGCGTTGCGCCTAACGCTCAAGGTCGATCCCGAAAGTGAAGTCATTCTTGATGCGGGCTTTCAGACTTTCGGCTGCGGATCCGCTATTGCTTCTTCATCCGCTCTGACCGAGATTATCAAGGGAATGTCTATCGATCAGGCATTGAAGGTCAGCAATCAGGATATTGCTGATTACCTTGATGGACTGCCGCCAGAAAAAATGCACTGCTCTGTCATGGGACGTGAAGCATTGCAAGCCGCTGTGGCTGATTATCGAGGTGAGGTCTGGCGAGACGATCACGAAGAAGGCGCGCTAATTTGCAAATGTTTCGCCATAGACGCGGTAATGATCGAAGATACTGTGCGCGCCAATGGACTGCGCACGGTGGAGGAAGTTGTAAATTATACCAAAGCCGGAGGAAGCTGCGGCACCTGTCATGAAGGCATCGAGGAAATCTTGATAACAGTTCTTGCCGAACAGGGCGAGGTGTTCGAAGCGGCGCCAATTCAGCCAACGGCAAAACAAACGGTCGTGATTCCTCAAAAACCGCAGGGCAAAACCAATTTACAACGCATCAGAGAGATCGAAAAAGTGATCGAAATGGTGCGTCCGCAGATTCAGGCCGATCATGGTGATGTAGAACTTGTCGATGTTGTGGAAAATACTGTTTTTATCAATATGACCGGTGCGTGTTCCGGCTGTCAAATGGCGTCGATGACCTTGAGTGGCATACAGCAGCTGCTTATCCAGGAACTCGGCGAATTCCTGAAAGTTGTTCCCGCCAGCAAGGCAGGTGCCTTGGCTCAGGTAGAGGAGTGTTGAATCATGTCAGACATCTATCTTGACAACAATGCCACCACGATGGTGGATCCTGAGATAGTGAACGAAATGCTTCCCTTTTTCAGTCAACAGTTCGGCAATCCTTCATCGATGCACAGCTTTGGAAACCAGGTTGGACGAGCCATCAAAAAAGCACGCCAGCAGGTGCAGATGCTGATTGGCGCGCAATTTGATTCTGAAATCGTCTTTACATCATGTGGAACCGAATCCAATTCAACGGCAATTCTGTCAGCGCTCAAAGCGCAACCAAATCGCAAGGGGATTATAACCACTACAGTGGAACATCCTGCGGTTCTCACCCTGTGTGAATATCTGGAAAAGGATGGCTATACGATTCATCGCCTGGCTGTCGATGGGCGCGGTCAAATCGATCTCGATGAATACCGTGGTCTTTTAAGCGATAAAATCGCAATCGTTTCGGTCATGTGGGCCAACAACGAAACCGGTACGCTTTTCCCGGTTGAGGATATGGCGCGGATGGCCCATGATGCCGGCATTATGTTTCACACCGATGCGGTACAAGCGGTCGGTAAAGTGCCGATCAATCTTGCCGAATCATCGATTGACATGCTTTCGTTGTCTGGTCACAAGCTTCATGCGCCCAAAGGCATCGGAGTTCTGTATCTCAAACGTGGCACGCGTTTCCGGCCATTGCTGCGGGGCGGTCATCAGGAACGGGGGCGACGCGCTGGAACAGAAAATGCAGCGTCAATAGTTGCCTTGGGTAAAGCGGCTGAATTCGCCATGCAGCATATGGATTATGAGAACAGCGCTGTGCGCGCCATGCGCGACAGGCTGGAGCAAGGCATTCTTGCAGTGGTGCCCAATGCATTTATAACCGGGAATCCTGAGGACAGGTTGCCAAATACCGCCAATATTGCCTTCGAATATATTGAAGGCGAAGCTATTCTTATGTTGCTTAATAAAGCCGGGATCGCCGCTTCGAGTGGTTCAGCATGCACCTCCGGCTCGCTGGAACCATCGCATGTTATGCGCGCTATGGGGATTCCCTATACCGCAGCTCATGGAACCACTCGATTCTCTTTATCGCGCTATAACACGATGGAAGAAATCGAGCGCGTTATCGAAGCGGTTCCACCTATTATTGAGCAATTGCGTAAACTTTCCCCTTATTGGGAAAATGGCGCGCCGGTCGAGGACCCAGAGAAAGCATTTGCCCCCACCTACGCATAATGAACCGCGAACTGTAAGGTTCTCCCTATCTTAATCTGGTGCCGTGCATATCATTCACGTTAGTAATTGCGCCCCTCGTGGGGCGCTTTTTTTGTCAGGCATTCGGGTTTCCATCCATTAATCTGATATTGTCACATTCGCAACAAATTGCGCCTACCCGTGTTACACGCATATCAGTTTTGATATAAATACGCCATTAACCTTTTGATATTTGATGAATATATTGAGAATAATGTTGGCAAGAAGCTTGCTTGTGTATTTAGTAAAATTGCGTTATCACCAGAGCAAAGGCCCATGGCAGCATCAAAACGAAAGATCATAATTGACGATACCACTTTGCGGGATGGCGAGCAGTCGGCCGGTGTTGTCTTCAGTCTTGAGGAAAAGCTCAAAATTGCTCAGGAACTGGATGCGCTTGGCATACCAGAGCTCGAAACAGGTATTCCATCCATGGGAGAAGCTGAGCGCGAGAGTATTCGAGCTCTGGCGTCACTCAAGCTTGATGCCAGATTGCTGGTCTGGAGCCGTATGCACGAGAGTGACCTGAAGGCATGTTCAGATCTGGGAATCGATATGGTGGATCTGTCGATCCCGGTGTCCGATCAGCAAATTACTTACAAACTCGGAAAAGACCGGCGCCATGTCATCAGCAGTATCATGCGACTGGTGCCTATGGCGCTCGATATGGGCCTGGAAGTATGCGTTGGAGCTGAAGATGCCTCACGCGCTGATCAAACTTTTCTGTTAAAGCTCGCGGACGCCTGTCAGAAAGCGGGCGCTAAGCGTTTCCGTTTTGCCGATACTCTTGGCATTATGGAACCTTTCGGCATGTTAGAGCAAATGCGCTGTCTCAGAACCTCAGTAGACATTGATCTTGAAATGCATGCGCATGATGATCTTGGTCTGGCAACTGCCAATTCGTTGGCAGCAGCGCTCGGTGGCGCCACCCATATTAATACCACGGTCAATGGACTGGGCGAACGCGCGGGAAATGCGCCTCTGGAAGAAGTCGTTGTCGGACTTGAGCAGCTTTACGGTTTTTCGGTCGATGTGAGTTTGAAACAGATTACAAAAGTATCACGCTGTGTTGAGCGCGCCTCAGGAAGGCGTTTGTCGCGGCAGAAAAGCCTGGTAGGCAAGGACGTATTTACCCATGAAGCCGGGATTCATGTGGATGGCATGCTCAAGGATAAGCGTAATTATCAGGGGGTCGATCCTGGATTGGTGGGTCGGCAACACCGGTTCGTGGTTGGGAAACATTCAGGTCGCAAATCACTGATCGAGGCTTACGGTCGGCTTGGAATTATTCTTGAACCGGAGCAGGCAACCTGGCTAATCGAAAAAGTCAGAGACAAGGTTGCCAGAACCAAACGTTCGCCGGGCAAAGCGGAGCTAAAAGCCTTATATCATGAGCTATGCCATGATAAATCGCCGGTAATAAGGAGGATATTGCATGAGCATGCGCTTTGATGAAGAATCAGCCGCTCACCCAAACCGCCGATCCCGGACAACTGTTCGATATCAAAAGAGAAAGAGTATGATTGCCACCATACACGGCGATGTGAGTTGTGTATTTGAGCGTGATCCGGCTGCCCGACATCGCCTGGAAGTTCTCACTACTTATCCTGGCGTGCATGCCATTATCGGCTATCGTATCGCAAATCTGTTGTGGCGTGGCAATTTTCGTTATATAGCCCGTCTTATTTCCTATTTTGTAAGGGTTTGGACCAACATCGACATCCATCCGGGCGCCACCATCGGGCCGCGCTTTTTTATCGATCATGGCGCTGGAGTGGTAATTGGTGAAACAGCGGAAATCGGCGCTAACGTAACCCTCTATCATGGCGTAACCCTTGGCGGAACCAGTTGGAGCAAAGGGAAAAGACATCCCACTCTTGAAGCCGGCGTACTGGTTGGCGCAGGGGCTAAAATTCTCGGCCCGATTGTAGTTGGCGCGGGCAGTCGCGTCGGCGCGAATTCCGTCGTGACTAAAAACGTACCGCCGGGACGCTCGGTTGTAGGCATTCCCGCCAAAGTTGTCCACATTCTAAAGGTTGGGCAAATCAATCCTTATGGTATCGACTTGAATCATCATCTGATACCGGATCCCGTCGGCAAGGCTATTTCCAGCCTGATGGAAAGAATTACACTACTTGAAGCACAACTCGACGAAACCAGACGAAATACGCTAGCCGCAAATGACAGGAATCATCAATGCTGCGACTTTGCGCTTGAGTCCGAAGCTAAGCGGCCAGTCCGAAGCGTTTCGCTGTAGAAGGAAGACAACAATGGATTTGTTGAAAGTCAGTGAAGTAGACCTGTATTTTGATGAATCGATCCCGGATGAGGTTTCCGGGCTGCTTGAGCAAGCTTCTGCGGCTTACGCCGAGGGAAACGCAGAAAGTTATCTTATGCGTGCCTTCCTGCTAGCGCCAAAAAATTTGGCAGTTGTCGTGGCTCTATACCGATTCTATTATTATCAGCACCGGATCGAGGATGCCTTGGTTACGGCGCAGCATGCACTTACCATCAGCGGAGAACGTATCGGACTATCCGGAAACTGGAAACAACTGGATAAATCGCATATTGGATATGCGGCTTTTAACTCCATTGGCTTGTTGCGTTTCTATTTGATGGCGCTTAAAGGTGCAGGCTATCTTAACCTGAGACTGGGAAATCTGGATGAGGGCAGGGAAATGCTGCTGAAGGTTCGCGAAGCTGATCCTCTGGATCAACTGAGCGCAAGTGCTTTGCTTGATGTGATAGATCAGCATTAACATGAAAAATCATTCAGCCGCAGCGCAGGATGAGCACAAGCTATCCGTTTAATTGAAACATCTGGAGGGAAGAAAGAATGAGTGACTATTCACTAGACGATGCAATGGAAGATCTGAGCACAGCAGAGGATTTCCTGGATTTTTTTAAGATTGAATATGAACCTACTGTGGTTCACGTGAACCGTTTGCATATTCTGCAGCGATTTCATGACTATATGGCCCAGGGACAGGATATGTTACCGGAAACCGAAGAAGCACGGCATACCGTATTAAAGCGCCTTCTCGCCAAAGCCTATCAGGATTTCGTTGAATCCAACGCATTGCAGGAAAAAGTGTTCAAAGTTTTCCAAAACCAGGAAAAGAGTAATGGTTTTGTCTCACTGGATCAGATCGACAATCTGTCTAAATAAAGAAGTGGAGAAGAAAGTATGAGGCCCCGCTTCGATTATGGTGATGAGGTGCGCGTGACGCGCAATGTCCGAAACGATGGCACTTATCCGGGCATGGAAACCGGTGTTTTGCTTGTCCGGCGAGGCAGTATAGGGCACGTTCAGGATATGGGAACGTTTCTTCAGGACCAGATCATATATACGGTTAATTTTCTCGAAATCAATCGCATAGTGGGATGCAGAGAAGAGGAACTCATTAGCGTCAGTGATTCCTGGATCGACACGCGATATGAATTCCGTGATAAGGTGATCGCCAATCGCTCGCTGGCGATAGGCGGCGAAATTATCATTGAGTCAGGGCTGGAAGGCGAGGTGTTACAGGTATTTAGGGATTCCCCTGGTGGGCCTGTCTATCATATAAGGTTTCCAGGAAGAACGCTCCAGGTCCCGGAATTTTGCCTTGATGGTGCTGCTCAATCTTAGAGGCTGATCTAATGAACGCCGCAAAAAGTTTAACCAATGGTGTGAATCATCCTCAGCTGAATTATCATCTTTTCAAGGCGTCAAATAGCCTGTTTGGACTTGCATTCGATGAACTTGATGACACGCAAAAGCAATCGGCGCAAGCTACTGCCAGACGAACCCTCAAGCTCGAACACCTCATACTGATGTCTCAAGAGGCAAGAGAAACTCCTGTCACAAAATCAGAAATTCAACAGGCTATGGATAGCATTCAGGAAAAGTATGCCGATGCCATTGAAATGCAAATAGATCTTGAACGCAACGGCATGGCTATGGAAGCATTCGAGGATGCCTTGGGAAAAGAGCTTAGGGTTAATGCGGTGTTAGAAAAGGTCAAAGCACGCGCTATCGTAGTGGATGACTTTGAAATAGAGCTTTTTTATCATATGCATTATGAGCGATTCAAGAAGCCTGAAACTCGTATGGTTCGACATATCCTTGTGACAATCAATGAAGATATACCCGATAACTGTCGGGAAGTTGCAGCAAAGCGAATTCAATCCATAGCCAAGAGACTTGAGCGCAAGTCGAAACGGTTTGATGAACAGGCACTTAAACATTCTGAGTGTCCGACAGCGCTTCATGGCGGCTTGATCGGGGATGTGCCTGGAGGCAAGCTTTTTTCGGAACTTGATGCGGTGCTTTTCAAACTGGGCGCCGGAGAAATCAGTGATGTCGTTGAATCGCCTATCGGGTTTCATATCCTTCAATGTGAAATGATCCATCCACCGAGCGTGATCCCATTCGATCAGGTCCGCAGCGTGATTGAACAAAAGATCCAGGAAAAGCAGACCGCAAAATGCGTCAAGGAATGGCTTGCGTCGGTCGCGCGCGCACCCTTGGCAGAGGTTTAATATGAGCAAACAAGACATTAACTGTTCTTTTTGTGGCGCCGCACAGGCCAGGGACAAACCGCTGATCGCGGGCGCTAATGCATATATCTGTGAAGAGTGTATAAAACTCGCGCAACAGATGGTCACCAGCTGGAGCGTAAAAACGACCATTGCCGAAACTTTTAAGTCACCTCCGATACCGGAAGCGATTAAAAAGCATCTCGATGGCTATGTGATCGGCCAGGAAGACGCGAAGGAAACCCTCTCTGTAGCTGTTTACAATCATTACAAACGACTGAATCATTCACGCGATGAACTCGGCAGCTTAGGTGATAACACCGAGGTTGAAATCGAAAAATCCAATATCCTTTTGATCGGTCCATCAGGAAGCGGCAAAACCCTGCTCGCGAGATCACTGGCATGGATCGTTCATGTGCCCTTTGTTACCATTGATGCTACCACCATGACCCAGGCTGGTTACATCGGCGATGATGTCGAAATTGTTCTACAACGTTTGCTGGAAGCGGCGGAGGGGCATGTTGGACGGGCGGAATGGGGAATCGTGTATATCGACGAAATCGATAAAATCGCCCGCAGCGCAGGATTGTCCGCTAACATGCGCGATGTTTCAGGCGAAGGCGTCCAGCAGGCATTGCTGAGGCTCGTGGAAGGTGGAGAAGTCAGTGTTACCGTTCGAGGTAAAAAACAAAGTTCTCCTGAGAAAGTAGCGATGGATACCAGGAATGTCCTGTTTATCATCGGAGGAGCTTTTCAAGGACTTTCCACTATCGTTGAAAAGCGCGTTCAGGTTGGCAATACCAACATCGGGTTTCACGCGCCGATCGATGCGAACATGGGCAAAAGTCCGCCTCAAAACCTACTCTCGGGCATCTTAACCGATGATTTGCGTCATTATGGTTTAATCGATGAATTTATCGGTCGTTTCCCGGTGATAGCCACACTTGATCCACTGAATGAAAAGGATCTTGTCAGGATTCTGACGGAAACCCGCAATGCCATCACGCAACAATACAAAAAACTATTAGCTATGGATGGAATCGAGCTCGATTTTACCGATGGTGCTATATTATCCATTGCGCATGAAGCACTGCATAGTGGAAGTGGAGCTCGGGGCTTACGCGGTGTTCTGGAACGTATTCTTCGGCGGGTGATGTTTCAGGCGCCATCCAACCCGGATATCATCCGCTGCGTGGTCGATGAAGCCGCTGTAGCAGGCGATTCGGAAGTGCAGATCATATTCTCTCAGGATGATGTTTCTCCACGCGAGGCAACGGCGAATGGCTAGGGAAGCTCTGCACAGGCATGAACCCGGTGCCTGCGGTGAGNNTCGAACCCGCTTGCGCCCCTTATGTCCAGCTTCATTGTTGACAATCTTCGCAATGGCTCTGCTATCCCGCGCAATGGTCGCTTGGCAGTTATCTACTGACTCGGCTATCTACGGCGTTAAAATCAAGCTCAAAGTGCTCATTTACAGGTGTAAACTCCGCTTTTTCGCTCGATTTTGCCTTGTATCTGGCTCGACTCAGCGAATTTCAACAGCCTGCTAGAATCTGAACATGGGGAATCACGCCTGAGCTTCGTCCAGACTT
>DEIQ01000128.1 GCA_002352565.1 Proteobacteria bacterium UBA2770 | reverse complement strand
ATTAATTAATTATTGACTAAGTTTAGACATTAAATTGGCACTGCAAAAGTTGTCAATTTTTCTATGGGACCTCTGATCAAGTCTGGGCGGAGCTCAGGGGTGGTTCCCCATGTTCAGTTTCTCGGGTTAAATTGCACGGGTTAGAAGGGCTATTGCGGAGATTGTCAACAAAGAAGCTGGACCAGTAGAGCCGCAAGATGCAAGTTCATGACTTGATCTTAAGGTTCCTTGGATGTTTATATCGCTGTCTCAATTATAATCGGAATGATCTCGTCAAGAACCATGCAGACTTTCTCTGAAACCATCATGCCACCAGATTGAGATAACCCGGCAGCACCGCTTTTCATCATGATAAGCTGGAAAAATGGTTTTAATTACAATGATATAATGATTGATCAACATTATCATGCCATAGGATTTAATCATGATGCGTAAAAAACTTTTAGTACTCGCTTTGGGTATCATGGCGAGTTATCACATTGCACTGGCGCTTGAAACAGAAAATCAGGACGGCCAAACCTCCTTTGAGACTATCTGTCTTTCATGCCATGGTCGTACTGCACCTCCCATGTTCGTGATAAAAAAACACTATCTGAAACGCTATCCAGACCGTGAAGTTTTTATGCAGCAGATTGGATCCTGGGTTCGATCACCGAGCCCGAACAAAGCCCTGATGCCACATGCGCTTGAAAAACACGGTATGATGCCCGCTCAACTTCTGGACGATGAGGTTTTAGCAAAAGTCGCAGCTTATATTTACGATACGCAACTGAAACAGGGTCATGGGCAACATCAGGGGAAAGGAAACCGCTCCGATCACGATGAGCAGGGTTCTCGTTCATTCAGTGCAGAATGTCGCGGCGGCGCTGGTTGTGGTAGTCATGATGGTTGTGGTGGTTGTGGTCGCCATAAACATTAAAACGCCCACAGTCTCATGGCAAGCACAATCATTCCACACCTGCGGAATCGAAAGTAAACGTATTCATAAACAGCACATAAAAACCGCCTTCTCGGTGACGATGGCATCAAGCCGCACATCCCACGGGAAGGCTTCAATCTCCTCGACCTGCTGAAAGGCGTAAGCCCAGCCCACCAGACGAGGTTTGCGCCAGACTTTTCGCTGGTTCAGATACGCAAAGCACCGATCATAATAACCTCCCCCCATGCCCAGACGATTCCCGCGCCGGTCAAAAGCCACCAGCGGCACAATCACCAGATCAAGAAAACGGGGGGAAGCCGCAAGCCTGCCGCAAGGCTCTGGAATACCATAGCGGTTGTTGCGCCATCGTGCCTGATCAGCGTTGGCAAACCGCAAGCCAACTTGTCCGCCTGCTTTCAGCACCGGATAATAAATTTCCTTGCCTCTGTGCCGAGCCTTCGCCGCGATGGCATCGGTGGGCAACTCGCCTCTGCAAGGGTGATAAATCCCCAGCCGCAGGCATTGCCGGAACCAGGGAAGTTGAAACAACCGCGTGGATGCTGCCTGCGCCGCAACTTTTTGTTGCTGCTGGCTCAAGTTCGAACGCTGGCGCCGCATGTCCTGGCGAATAAGGCTGCGATCTAGCATAGGCTGGTCCTGGGTTCTGAAGAGGCACCACTGCTGTTTGCCCGTTGCAACACATTTACGGCGCGTATGGCGTCAGTCAAGTATTTCATTCATCGCAATCCTCAAAGTCATTCATCACAAGCAAAAAACTAGCGTCAGATCAGATGTGTGCGGCTTAAAACCATCCGATCCCAAGGAACCTCTGATTCATTCCAGGTGAAGCTCAGGTGTGGTTCCTCATGTTCAGATTCGAGGCGGAAATCGTAGATAATAGGAAGCTATTGTGAAGTTTTACAACGAAAAAACCGGGCATAAGGGACACAAGAACCGAGTTTATGAATGGATCAGATGTAAGATTTTCCCTAAATAATATCGCCAGGGAAATGTCGGCGCAAAAAATGCAATATCGCCTTATCCAGATAACCGACCAGACGTTGTGCCTGTTCATCAATCTCGTTGGTTTGTTTGATATACAGCTCGACTTGTCTGGCGCAGCCGCGAATCTCTTCGAGTTGACACCAGGCGCCGGTTCCGTGAATGCGATGCGCTGTTTCATAGAGCTCCTCTTTATCCCGGGTTTCCAGCGCCTGCAGCATGATGGCGCGCTGCGTCGGCAATTCATGGCGCAACAGGGACAATATACCCGGATCCAGCACTTCTTTGCGGCGCACGCGCATACAATGTCTGAACAAAAGTTTTAACAAAGCTTCTTCCGAAACCGGTTTATATAAGCAATCATCCATACCCGCTTCGAGAAAACGCTGGCGTTCCTCAGGCAAGACATTGGCAGTAACCGCCAGGATGGGAACATAGCGACCAAAAAGCGCTTCCTGACGCAGGATTTTTGTTGCTTCGATCCCGCTTATTCTCGGCATATGAATATCCATAAGAACGGCGTCCATATCGGGATGGGTACGACAAACATCAAGAGCCGCCTCCCCGTCCCTGGCTTCCAATACCCGCGCACCCAGACCCATTAATTGCGTGGTCAGCAAGCGTCGGTTGATTTGATTGTCATCGGCGACCAGAATACACAGCCCGGCAAGTGGCATAAAATCAGAAGTGGATTGGGTCGGCTCCAGAGACACATCGCAATTTGCTTCTGCGGGTGATAATTGCCATAAAGACTGGATGGCGGCAAGAATATATTCTGATCGGGCTGCCTTGGACAAGCAGAACAGCCCATGGCTATGAAAATGCTCGATGGTATCGCCATCCATGGAAGCCACCATCACCATGATGCGAGTTTTATTCTGCCGCAGTTTTGCAAGCTGATCAATGATATCCTGTTGTTCCTCGGAACCCGGAGACAAGCCGATCACCGCAGCATTCTCATTCCCATCCGCCATTGCGATCTGATCCCGCAACTGGTGCAATGACTCACAGGAAGTAACCTGGGCGCCTGCAGCCGTGAAACGGTTTTTCATGCAAGCATGCGCCAGCGGATGCGCTTCCCAAAGCCATATCCGCTTACCGACCAGTGGTTTGTCGCCTTCACGGCCTGTTTTTACAGGGTCGGGCATCAATGGCAAATGCAGCGTAAACCAGAAGCATGCACCTTCTCCGGGCGTACTGGTGAAATCGATGCGCCCACCCATGGCGTCAACCAGATTCTGGCAGATCACCAATCCGAGACCAGTGCCGCCATGAAGCCGGGTTAGAGATGCGTCCACCTGGGTAAATGCCTGAAAAATCATATCCTTGTGATCCGGAGCGATACCGATGCCACTATCGGTAACGCTAAAGGTAATGGCAGCCCTATCCTCTATGCATTGGTCGAGCATGACTCTCAACACCACACTTCCCTGGGTTGTGAACTTGATGGCATTGCTCAAAAGATTGGTGATAACCTGACGGATGCGCACGGGATCACCTTGCAGAAACCGGGGGACATCCTGATAGACGACGCCGATAAATTCGAGCTTTTGCTCGTAAGCTTCAGGCGCCAGCAGCGCGATGCTTTCCTCCACCAACGCGTTGACATCGAAGCGGCGAAGCCGTAACACCAGCTTTCCTGCTTCAATGCGTGAAAAATCGAGCAAATCATCGAGTACCTGCAGCAAATGTCCGCTTGAGGTGCGGATGGTATTCACATACTCTTTCTGGGTGACGGTCATAGAGGTCCGTTCAAGCAGATGGGTAAAACCGAGCAGCCCATTGAGCGGTGTGCGCATTTCATGGCTCATATTGGCCAGAAAGATGGATTTAATATGGCTGATCTCTACCGCCTTGCGGCGAGCGATTTCCAGCTCCGCATTTTTCTGTTCCAAAATGTTCAAGGTGGTGCGCAATTCCTGCGTAGCATGCTCGACTTGACTTTTCAGCATAGTGCGTCCCGCCTCAAGGGAAGCAGCCATCATATTAAGCCCCCGTTCCAGAGTGCCGAGTTCCCGGGGTGATGTTTCCATCAGGCGCACGTCGAAATGTCCCAGCCGGTATTGCCGTATAGCCCGGGTCATATGCAAAAGGGGGATAATAAAACTGCGGCTGATGCGCGAGGCCACCACTAAACTTAAAGTCATGCCCGCCAGAGTAACCAGAATGCTGGCAATGGCAATGCGCATCAGTTCGATGCGTGTCGCTTGAGGTGAAATGACCAGCTCAATGAAACCGGCTGGCAAACTACTGCTTTCCATTCGGGATGGCGTATAGACGGGATAGATAAATTTTTTCCCCTCGGGCCAGTGACCCCCGCTGTGATAAATTTCGTGATTCCCACCATCGAACAGGTTGACCGAACCGATGGATGAATAGGAAATGGCGGAGACGGAATTCTGCTCCAGCCATTCCCTATCTCCCGTCAGGATAAGCCGCAATGCCGCAGGTTGTATCTGGGCTGCCACCAATCTGGCCTGTGCCTGATGGTTTTCGCGCATATCGGTTACCCGCCATGTCAGAAGCACGGTGGCAGTTAACACCCCGATCAGCGTGGGGGGCAATATCGCCAGGAAAAAAAACCGGTTTCGAATATTGAGATTTTCCGGCGACAGCCAAGGCAAACGCCTGCGCGATAATTTTTTATCCGGCATAGGGTAATGGACCTGGGCTATTCATGATAGTATGCTCTTATGAGCATTCTGGAACTCGAACAATTAATCGGGCAGACACCCCTCGTGCGTCTCCGCCATATGACAGACGCAGCCTCGGTGCAAGTATTGGTGAAACTGGAAGGCAACAATCCGGCCGGTTCGGTCAAAGACCGACCGGCATTGAATATGATTATGGGCGCCGAACGCAGCGGAACGCTTCACCCCGGAGATTCCCTGATTGAGGCCACCAGCGGCAACACCGGTATTGCCCTTGCGATGGCGGCGGCGGTTCGCGGCTATCACATGATTTTGATCATGCCGGATCACATGAGCAGTGAGCGAATCGGACTGATGAAATCCTATGGCGCAGAAGTCATTCTTGTCAGCCGCAATGCCGGCATGGAAGGCGCGCGTGATCTGGCTCAAGAAATGGTTCAACGCAAGCAAGGCAAGATCCTCGATCAGTTTTCCAACCCGTATAACCCGCAGGCGCATTTTCAAACGACCGGCCCCGAAATCTGGCGCGATACTGCAGGCAAAGTCACGCATTTTGTCAGTGCCATGGGAACCACGGGAACCATCATGGGTGTTTCACGATTCCTTAAGGCCTGTAATAATGCCATAGAGATCATCGGCGTGCAACCCGCCGGCGATGACAGCATCCCCGGTATTCGCCGCTGGCCCGAAGCCTATCTGCCCAAAATTTACGAACCCCACCGCGTGGATCGGGTGGTGGGTGTCAGCGCCGAACAAGCGCGAATAACCACCATGGCGCTGGCCAAAAAAGAAGGTTTGTCGGTAGGATTATCGGCAGGCGGAGCTATCCATATTGCCCTTGAACAGGCGAAGATCCTGGATCAGGCGTGTATCGTGGTTATCGCCAGCGACCGAGGTGATCGCTATCTTTCCACCGGGCTTTTTAAGCCGTGAGCAACACCATTCTGGCTTTTGACATCGAAACCATTCCCGATGTCCGGGCGGGTCGGAAGTTGCACAAACTCGACGGCTTGTCGGATCACGATGTGGCCGAAGCCATGTGGCAACGTCGGCGCATCCAGACAGGCCAGGCTTTTTTACCGTGGCACCTGCATCAGGTGGTGGCGATTTCCGTCCTTCTGCGCCATCATGATGGCATCAGATTATGGTCGATTGGCTCGATTGACGACGATGAAGCGGCTTTACTACAGCGCTTTTTTCATGGTATCGCCGAATTTTCCCCGACCCTGGTATCCTGGAATGGCAATGGCTTCGATCTTCCGGTTCTGCATTATCGTTCATTACAATGCGGTATCGATGCCTCTGTTTTTTGGGAGGTCGGTCACAAACGATCTAACTGGCGCTATGATCATTATCTCGGTCGCTTTCATTGGCGTCACACCGATTTGATGGATGTCCTCAGCGCTTATCAACCGCGCGGCGGCATCCCGCTCGATGAAGTAGCGCTACTCAACGGTCTGCCAGGCAAAATTGGAGTGGGCGGAGATCAAGTCTGGCCGACTTATTGTGACGGAAATCTTGAGGCAATCCGAGCCTATTGTGAGATCGATGTATTGAACACCTACCTGCTTTATCTGCGCTTTCAAAGGTTGAGAGGGCTTCTGGATCAAGCGGATTTCCAGACAGAATGTGCGTTGGTCCAACAACATCTTGAGGCATCGGATCACGCCCATTATCAGGAATTTTTACGCTTGTGGCAGGCTGATGGCGCTTGAAATCGAACGCAAGTTTCTGGTCATCAATGATAGCTGGCGATCAGGTGTCACAGAAACCAAAAACTATCGCCAGGGATATTTGTGTCAGGGTCCCAACCCCTCCATTCGGGTGCGTACGGACGGCGTAAAAGCCTGGTTGAATCTCAAAAGCAGTTCCGATGGCTTAACCAGGAACGAATATGAATACGCCATTTCGCTCATCGATGCCGAAGAGATGCTGGATCACATGACAGTACTGCCCATCGTGGAAAAAAAGCGCTATCTCGTGCCTTGTGGTCGTCATACCTGGGAAATCGATGTATTTGAAGGCAGCAACGCGGGTCTGGTGGTCGCCGAGCTGGAACTGGAACATGCGGACGAGCGCCTGGATCTGCCGCCATGGGTGGGTACTGAAGTCACCCACGATATGCGTTTTTACAACATGTCTTTAGCCACAAGACCTTACAGTCAGTGGAGTGAAGACAAGCCTGTTCCATGATACTGTGCGCACTCATGAAATGATCTCATCACGGTTGCGCCTTCAGCCCGAGGCGGGCACAGATATTCAACACCGGATCTGCCTTGTTCAAGGAGTAAAAATGCAGTCCTGGCGCACCTCCAGCCAGCAAACGCTCGCATAATGCTGCCACCACATCGCAACCGTATTCTTCCAATGCCGTTTGATCATCCGCCAGAACTTCGAGACGCAATTTCAACCAGCGCGGAATTTCCGCGCCGCACATAGTGGAGAAACGAATCAACTGCCCGGCATTGGTAATAGGCATGATGCCGGGGACGATGGGGATATCAGGGATATGATGCCGTCGGCAATCATCAAGAAAACGGAAGTAGGCATCAGGATTGAAAAAATATTGGGTGATGGCCGCATTGGCTCCAGCGCGGACTTTGTCGGCAAAATATTCCAGATCTGTCAATAGATCGCTGGCCTCGGGATGTTTTTCCGGATAAGCAGCGACACTGATGTGCATGTCATCACCCAAATGTTGACGAATCATTTGTACCAGTTCGATCGCATGGGGCAGCTCTCCCTGATATACGGCGCCGGATGGCAAATCTCCGCGCAATGCCACAATACGCTTGATACCAACGCCAGCATAAGCGGTCAACATTTCGCGCACCGCCGAGCCTGTCGCGCCGATACACGAAATATGGGGCGCAACCGGAGCTTTATGTTCCGCCCCGATTTCCACCGCAGTCTCAAAAGTCCGATCGCGGGTGGATCCACCCGCGCCGAAAGTCACCGAAAAGTATTCGGGACTCAATAAATCATTCAGTCTGGCGCGTGTCTGGCGCAGACGAATCATACCCTCCTCGGTACGAGGCGGGAAAAATTCAAAGCTTAACGGAATCCCGCTTGGTTGATTTTCAGAAACGTCCATTTCATATATCCTTACTTGGCACGATAATATGGAATCACAGGAGCTTTCGCGAGCACATGCATTCCGAAGCCCTAGGGAACCTCATGTTGCCCGAAATATCAGGTTATTTTCCGATACAGAATTCGCTGAATATTCGATCCAGAAGTTCTTCGTTACTGACAGCGCCTGTGATCTCTCCCAGAATATGCTGAACAGCCAGCAACTCTTCAGCCATCAGTTCAAGTTCGCGGTTGTTCCGCCATATCGCACCGACCCGCATCAGCCCTTCTTCAGCCTTGATCAGCGCATCCACATGCCGGCTGCGAGCGGTAAAATCACCTTCAGTGCTAACCTTGCCTGATCGGCTCAACAATTCATTCTCCAGATATTCCATACCTTCACCGGTGCAGGCTGACAAGGTGATCGTTTTTCGTCCATCATCATCCCATACTCCGGGAGCGCGGCCCGTGATATCAATTTTATTGCGCACAATAAGCACCTCAGGTAAAGCCAGGATTCTAGCTTTGTGCTCTGATACACGCATCGGTTCGGCATCATCTTCGACCCAGAGAATCAGATCGGCTGTTTCACCATGATCCAGCGCCCGCCTTTGCCCTTCTTTTTCGATGTCATCGCCAGCACCATGCAGACCAGCGGTATCGGCCACCTGTAAGACCACGCCATCGAGCATGACTTCTTCTTTAATCACATCCCTCGTGGTTCCGGGAATGGCGGAAACGATGGATACCTCTCTGGCCGCCAATCGGTTCATCAAGGTCGATTTTCCGGCGTTGGGCGGACCGAGAATTGCCACCGGAAGCCGATTGCGCAACCTGACGCCACGCTGAACCTGCACCAATAAATTGCTAATATCCTGTTGGATCCTTTGCAGCGGCGCCAGAATTATTTCTTTTTCGTTAAAGTCTTCCGACTCCATATCTTCGCTGAAATCGATCCAGGCTTCAATATGAGCTCGCCATAATGTCAACGATTCTACCAGAGCATGCACATGATCTGAAAAGACGCCATGAAGCGAGCGCATTGCGGCCTGCGCGGCATCTTTTGAACGGCTGGTAATCAGATCGGCGATAGCCTCCGCCTGGGCAAGGTCAATTTTATCATTCAGAAAAGCCCGTTGAGAAAACTCTCCCGGACGGGCTGGGCGCGCGCCCAGACTGAAGCATGCCGAAAGAATAGCGCCAAGTACAGCCGGGGAACCATGCCCCTGAAGTTCAAGTACCCATTCACCGGTAAAGGAATGAGGCGCGGGGAAATAAAGTGCGATGCCTTCATCAAGCACCACGCCTTCGGCATCCATAAATGGGGCATAAAGGGCGCGCCGCGCCGGGGGAATGCGCCCCAGAATTCCTGCCGCAATATGCGGTACCAAGGAGCCAGAAACCCGCACGATACCGATTGCCCCACCTGAGGCCGCTACCGCAGCAATGGTTTCTCCCATGACACTATCAGAAGGATGGTTCACCGTTTTGCCCACCAACCCGAGACCCGCATTTCAGTACGAAAGCAGTTACGGCACACGCGCATTAGAACGGGAATTGGAATCAGGACGATGATTAGAACGATTCGGGGCACACGCTCAAGCCCCTCCTTGTTGCTCAGGCCTTCTTCATCTGCGATTGTCTGGTAATCTTGCGCGTAATATACCATTGCTGTACCAAACTCAGAACGGAATTGGTCAACCAATACAAGACCAGCCCCGATGGGAAGAATGCGAAAAAAACAGCCATGCCCACGGGCATGAATTGCATAACCCGAGCCTGTACCGGATCCATAGTGACCGCGGTACCACTCATGCGCTGTTGTAGGAACATCGCCATGCCATACAGGGCGGGTAAAATAAAGAGGGGATCCGGAGCGCTCAGATCATGAATCCATAACGCAAAACCGGCATGACGCAATTCAACGCTCCCGATCAAAACCCAGTACAAGGCGATAAATACCGGCATCTGCGCCAAAATGGGCAAACAGCCGCCCAGGGGATTAAATTTTTCCTTGCGATACAATTCCATCATGGCTTTCTGCAAAGCCTCGCGATCATCGGCATAGCGTTCGCGCAGCGACTGGATTCGGGGTGTCACCTCCTTCATCTTGGCCATGGATTTGAACTGGGTTTCAGAAAGTTTGTAAAACGCGGCTTTCAATAGAAACGTCAAAAAGATAACCGCCACTCCCCAGTTGCCCACTACATTGTGAATATGGGTCAACAGCCAGAACAGAGGCTCGGCGATCACAGTCAGCCAGCCATAATCGACTGAACGTTCCAGACCCTCCGCGGCTTCCGCCAGTTTGTTACGAGCCTTGGGTCCGACATAAAAGCTCGTATTCAAACTTGTGGTTTCGCCAGGCCCGAGTTGGATTAACGGCCCGCTGAAACCCGCAAGGTAGGTTCCATCATGCAAAGGTTTGGTATAAAAATGATAGTTGGCATTTCCCTCGTTCTGAGGGGGGATTACCGCACTGATGAAGTAGTGCTCAACCATGGCGACCCAGCCGCTCGGATATTGCAGATCCAGCGGTTCTTTAGCCAACTGCTTGAACTTGAACTTTTTGTATTGGTCGGTAAAAACCGAAGCACCAGCAAAATTTCTGACAAACCGCTGACCAGGCCTGCGTTCATGCAGATCCTTTTCTGAACGACGGACCTGGGCGTATTGCCGCACACGCCATGGTTCCTGCTCACCGTTTTTGATTTCATAGCGCAATTGGATCTGATAGCTGCCGCGAGAGAAGATAAAAATCTTTTTAACCGCGTGTCCCTGCCCATCCTCCCATAACAGAGGGACTTCAAGGGTTTGATCGTTGGGGCCAAGCCGGTACTCGGATTGCATGGCTTGATAATGATCATGGTGCGTCGGCGCAGCATCACCCTCATTATCAGGGCTTAATAAACCACTTTGGACGACATACAGACTATTCTCGCGGGCATCCAGCAAAACATAGGGCTTCCCGTTTTCGAGATCGTCCTTGACCTTGAGCAACACCATCTGAGTCAAGGTACCACCCTGGGTGGATATCCTGCCATCGATGAGATCGGTCTGGATATGAACGAAGGGCACGCCAGAGACGGCAAAGGCTTCCGTTGGGATTGCCGACCCGGCCTCTTGTGACGCTTGCATCACTTGACCGGAAATCAGATGCTCGCCTGAATCGGTGCTTCCTATACCTACAGGAACATCCGCACTGTGATCCTCAGAAAATGTGCTTTGCACAGGTTGCGCCCGATCAACCTGCGGCTGGTAATCCTGCTGCCACGCCTGCCACAATAGAAGCAAACACATGGCAATCGCCATAAACAGGATCAAGCGTCCATGCTCAACCAAATTGCGCCCGAACTTTGTCCACATCTCAAGCTTTCCTTGATTTCTTTTCCAGGCGATCAAACAGATTGCCAAGACGAGAAGACCACGCTTCGGGTGCCGTTCCGGAAATACTCCGCCGCGTGGTTATGACCACATCCATCCCATGCCATAGGTTCTGTCGGTCACGGAACTGCTCTCGAGCCATGCGTTTGATCTGATTGCGCTGTGTGCTTTTTTTGACGTGCCGCCGGGAAATTGATAAACCCAGACGCCCGAAATCCTCACTGTTAGGAGAGACAATAATCAGAAACGCATCGTTTCCCATTCGTCTGCCTTGAGCAAATACTCGCGTGAATTGCGCACGGAACCGCAGCTTCTGACAACGGGTGAACTTTTTGGTTCGTTGTTTCAGGCGCTGAGCCTGACTCGCCCTTTGCTTCTGCGTGCATTGATTATCTTGCGGCCATTGTGAGAACTCATTCGCACCCGAAATCCATGGGTACGTTTGCGTTTCAGATTGCTGGGTTGGAAAGTTCTTTTCATCCGTTGTCACTACCATATCAGAAAGAATGTCTCTATAAACGTTAAATTCTAACAAATTAATGCCGTGCTTGTATACCCGATTGAACCATGCCCATGATGAACCGACAAAACCAGAGTATCAAGCCAGCGCGCCACTGCCCTAAAAGAGGAAGAAAACCAGAGCGCTACTCCCGTTCCAGGCGTAACAACAAACGTTCCATCACCTTCGGGTTCGGACAATCTATCACGAGACGATCCCTGCCACTTTCGGTATACAAATGGACGCGAACACTCGACCCCAAAACTCGGGTTAACCTTTCCTCCAGACCGTCTGCACTGAAACCGGAATGCATTTCATGCGCCTTGTCGTCTGGGACTTCGGGTAAAGAGTGAGCTGCCCCGGAAGCAGATATTAAAAAATATTCCCAGCCCTGTGCATCCGGGATTGAATCCATGCTGCGGATCTGATCAACCGTCAATGGCATTGCCTGCAAACGCTGAAGCAATTCTTCGGGCAATTCTGTCAAGCTGCATAGCCTATCGATCAGTGGTTCATCCCATTCGAGCACACTGGAAAGCGCAGAGCGTTCCCATCCAAAATGCTGCTTCAACTCGCTTAAGATCCGGGCAATCGTCACAGCACCGAATTTTGCGCCATGCGCCTGCTCTACAAGCCGCCATAACAGTGCTTCACCTTCACCTGCAGCCACGATATGCACCGGAAGCTCCGGCAAACCCAGTGATTGCGCGGCGATCCAACGGCGGTGGCCATCAATAATCTGATAACGTCGTGGGGCAACAGGTCGTACCTTTAATGGTTTGAGAACACCATGAATCTTCATCGACGCAAACATCGAATCCACCTCTGCCATACCAGGATCAGCAGGAATCGAGGGCGCAAACCCGGAGATTTCCAACCAGGAAACGGGCAAGATAGTCGCTTCCGCCGCTGGAAGCGTACGCCATTTTTCAGTACTGGCCTCATCTCCCAGAAGCGTACCCAGACTTCTACCCAATCGCGGCTTTTTATCCGCCAAAATCATCCTCCTCCATCCCGATTTTACTTGAATCTACAAAACCGTATGATATGACCAAAATACATTATTTAAAACTTTATATCCCAAGCAAAGCAGGTTATTCAAAATTATGCGCCGCTACTACAGCAAATGCAAAGCGCTTGCTTGCGTTCTTGATCGTAAACCACTATTTTTACCATCATATAGAAAATATAGAAAGCTCGTAAAAGTTCGTCATTAATCACCTGATACAGGAAGCACAGCCCATGCTGATACGACACCGCGCATTCATGCCCATCGCTGCCGCGCTAAGCCTTCTTTTGTTCAATATGACCGCCGCGTATTCTGAACCGAAGCAATTATTCATTCCGAACTCCGCTCAGGATGGTACAACCAACCTGATGCACATCAGTTTTTCCATGCAGGCACTCGTGGAAAATGACATGGCTGAAGCCACCATGGGACTAACCGTCCAGGACGATACCATTGCTGCCGCCTCCAACACCATCAATGAAACCATGGCGTGGGTCGATTCTCAGGTCAGCGCCGTCCCCCAAGTCAAACTATCGAGCTCTAATTACAGCACCAATCCAATCTATGACCACAATGAAATTATCGGCTGGAGCGTTCGGCAATCCATGCGACTGAAAAGTAGCGATCTGGAGGCATTAACCGATTTGATTGGAATTTTGCAGGAAAGGATTGGTCTTCAGAGCATCAGTTTTTCTCCGAGTTCCGAGCAAATCGCGCTTACAGAAGACGCCTTATTGATCCAGGCCCTGGATGAATTTCAAAGGCGCGCCGGACTTGCTGTTTCATCGCTCAATGGCAAGGGTTTTGAACTGGTCGACATCCGTATCAATTACCAGAGTAACTATCCTGTCAGCACTAAGCTGCGCGGAGACATCATGTTTGAAGGCAGTATCGCTCCTCCGGTCCTTCCTGCGGGCGAAAGCCAGATCGGAATCAGCATTAATGGAACGGTTCAGATCCAGTAATATTGAGAATTCAAACCAGGGAACCTCTGACCAGAGGTTCCCTGGATCGTTAAAGTCGTTATCGTATAGCAATACGATTCGCTATACTAAAAACTATTCACGCGGCGAACGACCGAGACGTTGTTCAAGTTCGAGAATCAGTTGGGTCGTACGCATCAGAGTATCCGGTTGCAGACTGATGGAATCGATACCCAATTCTACCAGGAATTCAGCCATCTCCGGATAATCGGAAGGTGCCTGGCCACAAAAGCCCACATGTCGCCCGTTGCGTTTCGCGCCTTCCACAGCCCATCGTATGACAGTTTTTACACCCTCATCCCGTTCGTCAAAATCAAATGAAACAATCTGCGAATCCCGATCCACACCCAAAACCAGTTGGGTCAAATCATTGGAGCCAATAGAAAAACCATCAAAAACCTTGGCAAACTGGTCAATCTGCACAACATTATTCGGTATTTCACACATGACAAAGACGTCCAGCCCATCATCCCCCTGATTGAGACCCAACGATTCGAGCTTGGCAATCACCCTTTTAGCTTCGTCCACCCGGCGGCAGAAAGGGATCATAATCTTCAGATTAGTCAATCCCATATCTGTCCGCACCCTTTTAACCGCAGCGCATTCGAGAGCAAAACCTTCTTCATAGGCAGGATGGGTATATCGGGAAGCACCCCTGAAACCAAGCATGGGATTTTCTTCCTCCGATTCGAAAGCCGCACCCCCGATCAATGAAGCATATTCGTTGGTTTTGAAGTCGGACATGCGCAAAATGACGGGCTTGGGATAAAAGGCCGCCGCCAGTGTCCCGATTCCTTCCGCCAGCCTTTCGATGAAATATTCCGCTGGAGTCGAATAGGCGGCAGTCAGTTTCTGGATGTGCTGGAGTTGGCCGGGATCCGTGACTTTTTCCGGATGCAGCAGCGCCATGGGATGAACCATGATATATTCGTTGATAATAAATTCCATTCGCGCCAGACCAATACCATCATTGGGCAAGAAACTGTGCTTAAACGCCAGATCTGGATTGCCCAGAATAAGCATGATATGTGTCTGTGGACGGGACAAATGGGATAAATCGGTTTTTTCCACTTCAAACGGCACCCTGCCTCGGTAGATATGCCCGGTCTCTCCCTCGGCACAGGAAACCGTTACCTGCTGTTCACCTTTCAACACAGAGGTGGCATTTTCTACACCCACCACCGCTGGAATCCCCAGTTCGCGCGCGATAATCGCCGCGTGGCAGGTTCGACCTCCCCGATTGGTCACAATGGCGGCAGCGGTTTTCATGACCGGCTCCCAGTCGGGAGTTGTGGTATCGGCTACCAGTACCTCGCCCGGCTTGAAGTCCGGCAAATGCGCCACATTGGAAATTACCTTAACATTTCCCGAGGCAATTTTACTGCCCACAGCCCGGCCATGCGCCACAATCTCACCGGCTCCGGTCAGACGATAATCCTCCATCTCGGTAGCGCTTTGTTGCGATATCACGGTTTCAGGACGTGCCTGTACCAGATAGAGTTCGCCATCGAGACCATCTTTTGCCCATTCCATATCCATCGGACGCGGAACCCCAGCGTGGGCGCTGTAATAGTCTTCCACCTTGATGGCATAATCGGCCAGTGTCGATACCTCTTCATCGCTAATACAAAAATTCTGCCGTTCCGACTTGTCGGTTGGAATATTGCGCGTGGTTTGGCGGGTCCCTCCATGAGAATAAATCATTTTTATCTGCTTCGAACCCAGATTGCGCCGCAATACATGTTTGTGACCCTGGCGACAGGTGGGTTTGAAAACATAAAATTCATCGGGATCCACCGCCCCCTGGACGACATTTTCACCGAGTCCGTAAGCCCCGGTAATAAAGACCACATCCTTGAAACCACTTTCGGTGTCCAGCGAAAACATCACACCGCTGGATGCCAAATCAGACCGCACCATTTTCATGACCCCGATGGACAATGCCACCTGGAAATGATCAAATCCCTGGTCAATACGATAGTGAATAGCTCTGTCGGTAAACAGGCTGGCGAAACAACGTTTGCAACTATCAAGCAACTGAAGATCGCCGGAAATGTTTAAGAAAGATTCCTGCTGTCCGGCGAAACTGGCGGTTGGCAAATCTTCTGCCGTGGCAGAACTGCGTACAGCCAGACTCAATCCGTCGCCGTACTCTTCATACAGGCATTGGGCTGCCTGTATGATCTCGTATTTCAGATCATCGGGCAAAGCAGCCCCATAGATCAAGTCCCGCGCCTGTTTGCCTGTTCGGGCCAGATCACGCACATCATCAGGATCCAGATCGTCGAACAGTTCTCGTAATGGCTGCTCAATTTGAGCCGAACGCAGAATATAGGTGTAAGCCTCAGCTGTAATGGCAAAACCATTGGGCACTTTGACGCCCATGGGGTTTAACTGTCTATACATTTCGCCAAGGGAAGCATTTTTGCCACCCACCAAAGGAACGTCATTCAAACCCAGTTCGGAGAAGAAACGAATATATTGATATGAATTCATACAATAAACCTCCTTGATTCGCATCATTAGTTAGATAGGCGTTCCCAGGGACCCTCTGAACAAGTCATAAACCCGGTTCTTGCGTCCCCTATGCCCACTTCTTTAGTTGTAAAACTTCGCAATAGTCCTGCTAACCCGTGCAATTTATCCCGAGAATCTGAACCTGATGAATCGTACCTGAGCTTCGTCCAGACTTGATCAGATAC
>DEIQ01000072.1 GCA_002352565.1 Proteobacteria bacterium UBA2770 | reverse complement strand
CGGCTCAAGGGAACAAAAGAATCTGGTATAACGATGCGATTTTCCCGTAACTTTTCCATGAGTTCTTGCATGCGTTTGGACATCTGCAGGCTCGGTCTACCGCCGCCACGACCGCTGCGTTTTAAGCTCGCGCCCAGTCCATCAAGCAACTCAGGGTCGGCGCCACTGAAACCGGCTTCTTTCAGTAAGCGCCCCAGATCATCTGTTTGACCGCTGAGGATGGCCATAAGAAGCGCGGAGTAGTGTTGACGTTCTTCATTGGATAGTGTTGCCATAGCGCCAAAATCAAGGATGTAAACATCACGCTGCTCATTGATAATAAAGTTACCCGGATGTGGGTCGGCATGATAGACGCCAAATTGCACAATTTGCTGCATATAGCTTTCCATCATGATATTTAGCACATCTGTGGCTTCGTCCGGATGGGCGGAGAGAAAATCTGTCAGCCTTTCCCCGGGGATCCATTCGGTGCACAAGGTGCGTGCGCTGCACATTTCAGGTATCAGCGTCGGTGTCTTGATACGGGCCGGGTGGGGGAGTTTTTCAAATGCGCGGATGTTAGCTGCCTCGCGGGTAAAATCAAGCTCCTGAGCTGTTAATTTCAGAAGCTCGTCGATGACCTGTATCAGATCGAGTTGTTTGAAGCGGGAAGCGAAGGTGTTCGCCAACAGTCTGAACATGACGAAATCCTGCTTGAACAGGCGTTTAACCTGGGGCAGCTGCACCTTCAATGCAACTTCGCGCCCATCACGCAACCTTATTTTGTGCACCTGACCAATGGAAGCGGTCGCTATCGGGCTCTGTTCTATGTCGGCAACCAATTCCAGCCATTGGGGGCCCAATTCTGTCTCAATAGTCGGAATGAGTTTTGAAAAAGCCACCGGCTTGGCCTCGTTTTGTAGTGGGGTCAGCGCTTCAATATACTCATGCGGCAAAAGATCCGGCCGGGCACTCAGGACCTGGGCGAATTTCACCCATGTGGCTCCATTTTCGCGGCATAATTGCGCCAGCCGCGGTGCGTGTTTGCGATGCAGCGCTTTCAAACTGGAGCGTTTAACCTCATAGGGTTGGCCACGCAATTGATCTCTGATCGATCGATAATCATTGTCCAACTGGTAAAATACCCGGACGGCTCGAAAATGGCGGGTTTTTCCTGTCCATAGTTGAGCAATGTTTTTGGGATCAAGCAGGGAATCCAGTACAGCGTCATCCATGATTCGCCTCCTGTAGCGAGCCTTTAAGAAAACTATTTTGCGATCACTCAATCATGTAATATGTTAGCATAGCCATTATAGTATCTTTATCAAGTAGTCTATAAATTCCACTTGGGTTGAAAACGAACAAATAGCAGGCAAATGACGAGCCTCATGATTCATTGCCTGGGAACCAGCATGATATGCAACAGGTAATCAACAACGCCAGAGCTATAAGTCTTGTTTTTTTAATAGGCTGTTTTTTTGCAGTTTCCGATGTCCGGGCGCAGCCGGAATTCGGGGATGAGACAAAGGATCCGCTGGAATGGCTCAATCGCCCGGTCTACCGATTCAATGAACAGATGGATCGTTATGTGCTTAAACCGGTTGCTCGGGGCTATAAGAATATAATGCCTTCTCCGGTGCGCGCCTCGGTGTATCATTTTTTCACCAATCTGCACATGCCGGTGACTATTATGAATAATGCCCTGCAAGGTAAGGTTGTGGCAACAGGGCAGGATATAATCCGTTTTACGGGCAATTCTACCATCGGTATGGGCGGGTTGTTTGATCCTGCTACCTTATGGGGATTGCCGCAGCATGACGAAGATCTGGGACAGACTCTGGCCCGATGGAAAATCGGTTCTGGATGGTATCTGGTGCTGCCTTTCCTTGGGCCAAGCTCCATCAGGCACACGATCGGGCGGGTGGGCGACGGCTTCACTAATCCGGTCGTATATATCGACATGGATGACGCATGGATTGGTCTGGCAATACTGGATGTGATCAGATTGCGCGCCGGACTCCTGGGGACGGAAAAGCTACTGGAAGAACAGATCGATCCCTATCTTTTTGTGCGTGACGCTTACCTGGAAAGACGCCGCTCTCAGATTTATGATGGCAATCCGCCCCACCTGTATGAGAAACCGCCTTTCCCCGGCTGGGAAGATGGGTCCTGATCGATGATGGAACAGCCAGGAATTCCAGCGCTCAAACTGGAAAAGGTTCGGAAAAACTATGACAATTTTACAGCGCTTGATGCTATTGACCTGGAAGTGGCTGCTGGCGAATTCTGCGCGCTTCTCGGGCCTAATGGTGCTGGAAAATCCACCATAATCGGTATTATCAGCGCACTGGTGCGTAAAACCAGCGGCAGAGTGTTGGTTTGCGGCGTCGATATGGATCGACATCCCAATCACGTTAAACGCTATGTCGGTGTGGTTCCACAAGAAATCAACCTGAACCAGTTTGAAAAGGTTGAATCGGTATTGCTTCATCAGGGTGGCTACTTTGGTCTGAGTTCTGTGCAAACGCGGCGCAGGGCCCAAAGCCTGCTTGAGGAATTGCATTTAACGGATAAACGCCATCAAATTACTCGAAATCTTTCCGGGGGCATGAGGCGGCGCCTGATGATTGCACGGGCACTGGTGCACGAACCCAAGCTGCTTATTCTCGATGAACCCACCGCCGGTGTCGATATTGAAATCCGCCGTGGCATGTGGGCGTTTTTACAGGAACTCAATCGCTCAGGCACGACCATCATATTAACGACCCATTATCTTGAGGAAGCCGAGTTTTTGTGTAATCGCCTGGCTATCATTGATGAAGGAAAAATTGTGGAAGACAGTTCCTTGCAGGTTGCCTTGCGACGCATGCAGTCGGAGAGTTTTCTACTTTATCTGGAACAACAACCCATCGTTTTCCCAAGTATCACCGGCTGCACGATTGAGATGATTGATCCTGTCACCCTGGAAATCAGTGTCCCTGTAGGGCAGACATTGAGTGAAGTGTTCAGTCAGCTGTTAGCCCAGGGCGTTAAAGTCAGTAGCATGCGCAATAAGAGCAGTCGGCTTGAAGCCTTTTTTGTCGGACGATTGCGCTCGGGAATCCAATAAATCCTATGCTTGTTGTTTTCACCTCATGTTAGACAATTTGCACCGGAACGCCATTGCTTTTTATGCCATCATGGGCAAGGAAGTCCATCGGTTTGCCCGTATCTGGTTGCAAACTATTGTGCCGCCTGCGATGACCATGGCACTGTATCTCGTGGTATTCGGCCAGTTGGTCGGCTCGCGCTTGCAATACAGCGCTAATGTATCGTATGTGGATTACATCGCGCCCGGCCTGTTGTTGATGTCGGTCATGACCAATGCCTACGCTAATGTGGTTTCTTCATTTTTCAGTGCTAAATTTCAGGGATATATCGAGGAACTCCTGGTTGCGCCCATCCCCACCACTGTTCTGGTGCTGGGCTATGTCTCAGGAGGGGTGGTGCGTGGTATATGTGTTTCGGTCGCGGTGATGTTTGTAGCGTGGTTTTTTACTGATCTTTCTGTGGCGCATCCTGTGATGGCGGTTGCGGTATTGTTGTTGACATGCACGGTGTTTTCCCTGGCGGGGTTGATTAATGGGATTTATGCCAAAAGTTTTGATGATACGTCCATCGTACCTACGTTTATTCTGACCCCATTGACCTATCTGGGCGGTATTTTTTATCCTGTTGCTATTTTACCCGAACCATGGCGTCAGTTGTCTGTTTTTAATCCGATACTCTATATGATCAACGCCATGCGTTACGCGTTTACGGATATGAGGGATGTCTCGGTTGCGATCGGGTTTGGTATACTGTTAGTGGCAAGCGCGGGTTTTTTTGCCTGGGCATGTTGGCTGATTCACAGGGGTACAGGTTTGCGCAGGTGACGCTCTGGCAGGTTGTTGCTCTTCGTTAAAAACAGGCTCCTTATGCTCATTTCATATTGGACCAGGTTTCCCGAAGTCAACAGATTCCAAATGTTGTATAATAGCGGAGGATTGCTTTATCCTGGAGAGCGCCCGGTGTTTGGTCTGGTTGTTGCCTGATGTCGATGATTTCGCTTACGGAGGGCGTATCCGGGATATTCGAGATCCACAAATTCAGGCTCAATGGTCGCCATATGACCCTTCCTTAGTAATTATCTTTCAAACGGTTCGCGAGAGTGGCGGAATTGGTAGACGCGCTGGATTTAGGTTCCAGTGGGGTATCCCGTGAGAGTTCGAGTCTCTCCTTTCGCACCATCCATCTATTATTTCAAACCAGCGATCATGGAAAAGTCATTATGAACGAACCAAACCCGCCTGCCGATCAGGAACAAAATATTTTTGAACGCCAGATCAAGCTGCATATTCCGGCTTCCCGTATTAAATCTGAAGTGGATTCACGGCTGCGAGAATTGGCACGCTCTACCAAGATCAAGGGCTTCCGTCCGGGCAAGGTGCCTGTTTCTCTCATAGATCAGCGACATGGGTCGCAGGTTCGTCAGGAGGTTATGCAGGATCTACTTCAGAGCAGTTGGGTGGATGCTGTGGAGAGTGGCGATCTCAAGCCGGCTGCTGTTCGGGCGATCGATCCGGATTCAGGCGCTCCGGATGAAGATGTTACCTACAATGTTACTTTTGAAGCCATGCCGGATATAGAATTCGCAGGTGTTAACAACTTGCATCTCGAACGTTTGACAGTAGAATTAAATGATGAGGATGTGGACGAGGAAATCCAGCGTTTGAGTGAACGCGCCGCCAAATGGGCAGTGGTGGAAGGGGCGGCTCAAGAGGGTGATCTGGTGGTATTGGATTTTGAAGCCAAAGTCGTCGGCGTCGATGAAGGCTTTAGCGGCAACCGTGGTGAAGGAGTCCAGGTTATCATAGGCTCCGGGAGTTATCTGCCGGATTTCGAACAAGGTCTTGTGGGCGCATCTGCAGGCGAGCAACGTACTGTTGCCGTGCATTTCCCCGCTGAATATCCTGCCGAAGAGGTGCGCGGTCAATTGGCTGATGTGGCCATGAGCGTTCATGAAGTGCAGCGGAAAGTGATTGCGCCTGCGGATGAAAATTTTATCCGTTCTCTCGGGATCGAAGATGGACAGATGGATTCTCTCAGGAAGGCAGTTCGTCTTTCCATGGAACAGCAAAGCCGACAAATGGTCGATGGTTTGTTGAGAGAACAATTGGTCGGCAAACTTCTGGAGTCCAATGCCTTTGGCCTTCCGCCCGCTCTGGTGGACCAACAATGTGCTTTCATGCGGGAAAATGCTCTTAGGCGCATGGGGCAAAATCGCGACCGTCTTCCTGAATTGCCGCTGAGCGTGTTTGAATCTGAGGCGCGACGGCTTGTGGCATGGGCCTTGCTATGTGATGAGATAGCACGCAGTCTGAACATCGAAGTCGAACAGCAGCAGTTGAATGCTGCTATGCAGCAATGGATCCAAAGTTTGGGAGAACCCGAGCAGGGCATTGAAATATTACAAAAGAACCCTCAAATTCAAAAGGAGATGGAAAAAGATCTCTTGCAACAATCCGTTCTTAATACTTTATTGGAAGAGATTCCGCAAACGGATAGAACGGTGACGTACACAGAAATTTGCTCGATGGCATCTGCACAAAATGATTAATGGTTTAATGACTCAATACCCAGCCTGGCTGCACGCGACTCCGTAGAGGAATTTAGAACTATGCGCGAAGATTTATCTGATATCCGGGCACAGCTTGTGCCCATGGTGGTGGAACAGACAGCCCGAGGCGAGAGGGCTTTTGATATTTATTCCCGACTGCTCAAAGAGCGGGTGGTGTTTGTCGTGGGTCAGATCGAAGATATCGGCGCCAATCTGATCGTTGCCCAGCTCCTTTATCTGGAATCAGAGAATCCTGAAAAAGATATTTACCTTTATATAAATAGCCCCGGCGGGGTGGTGACGTCTGGGCTGGCCATCTATGACACCATGCAATTCATCAAGCCGGACGTTAGTACCATCTGCGTCGGGCAGGCGGCAAGCATGGGCGCCGTTCTTCTGGCAGGGGGCGCCAAGGGTAAACGTTACTGCCTTACCCATTCCCGGATCATGATTCACCAGCCTTTGGGCGGATTTCAGGGTCAGGCGGCGGACATCGATATCCATGCCCGCGAAATACTCCAGATCAGGGACCGGTTGAATGAAATAATGGCTGTGCATACGGGTCGTACGATGGAAGAAATAGAGAAAGATACGGATCGCGATCGTTTCATGACCGCTGAAGATGCTCGGGCTTATGGCATTATTGATGCTGTGATGGATAAGAGAAAAGCCGACCTGAGCAAGAAGGCTTGATGTGATCTCCAGCGTTGTTCCGGCTTTTATCTTTCAACCGCAGGATATGGAAAGCTTTTTCGATTTGAAAACTTGTAACAGGGTATTATTGAGGGCTGCATCATGAGCGATACAATCCGAGGGAAAAACACTGGCGGCAACAACAAGATACTGTATTGTTCCTTCTGTGGAAAAAGTCAGCATGAAGTGCGCAAGCTGATCGCGGGTCCTTCCGTGTTCATCTGTGATGAATGCGTTGATTTGTGCAACGATATTATTCGCGAAGAATTACAGGAAACCCCGGACAAGGAAGTCTTGTCACTGCCGAAACCCTTGGAAATCAAGGAAATTCTTGACGATTATGTGATAGGGCAGGACCAGGCAAAAAAGACTCTGTCGGTCGCGGTTTACAACCATTACAAAAGGTTGCAGATAGAAAAACAGGGCGAAGGCGCTGAAGTTTCCAAAAGTAACATTCTGCTGATCGGACCAACTGGATCGGGTAAAACCCTGCTCGCCGAAACACTGGCCCGCATCTTGAAAGTTCCTTTTACCATTGCTGATGCCACAACCCTGACCGAAGCCGGTTACGTAGGCGAAGATGTGGAAAATATCATTCAGAAGCTGTTGCAGAAATGCGAATATGATGTCGAAAAAGCCCAGTCCGGGATCGTTTATATTGATGAGATCGACAAAATATCCAGAAAAT
This sequence comes from Proteobacteria bacterium UBA2770, assembly GCA_002352565.1. Lineage (GTDB taxonomy): Bacteria > Pseudomonadota > Gammaproteobacteria > UBA2770 > UBA2770 > UBA2770. The sequence goes on along the minus strand of DEIQ01000072.1, from coordinate 18,063 downwards.
CCGAAAATCCTTCCATTACACGGGATGTTTCGGGAGAAGGTGTTCAGCAGGCGTTGCTCAAACTAATCGAAGGTACAACGGCTTCGGTGCCGCCCCAAGGTGGGCGCAAACACCCGCAGCAGGAGTTTCTCCAGGTCGATACCCGGCATATTCTGTTTATTTGCGGCGGCGCTTTCTCGGGACTTGAGAAAGTTATCCGCGAGCGTACGGAGAAAACCGGAATCGGTTTTATGGCGGAGATCAAGCGCGATTCTGATGAGGTTCAATTTACTGACATGCTTTTCAATGTTGAGCCCGAAGATCTGATTCGATACGGGCTGATTCCTGAATTTGTGGGGCGCCTGCCCGTGGTCGCGGTACTTGAGGAACTTGATGAAGAAGCTCTGATCCGTATATTGCAAGAGCCGCGGAATGCCTTGGTCAAACAATATTCCCGGTTGTTTAGTATGGAAGGGGTGGAAATCGAATTCCGTGAGGATGCATTGCATTTCGCGGCTCGTAAAGCCATGGAAAGAAAAACTGGCGCGCGCGGTCTGCGTACAATCCTTGAGAAAGGCCTGCTGAATATCATGTACGAACTGCCATCACTTGAAAACGTGGCTAAAGTGGTCGTGGATGAAAAGGCGTTGAGTGGTACGGGTGAGCCCTATATTATCTTTGACGGCAAGGATTCCAGGGCGCTGCCGTCTGACTGATTTCTTGTACAGTTATGCGCGACTATGTGGTCTGCGCTGTCATCGGTCAGTTAAGTTTTGGGTTCCCCTTTTCAGCGCCGGGCAGGGAGGTAGAGGGTTTGTTTCAGGGCTGTCCGCTTCTTGAATCAGGGGCGTGTTTTCTTCCCGGAATTTAAATAGAAATTTTGATGAATGCATTGTTACGTATAAGACAGAAAATCAGAGTATCCCCTATTGTAGATATGTGCATTCAAGGAGTATTAAATGGAAGATGAACCTATCATTCCTGATGCTTATGAGCATTTGGCGTTATTGCCGCTGCGTGATGTGGTAGTTTACCCGCAAATGGTGATCCCGCTTTTTGTTGGTCGGGAGAAATCCATTCAGGCCCTTGATTACATTACCGGGAATGATGGCAAGGAAATATTGCTGGTAGCGCAGAAAAAAGCCGAAATCGATGATCCGGATATCGATGAACTGTATGAAGTGGGAACCATCGCCAATATTTTGCAATTGCTCAAATTGCCTGATGGAACTGTCAAGGTGCTTGTTGAGGGCATCAAGCGCGTGCGCCTGGAAAATCTATCCGATGAGGCAGGATTTTTAATGTGCGATGCCCTTGTGCTGGAAGATGGCGATGAACCCGGTGAACGGGAAAATCGTGTTTTGAAACGTTCGATTCTTTCCCTATGTGAGCAATACATCAAGCTGAACCCAAAGATTCCCGATGAAGTGCTCAATTCGCTCTCCGGGATCGACCAGGCCAGCCGTCTTGCGGATACCATTGCGGCACATTTGCCTCTCAAGGTGGACGAAAAGCAGAGGATTCTGGAAGATTTGAGCGTTATTCAGCGTCTTGAACACATTATGACGATGCTGGAGACAGAAATCGATCTGCTTCAACTTGAGAAACGCATTCGCGGTCGGGTCAAACAGCAGATGGAAAAGAGTCAGCGCGAATACTATTTGAATGAGCAGATGAAAGCCATTCAAAAAGAAATCAGCGAACTCGATGATGTGCCCAGTGACCTGGATGAACTGGCTGATCGCATAGAGCATGCCGGCATGACGCATGAAGCCCGTGAGAAGGCGGAAGCCGAGCTCAACAAATTGCGCATGATGTCTCCGATGTCCGCCGAAGCTACCGTGGTGAGAAATTATCTTGATACGCTTTTATCCTTGCCCTGGCGTAAGCGCAGCCGCATACGCCGGGATATCGGGTTTGCCCACGAAGTGCTTGATGCGGAGCATTACGGTCTGGATAAAATCAAGGAGCGCATACTCGAATATCTGGCGGTACAACAAAAAGTCCGCCGTTTGAATGGTCCTGTCCTTTGCCTGGTTGGCCCCCCGGGTGTCGGGAAGACATCTCTGGGTAAAAGCATTGCCAGGTCGGTCAACCGCAAATTTGTGCGCATGGCTTTAGGCGGGGTGCATGATGAGGCGGAAATTCGTGGACATCGGCGCACCTATATCGGCTCGATGCCGGGCAAAATCCTCCAGAACTTGACCAAGGCTGGAACACGCAATCCCCTTTTTTTGCTTGATGAAGTGGACAAGATGGCCATGGATTTCAGAGGCGACCCTGCCTCAGCTTTACTTGAAGTCCTTGATGCCGAGCATAATGCCAGTTTCAGTGACCATTACCTTGAAGTGGACTTTGATCTTTCCGAGGTCATGTTTGTCTGCACTGCCAATACGCTGGATATTCCGGCTCCCTTGCTTGATCGTATGGAAGTGGTGCGCCTTTCCGGCTATACGGAAGAGGAAAAAACAGCGATTGCGCAACAGTATCTGCTGCCCAAACAATGTGAAAAAAACGGGCTCGATGAAAACGCAGTACATATGAGCGGTGAGGCGCTTCAGATTATGGTGCGACAATATACGCGGGAGGCGGGTGTTCGCAGCCTTGAGCGCCAGTTGGCGAAGATATGCCGCAAAATTACTTACCGGTCGGTGACAGGAACATTGAAAGAAGAGGAAGTCACCGTGGGGAGTCTCGATCAAGTATCGGATTTCCTTGGGCCGCCCCAATTTCGCTATGGCATCGCTGAGGAAGAAAATCGCATTGGTCAGGTGACAGGCTTGGCCTGGACTGAGGTGGGCGGGGAACTGCTCAATATCGAAGCGGTTGTCATGCCGGGTAAAGGAAAATTATCGCATACCGGCACACTTGGCGATGTCATGCAGGAATCCATTCAGGCCGCATTGACGGTGGTGCGCAGTCGAGCGAAGAGCTTGGCTATTGCCGATGATTTTTATCAGAATTTCGATCTGCACGTTCATATTCCGGAAGGCGCCATACCCAAGGATGGTCCAAGTGCCGGCGCTGCGGTATGTACTGCGCTGGTGTCTGCCTTGATGAACAATCCGGCGCGTGCTGATACCGCTATGACCGGAGAAATCACTTTGCGTGGCGAAGTGCTCCCTATCGGCGGGTTGAAGGAAAAATTGCTGGCGGCGCATCGCGCTGGCATCAGGTTGGTTCTGATCCCTGAGGATAATATCAAGGATCTGGTGGATATCCCCCTATCCGTGCGCGAAGAGATGGAGATACGCTCTGTGCGCTGGATTGACGAGATACTGCCGCTGGCCCTGGAACATGGAGTTACTCCTGCGGAAGTGCAGAGCGATATCCTTCCTGCGACTAAAAAACAGAAAAACGAACAGGGTGGTGGTAAAGTCCCGCGTGCCCATTGACTTTGATTGCGAGAAATATAGAAGTGTTTATCTAAGGAACTTCTGATTAAGTCATGAACTCGTATTTTGGGTCCCTTATGTTCAGTTTCATCGTTGTAACGTTTCGCAATAGCTTTGCTATGACAGTCGATAAGCGCCTCAAATCTGAACATAGGGAACCACACCCACCTTCGTCCGGAATTAATCTAAAGGTTCCCTAACCATGAGATGCGAGAGAAACAGTGATCGATAAAACCTTATTCAAGATCATTTTCGTCAATCAGGGAAAAATCTATGAGATATTTGCCCGCAGTATAAAGCAGGAATTTCTCTATGGTTTCGTTGAACTCGAGGAACTGGTTTTCGGGGAGAGTTCTACGGTGGTGGTCGATCCATCCGAAGAAAAGCTGCGTTCCGAATTCGCCGATGTCAAGCGGACTTTTATTCCCATGCATGCAGTGGTGCGTATTGATGAAGTGGATAAAAAAGGTGCGGTAAAAATAAGCGAGATCGAAAACAGCCCGGGCAACGTGATCAGCTATTTCCCCAATACACCGGGAACGTCCGGTCGAGATCAAAACGGATCATGACCGCAAAGGGTGGATCCATTGGCGTCAATGGATTGGAAACCTTGTTCGGCTGCCGGATTTATTTTTCGGGTGTTTTGCCTGAAAATCGGTGGTTATGGGTGGTGGTTGGTCCGGAACTGCCTTTCGAAAATCCCGCTGCTCAAGCGCAGGGCCTGCTTGGTTCGACTCATTCGCCGGGAATAGTCAGGCAGTGGGAGGTTTTTTTTCTGTTATGGGATGAGCTTCCCACGGAAACCGAAAGTGAAATCGTTGCGAACCTTTTGCCGGCGCCGCTAACGACTTCCTTCCTATGCGATCACGATCAGAAAACCTTATTGATCGCCCCACGCCAGGGAACCATAAGCCCTTGGTCGAGTTGTGCGACCGATCTTGGGCGACAGTGTGGGTTGATTCATCTGCACCGCCTTGAAAGAGCGCGTTTAATCAAGGTCCCAACGATTGACCTCGAAGCCCAGGATGAGGGCAAGGTGTATCAAGTCCATTACTACGACCGTATGCTGGAAACCGTTATCGCTGAAGATGAGGCGTTAACAGATTTTTTTTTCGACCCCGAGCCTGCCCGACTGATTCGGTCCATTCCCATGTTAGCCGACGGGAAAACAGCGCTGGAACAAGCCAATTCCGAGTTGGGATTGGGCTTGAATGCCGCCGAACTGCAATATCTGCTTGATTATTTCCAGCCACTGGAGCGGGATCCGACCGATATCGAGCTGATGATGTTCGCCCAGATTCACTCGGAACATTGCCGCCATAAGATTTTCAATTCCCAATGGAAAATCGATGGAACATCCCAGCCAAAAACACTATTCGATATGATACGCCATACTTATGCCTGCCATCCCGAAGGAGTCGTTAGCGCCTATTCGGATAACAGCGCGGTTCTGTCTGCCTTTGCTCGTCAGCAATGGCAACGTTTGGACGGGGCTTACATGTCTTTGAATGTCAGGCAGGATATGTCGATCAAAGTCGAAACCCATAACCACCCCACGGGCGTTTCTCCCTACCCGGGGGCAGCCACAGGGGTCGGCGGTGAAATTCGTGATGAAGTTGCGACCGGACGCGGGGGGCGCAGCAAAGCTGGATTGTGCGGTTATATGGTTTCCCATTTACAGATACCGGAATGGCATCTTCCTTGGGAATGTAATCCATTTCTGGCTCAGCCGACGCATCTGGCCACATCTCTGGAAATCATGCTCCAGGCGCCGCTCGGCGCTGCCCGTTTTGCCAATGAGTACGGCAGACCCACCCTGCTGGGCTTTTTTCGCACGATGGAAGGAGAGCACCAGGGTCATGTTTTTGGTTACCGAAAACCACTGATGCTCGCCGGCGGGTGGGGAAGTCTGGATGCGAGATGGCCTATCAAGGAAAATCCGCAACCGGGTGATCTGATCGTCGTGCTGGGCGGGCCTGGGATGCGCATTGGTTTGGGTGGAAGCGCGGCTTCTTCGCGCTCAAGTTCGGAAGATACGCAATCACTGGATTATGCCTCCGTCCAGCGGGGCAATCCTGAAATGCAGCGCCGCGTTCAGGAAGTTGTCGAAGCATGCATTGCCGGAAACAACCCGATCATCTCTATCCATGATGTCGGCGCCGGGGGGCTTTCCAATGCGGTTCCGGAATTGATCGGGATCAAGGGTCTGGGTGCGGATGTTTATCTTGACGCCATTCCTGTGGCCGAGACAGGGATGTCGGCGCTGGAGATTTGGTGTAATGAAGCGCAGGAGCGTTATGTATTGGCGATCTCTGAATCCAGCTTCTCCGAATTGCAGCGTCTGTCTGCCCGGGAAAGTTGTCCTTTGGCGCTGATCGGGAGGTTCAACGGGCACGGGCGTTTGTTGATTACGCAAAGCGCTGACAGCCCGGATTGCATGATCGCAGACTGGCCTATGGAAGCGTTGCTGAAACCTTTGCCGCCCCCCTGTGTTTCAGTAGATCAGCACCGTTTTTTACCTGGCGCGCCATTGGAGCCGGTGGCGCTGATGGAGGCGGCCGAGCAGTTATTGCGTTTTCCTGCGGTGGCCAGCAAGGCGTTTTTGATTACGATATGCGATAGGAGTGTGGGCGGGTTGGTGGTGCGGGATCCCATGGTTGGGCCGTGGCAGATTCCGGTGGCGGATATGGCGCTGACGCTGGCTGATTTCCAGGGCTGGGAAGGTGAAGCAGCGGCGATGGGTGAGCGTCCGGCCATTGCGATATTATCCCCTGCCGCTTCCGCAAGGATGGCTGTAGGCGAAGCGATCACCAATATAAGCGCTGCACCTGTAGCCTCTTTGAAAGATATCAGACTTTCGGCTAACTGGATGGCGGATTTTGGCGCCGATGAACAGAAGTATGCCCTGTTTGAAGCGGTTCAGGCTATGGCAGAGGAACTTTGCCCGGTTCTGGGGCTATGTATTCCTGTGGGGAAGGACTCTTTGTCCATGAGCGCCGAGTGGAACGAAGGGTGTTTCAAACGCCACGTGGGGTCTCCTGTGACGGTGGTGGTCAGCGCATTCGCCCCAGTGGAAGACGTTCGTCCGGCACTGACGCCCGTTCTGAATCTGGATGAGGGCCCGAGCGTCTTATTGCTGATCGATCTCGGCGCGGGTCAATGCCGCATGGGTGGATCCGCGCTGGCGCAATGTCAGGGAAGTTGGGAGCAGGTCTCTCCGGATGTGGATAAGCCGCAGTTGCTAGCCGATTTTTTTTATCTGATGCAAGAGTTGAAGGCACGCGAGCATATTCTTGCATACCATGATCGAAGCGATGGCGGTTTGTACATTACTTTATGTGAAATGGCATTCGCCGCACGTGCGGGCTTTCATGTGAATATTACCGCATTGCATCCGGTTCCGGCACGGGCACTGTTTTGTGAGGAACTCGGCGCTGTCATACAGGTGCGTGAAAAGGATCTGCTCAAAATCCTCTCCATATGCGAGGATCGAGGTTTGGGAACGATCACTCATATTCTGGGCAAGGTCTATGCCGAGCATCATCCTATGCGTTTTTATCACGGTAATCACTGCGTGCTCAAGGGAGATCGCATACACTGGCAGCGATTGTGGGGTGAAACAAGCTACCGGATAAAAAGCCTGCGCGATGATCCGATATGCGCCCGGGAAGAGTTTGATGCACTGCTGGACTCTGGCGATAATGGTCTGTCCGCGGCTCATGTGCCGTTTGAGATTGTGCCTGCGATTGTAGGGTGTCGGCCGAAGATTGCTATTGTTCGGGAGCAGGGCACCCATGGTCATATGGAGATGGCGGCGGCTTTCAGCAAAGCTGGTTTTGAACCCATCGACATGCCGATGCAGCATTTATTTGAAAATCCTGAGCAGATCAAGTCTTTTTGTGGCTTGGCGCTGTGCGGCGGTTTTTCTTTTGGTGATGTGTTGGGTGCCGGGCGGGGATGGGCGGTGAGAATTCTCCATCATGAGCCGTTGCGCTCGGCGATGGAAGCTTTTTTTCGAGATCAGGCGCACTTCGTGCTGGGTGTTTGTAATGGTTGTCAGGTTTTGGCTCATCTTGCCCCGCTTATCCCGGGCGCGGAAGCCTGGCCCGAATTCCGGTCCAATCGTTCGCGTCGATTTGAGTCGCGTTTGGTTCTGACAGAAGTTTGCTCTGCGCAATCTCCGCTATTGCAGGGGATGGAAGGTGCGCGCCTTCCGGTGATTGTTTCGCATGGAGAGGGTAGGGCTGAATTTTCCGGTGATGCGCGGCAGCGCGAGCATGCGCCGATTGCATTGCGTTATGTGAATGCGCGCGGAGAAGTGACCCAGCATTACCCGGACAACCCCAATGGTTCACAGGATGGTATTGCGGGTATCTGTAATGGGGATGGTCGTATTATCGCCATGATGCCACATCCCGAAAGATTAATCCGCACGGCCAATCACTCCTGGCACCCTTCGGGCTGGGGAGAAGAAGGGCCATGGATGCAGATGTTTTACAATGCTCGCCGGTTTGTTCAATGAACGTTCTTAATGAAGGTCGCTTTGACATTTCTCCAATGCTGTAACAATCACAGGCGTGTACAGAACAGGTTTTTACAAGTAGAGTATGGGGAAACTTGGGATCGATTCATGAACTCGACTCTTGCGATTCCTTATGCTCGGTTTCATCGTTGACAATCTTCGCAATAGTCTGCTATTACGGTCGATAAGCGCCTCGAATCTGAACATAAGGAGCACAATCACCCTCGTTCAGAATGAATCAGAGGTCCCATAGATATTGATGTTGGTTTGCGGGAGGCTGATCCATGCCAAATTCTGAAAAGTTCAAAACGCCGAGTTTCCCGGCGAAGAGTGCAGATGGACGAAAAGCGGTTCGTTTGGCTTACTATGCGGTGGCCGCGAATGCGCCGGAAAGAGCTGCTGGAATTCTTGAACGTCATTTGCAACGATGCAATGGTCAAGAGCGTCTGGAGGATTGCTGGATTATCCTGCTTGATCTTTATTATCAGATGGATAAAAACCAGGAATTCGCAACACTGGCCCAGCAATATGCCCAGCATTTTGGTTTGACCGAATCACCGGCTTTTGCGACATGGCGGCATGCCCATGGCATGGAAAATGGGATCGAAGATATTTTCCCCGAACTGCTGCTGTCCCTCGAACTCAAGTGGGGGCAGGGGGAAACCATTGCTTTTCTGGAAAGGCTTATTCTTCAGAGCGCTCATCCAGGCCGCCCCCGCATGAGTGTCAGCAGCGCCGAGGAACTGGTGTTCCTGTGGCAATGTGCGCAAATCGCCTGTCATTCCCCCGAGTCGGCTAAGAATGAGAAGGTTGACGAATTGCCATCCGGGGAAGAAGAATTCAGGTGTGAACTCGAGCAGCGCCATCCTCACCTGACGCCGATTCTGTGCCAACGTTGGGGGCAAAGAGGTGATATGGCTTTTATAGAAAGTCTTCTGATCGATGATCGGGGTGATCGTGGGGGATTCCCGATGGAAGTTTTGATGGAAGTCATGTTCCTGAAGGAAATTCTTGATCATCGTTAAGAAACCCGACCTGGGATTCTATCACGACCTGGATAATGATGAACGGCTTGTGGAAGATATCCGGTGGTGCGAAATTCAACAGGTACGCATCCTTCTGAGCTGTGATGTGGCCGCGAAAGGGTTGATGTTAAGGAAGGAACCTGATGCGTCATGCTGTTTCAGCCCATGAGCGTCTGGCTCAAGGCGGTTTGTATCTGTTGACACCACCCTGCCGCGCCGGTGGAGAGGCAGGCTGGTTCAGCATTATGGAACAAGTTCTTGGCGCCGGCATACCCATGTTGCAGTATCGGGACAAAACCGCCTCTCCGGATCAACGACGGGAACATGCTCTCAGGTTAAGAAATCTGTGCCTCGGTTATGATACCCTGCTGATCATCAATGATGATGTCGGGCTGGCTTTAGAAGTGGATGCCCATGGGGTGCATCTGGGACGCAGCGATTGCAGTATCGCCGCAGCGCGGCAACGATCAGGAGAACATTTTATCATTGGCGCGAGCTGCTATGCCGATTTAATCCGGGCGCGCGATTGTGCCGCTCAAGGGGCGGATTACCTTGCCTTTGGCGCTCTGTTTCCTTCTCAGACCAAGCCAGAAGCACCGCCTGCTCCGCTAAGCCTGTTAAGAGATGCCAGGCGGCGTTTTGATTGCCCGATCGTTGCGATCGGTGGCATTAAGCTTGATCATGCCCCACGGACGATCACCCAGGGCGCCGACTGGCTGGCGGTTTCGCATGATGTTTTTGCCAGCCCCGATCCTGGTGTACGCATCAGGGCTTATGCGGCGATTTTCGCCGGGCTAAGGTGAGATATTATCATATCAAGCAGTGCTATTTCACTATGACCCATGAAGTATCCACAAGTTTGTGTCCAGGTCCATACAAATCAATGCGATGTTCTCCACGGCTAATCTTCCATACGACTTTCGCCCCTGAGGCGAAAGGACGCTCGTTGATTCGCCATTCGCACTTTTGCATACAGCCGCTGGCGCGCAGCATCAGACGCTGGTATTGAGGGTCGATTTCCGGATCCCAGGCGAAAATACTGCCATGAACGGGTGATTCGATCCGTATGATTTGTGCGTCGGATCTTGTCTGCATGGGGATGGGCGCTGTGCCTGAAATAAACCACTCCCCCTGGTTTTTGGCGTCCTTGTCATTCGTTTGTATCCTCTCGACATGGTTTGGCGGATAGGGGGCTTGACTGGCCTGGTGTTTGTGCAGGGCATTCATAATGCTGCGCCACACCGGCGCAGCGCCGCTGATGCCAGAGACATGCCGCATGGGTTCTCCATTCAGATTTCCAACCCAAACGCCAACACTATAGCGATCCGAATACCCTATACACCAGTTATCGCGCATGCCCTGGCTGGTGCCGGTTTTCACCGCCGAAAACGATGATGTGGAAAGCGGGTTTTCCAGTCCAAAAGTGATAGCGCGGGCGCTGCGGTCGGATAAAATATCGGTAATAATAAAAACCGCGTTTTCATCCATAACCGACTCCGGGCTGAACACAGGATCGTCTAAGCGATGACGGGTGGGGCTCCAGTCGCCATGGTTGGCCAGGCTCCGGTAGGCATTGGTTAATTCGAGCAGATTGACTTCACCTGAGCCTAATGCCAGGGCATGACCATAATAAAGCGCCGGCCGTTGAAGTGCGTTGAGTCGGAGTGATTGAAGGCGGTTGGCGAAAATCGGTATGCCAACCAGATCGATGGTACGTACTGCAGGAATATTGAGTGAACCGGCCAGCGCTGTGCGTAGGGTGACCAGCCCATGGTAGTGGCTTTCATAATCGGAAGGCGCATAGGTTCCTTTAGAAGTTTGAAGTGCAACAGGCGCGTCTTTGAGTAAGGAAGCCGCAGTTAATAACCGTTGCTCAAGCGCCAGTTCATAGAGAAACGGTTTTAATGTCGATCCGGGTTGTCGCGGCGCTCGAATGGCATCAATGAAAGGAGAAGGCGACAATTCCCCTGATCCGCCCACATAGGCCAGAATATCGCCTGTGGAGTTGTCCAGCACCACGACTGCGCCATCGTTGACCTGATTGGCGCGCAAAGCCAGCAATTGTTCATGCAGGGCGCGCTCGGCCATGGTTTGCAGATCACGATCCAGGGTCGAGCTCAGCAGGATGTCATCCGGGCGGATCCATGCGCGCGCGGCGGCTGCGTGCCATACGGGCGCCACCAGCTGTTGCACATCAGGAAACGGGGGCAGATCGCACGGTTTGGAAGCGATACCCTGCGTATGTTTGCGTGCCATGCGGCAGGCTTTCTTGTGAAGTCTGGCGGCGCTGGCTCCGGGCTGAGCAATGGCACTAGCCAGAAGCCAGGCTTCATCCAGCGTAAGCGCGGAAGGATGTTTGTCGAACAAACCATAGGCGGCGGCAGTGATGCCTTCAAGTTCGCCGCGAAAAGGCACCTGGTTCATATAAGCTTCCAGGATCTGGGCTTTACTCCATTGGCGTTCATATGCCAGGGCCAGGCGCATCTGACGCCATTTCTGCCTGAACGAGCGGCGTTTGTGTGCTGGCTTGATCGAATCATCCACCAAAGATGCGAGCTGCATGGTTAAAGTGCTGGCGCCGCGCAACCGACCCGTGTTGACCCATTCACGCAGGGCACCGCCAACCGCGAACCAGTCAACCCCATGATGGCGATAAAAACGCTGGTCTTCCGCAGCGGTCAGTGCCTGCGCCATATGCGGAGAAATATCCGTCAGAGAGAGCCATTCCAGGCGCCGATGATCCATTTGGATGCGTTGGTAGGCCAATGGTAAACCATGGCGATCAAGCAAAAGCGCATCTGAGGGCGTGGTGTTTTGATGCAGATCATCGAAGGAAGGAATATCGGGTACTGTGAGCAGCCACCATGCCAGACAGCAAAAGGTCGGTATGCCAACTGCTGAAATGGCGGCAGCCACGATCCACGGCTGCGTGTATCTCACGGCGTTACGTGCAGGGTTTTATTGGGCCATTCTCCATAAATTTCCGGCGCATATAACGCTTCCACCCGGCTTGGAGGCAACTGAAAATCACCTGCCTGATTCAGACGCATGGCATATTCAACGCTGAAATCTCCGCTCGGAATAAATCGGTAATAGGCAACAAAGGCATCGCTGCGGCGTTCTTCATACATAGGCCGGATCCAGGTGTTCCGAGTGTCATTGCTGGTATGATCTTCAAGCTGTCGGTTCTGAATGCGGGAATCCCGGCTCAGTCCGCTGCCGAGGATGCGTGCTCCGGCGGGAATGGGATCGATGATGGCGACATAAGCCATATCGGCATTGGCATGGATATTCAGACGAACCTGCACCACCATGCCCCGTTTCAAGTCAGCGACAACACCCTTCCCGGCACTTCCCATGTGTTTGGTGATGCGGTAGCCATGTGATGGCTTTTCAGGCAAAACCGGGTTTCCCAGTACCAGCACTTCCGCCCATGGGGAACCGACGCCTGTGTGCGAGAATGTGATGACTCCAGGTTCACGTTGCGGCGCAAATTTCCAGCCCACCCCTTCGGGTGCGTGCTTCCAATTCAGTGCGCGGCTCTGATGGTTGATAGTGACACGGGTAGTGCCTGCCACCGGATTCCAATGGTCTTTTGTTGCGGGAAAGTCGTTGGAGTCGGTCGGAGGCTGAGATTCGTAGCGTTGTCCGAACGCCTGCAGGGCGCTGATTGCCCAGGCGTTGGCTGTGGTCGTACTCCAGGCACCCTGCTGACGACGGTTGAGCAAACCAAACAGAGCGCGGGTCGTCCTGTTCTGCTGAGAATCCTGGCGCTCGATCAGGCTTTTTACGACCCTCGCCGCATTATTATCGCCATTTTCCATCAGCCACCACAGTTGATCCGCACTTTCTGTGGCAAAGCGCAGGGTCCGATCATCGAGCGTCATGCGATTGAAAACGATTTCCCACGCCTCATGGGATAATGAATCCCGTTCGGGAAAGCTCTCGATATTATGCAGCACCATGATCCAGTCCAGCAGTGCTGAAGTGGGCCAGAATCGAGGTTCGATCAGCAGGGTTTCGCTCATCTCGGCGCTGGCCAGATCTGAGGTGCTGAGTGCGGCCAGAGCTGACAGCTTGCGTAAGGTCAGATCAGGCGCGGATATGACCGATTCACGCCACAGATTCCCTTCAATGAACTGGGCCAGAGCGATTTCCATTTTGCGCCTTTGAGCCTGAGGGATGGGAAATAGCGCGGCATCGGCGATTTTCAACAGGTATGCCGTGAGCACTTCACTTCCCTGCGCTTCGGCGTTCGGGAAATAGCTGGCCAGACCATTGCGATCAAGATACGTCGGCAGTGTGTGCATGATATGCTGCCAGCGTTGTCCATCCTGTAATGCAATGGCGATGGAAACCTGCTGTTCCAGACATGAAAAGGGATACGCTTCCATTTTGCGCCGCACCCCTTCGAGATCGCCTGTCAGAGAGGCTTGCAGTTTGATGCGGTAAGCGCTCTTTTCACCAAGATCCTTGCTACCCTGAACCTTGAGGCTGCTTTTGGGATTAATCTGTAGCATATTTGCGGCGATAGTGCGCGCCGGATTTGGATCGATCACTTGAACGGAATCCTCAATAGCGTCGAGTTCGTTGCCGCTATCATCAGCGACTCGTACATGCCATTTTAGGCTTGAGGCCTTGGCTGGAACCCTGGCTTCCCAATGGATCTCCTGCGCATGACCAGGCTCCAGGGTGATATTTTGTGGCGAGAGGGACAGGGCATCGAACAGGGCTTCGCCTTCGGGTTTCATGGTCGCTGTGATGGTGACTTTGTGGATCTGACTGGATCCATTGCGCACAGTGAAATCTGCCAGCCAGCGATCACCAGTGCGTACCAGATCCGGCAAGCCGGAAAACAGCATCATTGGTTGAGTTGTGGTGAATTCAACCTTGCCGACGCCGAATTGATCGGTGCCAGCGCGGGCGATCGCGACGACGGCAAGACGGCTCAGACTGTCATTGAGCGGCACTTCGATGCTGGCTTTGCCTTGATCATCCAAGGGCACGTTTGCTCGCCACGTCACGAGCGTATCGAATAGCTCGCGGGTTATGCCGCCGTTGCCACCACCACCGCCGGCAGGCTCAGCCTTGCGTTCATGGCTGCGCTGCCCCACCACATGCAGTTGTGGCGTCGCCAGATGGATGCCATAGCCATAAGGGGAAAGCATATGCTCCAGCAAATCCCATGACAGATTGGGTGCCAGTTCAAGCAAGCCGACATCTACCACCACCAGCGTTACTGCGGCGTTTTCGGGCAAGGTTTCCTTTGTTTCCGGGGCGACGCGGATATCTACTTTGGCGCGATCCCGCACATGATAAGAGGAACGATCGGTGCTTACATCTACCGCCAGGCGATGCTCGCGTCGTCCGACCTTGATTTCAGTAATACCGAAGCGAAAGGCCGGTTTGCCCAGATCGATCCGGGCCACAGCCTGTCCCCCGGATATTGCATGTTGATCCCCAATCCGCCCACGCAGCGCAAGCACAGAAACGAATATATTGGGCGCATGCATTGATTCGATGGGGATGTCGATGACCGGATTTTGATTCGTCAATGCAATCACTTTGCTTTCCATGATTCCGGCGCGCTCGATGCTCACCCATGCGGTGGCTTTTCTGAAAGGCATTTTGACTTGAAGATGGGCGACTTCTCCAGGCTCATATTCGTCTTTTTCAGGAATGACCTCCATGCGGTTGCTGTCGTCCACTTCAAACCATGATGGCCCATCTGCGCCAGTCACCCATAATGCAGTGTGGGTGAAAGCCGGGCGTTCCCGCTTGTCCTGCGCGCTGGCCTGCAAAATGAGATTTCCGCTTTGTGGCGCCTTGATTTCGCAGTGCAAAAGTCCCAGAGAATCGGTTAACCCTTCGCAAGCGGCTCCTGTTGCCAGGACTTCCTGCCACGACTCATAATTGTAAAAACCGCCGATCAGACGTTTGCGCACGCTGTTCCAGGAGCGTTTGAACCAGTCGGCCTTGACGCGGATCCCCTCCATGGGCTGACCAGAAGGATCGACGGCAATGACGCTGAAAGAGATCTTGTCCTGGTTCAGCATCCAGTGATCGGTTTTGATGCCTAAAACCACAGCGGAAGACCAGCGTGTTATGGTTTGGGATAAAGTCTGGCGCTCTCCGTTGGGATCCTGAAATTCCATTTCGGTCAGAATATCAAGCGGAACCTCGGAGGGCGGCATGGGTTCAAGGGTTTGCCGGGCAGCGCCTGCTGCATCAAGTTTGATGGTGAAAGGTCCGGGGCCTGGGTAGGTTTTATATCCTTCGCCAGAAGCGATTATGCCGGTTTTCATCGGTGATCTGGCGAAGCGAAAATCCGGGTAATCAGGAAAGCGTATGAACGCCTGAGATATTTGAGTGTGAATCTCGACTTCATAATCCGCGGCCGGACCACCCGCCAGATAACGCAATATCATGTCAAGAGCCAGTGGTTCCGGGCTTACGACAAAATCCCTGGTGGTCTGCAGTGCGCCTGTAAGCACCGGAACCTTGAAAGCTTCCACTTGAAAGCGTCCGCTGCCATATTCACTATCATCATCTGTTATGGGGAAAAGATCGCTGTCTTTTTTACGTAAAAGATCGATGCGATAACGACCCATATGTGCATCTTCTGGAATGTTGAAAGTGCTTTCACTGAATCCGCGCGTGTTCCATTCAAGCGGCTGCTGATATTCCGTTCCGCTGCCGATATGAATAATGTGCATCGTATCGGGCAATCGTGGGCGAGGAACCCATGTCAGTCCTGAATCGCTGCGTTTGCGTATCACATGCGCCATGTGGAGCGTTTCTCCTGCCCGCACAAGAGAGCGGCCCAAAATGGTATGGGCGGTGCTTGAATCTGGATCGCCATGCAATACGGGTATGGAATAGCGCCAGGTTTCGACCCCTTCATCCCAGGAAGTATGGGTAAAGGTGGCGTCATCTCCCAGGCGGGCGATCACAAACAGACCGTTTCGCCATGGCTCTGGACAATCATTGGTTGCCTTGGATACCTGGGCTATGTGGCTGGCTGAAAACAATCCCTGAGCGTTGGTGTGTCCCTGAGCAATGGATGCTCCTGCGCAATCCCGGACGCTGATTCGTGCATTGGCAGCCACCGTGGCATCATGCAAATGCGTTACGAGAACCGCTATGGTGTCGTGGTTGAATTTCACATGGGCAGCCAGATCGGTCACCAATGCCATGGTGCGGGGATATAAGCTGGAACGCTGGTCGCTGGCCATGGTTTTCAGCTCGAGAAGATGCAAGCCTTTCCCGGGCAGAGGAATGCTCAGATTGCGGCTGGTCTCATGGTTTTGTGGCAGCGCCATGCTGAATGGGCTGGCGTCGGTCGATTTGCTGATCAAGGGCGCATTCAGGGAGGATGATTCCATCGCCTTGATCCACGTCAGCATGCTTGTGTCATCATTGTCAGGTGACGTCGATGCCGGATCCAGGAAGGTTAAACGATGTCCTTGAATCTTCTCTCCCTGCTGCCCGATGCGAACAGATATCTGTGGCTTGACGTTGTTATAGGCTTCGATGATGCCGAAATCGCTGTCAAAATCGGCAACGGGGGCAAAGGGGCCAAAAGCGATGGTCATGGGGAAACGCAGGGCATTAGCCAGTTTGCGCCCGCTTTCATCCTCTAATGTTTTGGGTAGGGTCAATTGCCAGCGCCGCTGTGCGGAAAAAGGCGCTTGCAAGTAAACGGAAGAAATAAAATCCGGCCGACCCCGAGGGATCACAGGTATTTTTACCTTGCCATCTGCAGCAACAAGCCGGATGGCTTCAGCCTGTGCAACGGATAGCGGCGCGGAAAAATATATCTGGACGTTATGACCGGGTTCACATGGGGCGTAAGGCTGGGGTCGCCAGCAATTCACATTGGCAAAGAATGCTTTGCGTACGCGGTAAGCAAAAGTCTGGCGCTCCAGGTTTTTCATGCCGCTTGAGCCCTGAATGGCCTGATCCCAGACCAATTGCACACGTGCCTCATTAGGCAGGCGCTGGCGGCAGCGCAGTGCAAATCGCTGGTTTTTTTCGGTGGGGGATAATTTGAGTTCTTCCAGAATGGGCGCCGCGATGGTCTCAGGTACTTGCTGAATGCCAACAGGTTCAGCCAATCCTTCCACGGAACAGTAAACATGTTCGAGAATGCTCTCGATGTGGGCGGGCGCATCGAGTGTGAGGATGAAAACCTGTTCTTCATCAATAAAGGAATGGCCAGCCGCGGGCAAAATACTGGTTACAGAGGGGCCGCCAGTATTGAATTCGTATGGACCCCGGCCTTGTACAGGCTGACCGGCCAGATCGGCTAGACTGTTTTTGAGGGAAAACCGGCATATCACGCCGCCGGAAAGGGCTTGCTCAAAATCATAGACCCATATTTCGGGGTCGATCCAGCGTCCCTTGCCTGCCTTCCGGCATTTGATATGAAACGGATCTTCAGCCCTGAAATTTCCTAAAGCTACCATCGGGGTGGCAAAAACCGCCTTGACTTGAACCGGATTTTTGATATATCCAGCAGGTGAAAAAGAGACCACCGATGGCGATGACGTGGCGGGATCTCTTGTTTCAGCTCCGGATGTTATGAGCAGTGCCAGCAGGATGGCGCCGATCGCAACTTTCAAGCGGCGTTGATTGGGCATCATACAACCTGTATAGATCAATCTTTGAAAATATCATTATCGCGGGGAGTGATTCGTCCTGCAAGTTTTAACCAAAGTTCAGTCGGTTTCAGGCTGGACTGCGCCTTTGCGTTTTTGCTGGAATTTTACGCCCTTCCTTTCGCGTTGCGGCTCATAGCCTAAAATATGCACAGGTGCGACAGTTTGCCGCATTTATTAATTTCTTATTATCCCTTAATATTCAATAAGCAAACTATATGCTTAATTCTAATAAGGATATGCGCCTTGGAAGGGGGATGAGAATAGAGATGTTTTCGATGAATAAGTTTAATATTTTGACGCTGGCGTTCTGTGTGGCGAATGTAAGCTATGCGGCGCATGCGGAAGAAGCGATCGGGCAGGAGTCTGACGCGCATTTAACCCCGGCGTCTGAGCCCATAAATCCGGATGTTACCTCAAGTGATACAGAGGCCGATGATAGTATAGGCCCTTCGGGTCCGGCGCATGCCGATGAAACGCCG
>DEIQ01000081.1:13577-14619 GCA_002352565.1 Proteobacteria bacterium UBA2770 | reverse complement strand
ATAACAAGCTAATTGAGAACGCCCCCTGGTCTCCGCTGATTATTAAAGGTAAAAGGATGTGCATCAAGCCCGCCGGGGCTGGCTCCTCATCATGTTTCCCGTCTTCTACCTCAGCGTCTGTCTGTAACCAGGCGCTGGAACCAAAACCAATTTTGAGCAAGGCAAGAGAGCCAGGCGGATACTAAAAGGAAAGCATGCCTATAGTTTAAGCCATACCGTTTGTTCTTTAATAGTTCTCGGCATTCTAATTATAATACTTTAACGTTAAAAATCATATATTCTTGATAGTATGATCGGAGTTAGATATGCCACAAAACCATCAATCACTCCCAGATAAATTCGGTCCCTTTGATACATCCCAATTGTTTTCTCACATCCACATGGGCATTGGCATCACAGATGCTCAAGGTCATCTGGTGGCATGGAACGACCATGCCGTTCAGTATTTGGGCGAAGCGCAGGAAGGCGAGGTGCTTTTTGATTGGCTCGCCTCTGATGTCGATCGGCGCCGACTGATTAAGCAGGTCGATGATGCCTGTGCCGCCAATGCACCCATCCCGCGTCAGAATCTGATGTTGCGCGGCGCAAATGAAAATGAACAGACTGTCAGCGTGACAGCGTTACCCTTGCTTCAAGGGGATATGCAATATCTGTTCTGGACATTGGGACCTGCCTGCGCCGATTACGTTACGGATCGGGAACTCACCCATCTTAAGGAAAGAGAGCTGGAATTGACCCGCATCAATGCAGCGCTGGAGGTCGTTTCTACCAATGTTATGATAACTGATCCTCACGGCATTATCATTTATCAGAACCAGGCCAACCAAAATTTCTGGTCTGCGCGGGAGGATAAGATTCGCGCCATCCTGCCCGACTTCAGGGCCGACGGGATAGTAGGCAGCAATATCGACATCTATCATAAAAATCCCGACCATCAGCGGAAGATTATGGAACAGACAGCCCGTGATAGCAATGATATCAGAACTATCCCTTTGGCTGGATATGAATTACGATCTTCGGTTCGGCCTGTTTTTGGTACAAA
>DEIQ01000081.1:13069-13511 GCA_002352565.1 Proteobacteria bacterium UBA2770 | reverse complement strand
TGGATTCATGGCGGCGGCCTTTGAGGGCATGCTGGTTTATGATATGACTGGCCGGGTTTATAATGTCAACAAGCGCTATGCGGAGCTTTTTGGCTATACGGTGGCCGAGATGACCGCTCCGGACTTTAACTGGGCGCGCGATATTTTTCATATAGAAGACTTGGGTTCCGTCGCGGGACTCGTGGATGATCCGCTTCTGGAATCAGGAACTGTTCAGCGCATAGAAGGGATGGTGGCGTACCACCGTAATGGTCGTACCATACCCGTCGTGAAGGGCCTTAAGTTACTTCCGCGGCGCGGTGACTGGGATCAGGATCGCTATCTGTGTACCGTTTTTGATCTTACCGAATACAAAGAGAAGGAAGCTGAGCTGGCTCGGGCAGCGCAGTATCAGCGGGAAGTCTTTGACAGCCTCACTGAGGGTCTCGCCGAGTTCAGTGCC
>DEIQ01000081.1:0-13047 GCA_002352565.1 Proteobacteria bacterium UBA2770 | reverse complement strand
AATGCCTTTGCGGAGCTGGTAGGGCACAGCAAAGAGTTTTTGTTCGACCCGAAGATGGGCTGGAGCGGTCTTACCCCACCGGAATTGCTGGCGCAGGAGCAGCATTACATAGATCGAGCCATAGCCGGGGAAGCGGTACGCTATGAAAAGGAGTACATCCATAAAGACGGTCATCGTATCCCGATCTCGATCTCCTATCGCAAGCTGGAGCGTCAAGCGGACTGGGATCAGGATCGGTTGATCGCTACGATAACTGATATTACCAAACTGAAGGAAAAAGAGACCGAACTGGTTGAGCAGAGAGCTTACTGGAAGCGTTTTTTTGATATCTCGCCAGCAGGTGTGGTGGTATATGATGCGGACGGTCGTTACTATGAGGCCAGTCCAGCGGCTTGCCAGATGATGGGCTACAGCCGAGAGGAGTTGTTGTCTCCGACATTTGACTGGAAAGACCTGTTCGCGCCGAGCCTGGATGATACGCTTCGAACCGTTGGAAAAGCGGCAGGTTCGGAACAGTCGGCGGTTACCGCCGAGCTCATTATGAAGAACAAAGGGGGTGAGCTTGTCCATGTTCGATGCACCATGATCAAACTTCCCCACGAGATGGGCGCAACTGAAGTCAAATTTTTGGCCTTAAACGTCGACATCACGGAACTGAAAGAAAAAGAGGCTGAGCTGAACCGAATGATACAAATTCAGCGCAGTGCCATTGAGTCCATAGGCGTCCGGCTGGCGCAACTGGCAAGCGGTGATCTGGCTACAGCGGTGCCTGATGGTCTGGAAGGTGAAATGAAGCAACTGGGGGTAGATCTGGCCATGGCCTTGTCTACGATGCGCGAGACGCTGGATCAGGTCCGGCAAGCGGCGTTTGAAACGCGTCATAATATGTTGGAGTTGGAGCAAGGCAATACCAACCTGAGTCAGCGCACCCAGCGTCAGGCCGCGGCCGTCGAGGAGATCGGTGCTGCGATGGAGGAGTTGGCCGCTTCAGTGAACCAAAGCGCCGGTCAGGCCGAGGTGAGTACTACGCGCGCTGTGGAAGTTAAGGGTCACGCTGAGAAAGGGGCCGGTCTGATTTATGCAGCCGAGGAGAAGATGCGCGCCATAGCCGAGGCTGCCAAGACCATGGCGGATATCATCGAAGTGGTCAACGGGATTGCTTTTACGACCAATATTCTGGCTCTCAATGCAGCAGTGGAGGCAGCCCGTGCCGGAGAGCATGGCCGGGGTTTTGCGGTAGTGGCTCAGGAGGTACGAAGGCTGTCCCAGTCCAGCGCTGAGAATGCCAAGGATATCAAGCGCCTGATTGACGGTATTGTTCAACTGGTGGGTGAAGGCAACGCCTTGTCGAGCAAGGGTTCCGGGTCCTTCGCCGAGATTCTCGAAGGCATGAATGAGGTGAGCCAACGCGTAGCAGATATGGCCTTTGCCATGGAGAGTCAGCGAACCACTACGGATCAAGTGGCTAGAGCCATGATGGAAGTTAATGTCCTGACCCAGGAAAACAGCGCCCTGGTTCAGGAGAACTCCATTGCCTTTGCTACCTTGGGTGATCAGGCCGATCACCTCAATGACAGGGTGAGTGCTTTCAAGCTGGATATTGAGAACGCCCCCTAGCTCCATGGCAAGCTATACAATTTGCTTTGACTATTTTATAGCCTGGGGCCAAAAAGAGCCCGGTTTGTGGATCCAGCTTTTGCTTGGCCAGCGCGTTAGATGCCAAGGACAGGACTGCACAAAAAATCACGAATTTTTTCATGACAACCCTATTCTATACGACTTTGACGGCGATTCGATGGCATGCATTATTGAGATAGCCTTTCGGATTCCACCCCGGCATGACCATAGGCTGCTTTGTCATCTCATTGTCTGTCGCTCGCGCCCAGACTTCATAATATCCCTTGCCGGGAAACTTCACTGATGAAGACCATTGCTGCCAAGCCAGGCGATTTGAAGGTTGTTTTAGCTGGCATCGTTTCCAGGTTGCGCCAAAATCAATAGAAACATCCATAGCGGAAACCACCAAATCCCCAGCCCAAGCATGTCCTCTGACCTGTAGCGCCTTTCCTGATTTAATAATAACACCGCTTTTTGGACAGGTAATCAAAGACTTAACAGGCATCGATTCGATAATGCACATATCACTTTCCGGAACCTTGGCTCCCGGAGCGACCGGGTTACAAGGCACTCGATAGGCATAACCGTTCATTTTTGGACCATCATGAACCTTATTCCTTATTACAATTTTCTCCAACCATTTTCCGCAGGTAGAAGCCGGCCAGCCACCGCAAACCAGCCGCAACGGATAGCCGTTCAACAACGGAATATCCTCTCCATTCATGGCCCAGGCAATAAGCGTTTCATCCTCAAGAGCTTTATTGATAGGTACTCCTCTTGAGATCGGCACTTTAGTTGGATCACCGCTGATATGTTTGTCGCGGCCATAAAAACCAATATAGACCGCATCATCCTTAATACCTACAGACTCAAGTACATCCCGCAAGCGAACTCCAGTCCATTGTGGACAACCAACAGCCCCCAAACTCCACTGATTTCCTGTGGCTGGTGGATTAAACGCACTTCTACCGTTACCGCCACACTCGATAGTAAGTTGATAGGTATAGTGTTTAAACTTCTTTTTTAGTTCACTAATGGTAAATTTGACCGATGATTTGGCTGATTCGCCCTCAATAGCCAGTGTCCATGTTTTCACGTCGATCTCTTGGGGAGGAATACCGTTATTCCGTATAAACAGTCGATCCGCTGGCGTAACCGGATCATCCAGAAGATGGGGCGGCGTTTCAACATTCATAGGCCGATCGTTTAGAACAATCAATCCAGGGTCTTTACCTGGAATTTTGAAGGGTTCTTCCGAAGCCGCCAGAGCCGCTGGAATGATGCCACCAGGCATATACCCGGCAAACGGTATTGCTAAACCCAGAGTGGAACTCATAGCGAGCAAACCACCCTTTTTCAAAAAACCTCGGCGCGAAACGGGATCAACTTCCCTGCCCCAAAGGGTCTTATCCGCTAAAGCCGGGTCTTCTGCATACAGCTCGTGTATACCTTTTTCGGTAAACTTTGTTCCCATGGTCACATCTCGTTTTAATGGGATGCTCGTTTATTGATTACTCTAGTATAGAATACAAAACTCTACAATTTGGAGACTCAGTGCTTCTACAGCACTGGGTATGCGGGTAGATGAAAAGAGGGATGAATGGTGGATAGCGCCGCGGTTTTTCTTTGGCGGAATAACGACTTTCATGCCTTGAGCTTCGGCTTGCTCAAGGATCGCATTACTGTCATAACCACGATCTGTCAACAAATACTCGGCCCTTATCCCCTCGATCAAGTGGTTAACCTGTGTGCAATCTGATCTGGGACCTTTGGTAATAACAATTCCAAGGAACCTCTGATCAAGTCTGGGCGGAGCTCAGGTGTAGTTCATTATATTCAGATTCGAGGCGACAATTGCGCGAGTTAGCAAGGGCTATTGCGGAGATTGTCAACAAAGAAGCTGGGTCAGTAGGGCCGCAAGATGCGAGTTCATGACTTGATCGGAAGCTCATTAGGGAGCGACTTATTAAGTCCAAGCGAAGGTGATTGTGGTTCCTTAGAGACCTTCGCACGCAAGCTATATTGTTCTCAGGCTGCATTAAACCTGTGCTCGATCGGTCATTTACTCCAGTAAACTCCCTCTTTAGCGCGCACTTTTGCCTTGTCTGAAAACCCTGTCACCTCTCGTGCAAAGGTCTCGATTAAAATGAATGGCGATTGGCGGATCGTTAAGAGAATCCTATGGAATTACATAAGGATCAGTGCCAGATTCCAAACCGATAACCCAAGCAACACCAGCCATGTCAGGCTAATGCCGAACGTGCGCCCCATGGAACTGCCACTGGAGTGTGAAAGCCCCCAGCCATGCAGAACACGCCCTGCGACCAGCCCGGCGCCGAACATATGTACCGCCCAGTTCTGCGAAGCGTTTAATTCAAATAACGCGAGCAAGATCAGACATATGGGGATATTTTCGACAGCATTGCCATGTGCCCGAATGGCCCTGAGCAACGGCTCATTGCCTGCATCGCCGAAATCGATTTTCTGTTTATGCCGTTGCATGGAAACCATGACGACCAAAACCATCACGATGATCCCACTCAAACCGGCATACAATCCGCTCAACGGTAATGTATTCATTATTCCACCCCCAAATGTGAGTCTCAAACCAAGTTAACAACGCGCAATTCACATGACAAGTTTAGTATAATTCCTTACTATCGTCAGGAAATTGGTCACAATACCACACCGCTATAAAAATTAAAGAGCGACCAAGAGTGTGTATGAAATTCGTATCGCCCGGAACCAAAATAGCAATCGCATTGCCGCAACGCCATTGCCAATTCCACGCCATGATAAAAGATTCCCGCCAGGCTGACACCATTTTCTCAGGCTGTAGCATGGATCGTGTCGTCTTCCGTGTCGTTCGGAAAGCGGGCAGCCATGAACAAACCTCGTTGCCATGGTGACAGAAATCCGGCATCGCATGCAGGCGCCTGCAACGAACACAGTCTACAGACCAAGCTACGCAGCCGCATTGAGCACGGGGATCGTGGAAGTTCTGGCGTTCTCACCTTTTGACCGTTCGCTTCTGGCGCTGCCGTGCTGGCTGGTACTGGCTCTTTTATGGCAATACCTGCCTCCGAAACGTGCCTTGCTGTGCGGTTTTTATTATGGATTGGGTAAATTCGGTTTTGGCATTTCCTGGGTATATGTAAGCATGCACGACGTAGGCGGACTGGGTTGGCCCATTGCAGGCATGATCACCCTCGCGCTGGTTCTGCTTCTAAGCCTGTTCCCATCATTGCTCGGCTACCTTTTAGCGCAATGGACCCCGCAAGCCAGTTGGCAACGTCCAATGATTGGCTTGCCGACGCTGTGGATTCTGACAGAATGGATGAGAAGCTGGCTTTTTTCAGGATTCGGTTGGCTGAATAGCGGCTATACCCAACTGGATCTGCCGCTGGAGGGATGGGCGCCTATAGTGGGTGTCCTGGGCGTAGGCGCTCTGCTGGTAGCCAGTTCCGGAGCCATGGCCGCAAGCCTGACCAGCCTGTGGCAACGAAACAGGCTCTCGGTCATCCTGGCACCTTTGCTATTGCCGACGTTTCTCTGGCTGACAGGCGAAGGCCTGCGACATATTTCGTGGAGCCACCCCGACGGTGAACCATTGCGCGTAGCGTTGATTCAGGGCAATGTCGAACAACATCTGAAATGGGACGAACAACAATTCCTTCAGACCCTGGTGGATTACCGGAACTTGACAGCGCAGCACTGGGACAAGGATCTGATCATCTGGCCGGAAGCCGCCATCCCGACCCTCTATGCCAACGTGGAACGACATTACATCCGCCCACTGATGGAGCAGGCCAAAGCCAGCCAGACGGCGCTGATCATCGGCGTTATAGACCAACCGCAGCCGGATGGACCGGTGTACAATGCCATGCTCCTTCTGAATGGCGAACAGACGTTTTATTACAAACATCACCTGACACCTTTCGGTGAAGCTTTTCCCGTTCCGCCCTTGATACGCCAGTATCTGCGCATGATGAACCTGCCCTATTCCGACCTGGGCCAAGGCTCATGGCAACAGCATGCCCTCATGCTGGATCAGTTTCGGATCGCACCGGCCATCTGCTATGAAATTCTGTTCGGCGCACAAGTGCTGCGTCATTTCCCGGAATCCAATCTGCTGGTGAACATCAGCAACGATGCCTGGTTTGGTGATTCACTGGCGCCGTGGCAACATTTCCAGATCGCCCGCATGCGTTCACTGGAAACTGCCCGGCCCATGATCCGTGCAACCAACACCGGCATCACTGCCCTGATCGACAGCCATGGTCGAGTCGCAAAACAGCTTCCGCCATTCCAGCAATCCGTATTAAGCGGCGCCGTTGAACCGCACACCGGCTCAACACCTTATATGTATTGGGGCGATAAATTCGCCGTAGGGTTCGCTATAGCCGGGTTGCTGTGGATGTTGTATCAGACTTTTGTCGTTTCCCGCGCAAAATCGTTACCGTGACAACGGTGGCAGACCGGGAGCGAGGAAATATGAAGCCACTGCGTTTCAGCTCCGCAGGACAGGCAGCGAAAGGTTCCGGGTGTGACGGTTTCGCCGGAATGATAAACCGGTTCATCTTCTCCTGCCTGCTGCCAGAAACCCAATTCAATGCGGCTGCGATCGGTTGCCTGTTCCAGCCACTGGAGCAAACCCTGTTCTATTAAGGCAACATCGAATTTCAGCCAGTCCGACAGACTGCCTCCGCCGTGTTCCCGATAAGCACCCGCATGCGCCAGATCACGGATCAACCAGTCTGCCACCTTATGCACTTCATGTTCCGTCCAGCGAGCGCCGTGAATGATTTTTTCCTCGGCGCGCTTCACGGCATTTTTTGGATGTTCCCCCCGGGAATCATGGGATACATGGTGGAGCAACGCATGATAAATTTCATGATCGGTTTTGCTCCTCTCTTCAGAAGGTTTCATGGGTTGATCAGACATGGCAAGACTCTACGGGATAATGAAGGTGAATGGGTCGTATATGACAGCTTGATGATAGAATATAGTTTAATCATTTATGCCTGACAGCGCCAGCCTGAAAAGGTCATATGCAGCGCTTGGCGACACGGGTTTTCGTGTTGAGACATGCACAAGCCGGATGGTTGGCCCTGATCAAAACGGGGGATGCGGAGCGACTCCCGGATCCGGCGCGAAGCGGCCAATCAAACCAATATTATAAAGCCATATAAGGAGCATTGATGGAGGCCACGTACCGCCCTTCAGAACTCGAACCACGTATTCAAATGCTTTGGCAGAAAGAGCATGTTTTCGATGCGGATCCAGGCGTGGAAAAGCCCAAATATTATTGTCTCTCGATGTTCCCCTACCCCAGCGGGCGATTGCATATGGGGCATGTGCGCAATTACACCATAGGCGATACGCTTGCCCGATACAAACGCATGAATGGATACAATGTTCTGCAACCCATGGGCTGGGATGCCTTTGGTCTTCCGGCTGAAAATGCTGCTCTGCAGAACAAACTGGCTCCTGCGCAATGGACACGCCATAACATTACAGAAATGCGCGCCCAACTGATGCGCATGGGTTTCGCTTATGACTGGCGCCGTGAAATCAGCACCTGTGATCCATCTTATTACCGGTGGGAACAATGGTTGTTTGTGCGCATGCTGGAAAGAGACCTGGTTTATCGTTCCAAATCCATGGTGAACTGGGATCCTGTCGATCAAACAGTACTGGCCAATGAACAGGTGATCGAGGGTCGTGGCTGGCGTTCCGGCGCGCTGGTGGAAAGACGCGAGATCGAGCAGTGGTTTTTCCGTATTACCACTTATGCCGAAGAATTATTGCGTGAACTCGATTCGCTCGAAGGATGGCCTGAACCAGTACGCCAGATGCAACGCAACTGGATCGGGCGCTCGGAAGGTGTGGAAATAGTTTTTGAGGTGGCCGAATTGCCTGAAAGTCTGTCGGTTTATACCACCCGCGTGGATACTTTGATGGGAGTTAGCTATCTGGCGGTAGCGCCGGAGCATCCACTAGCGCAACAGGCATCCGTCGGCAATGAGGAACTGGCTCACTTTATTGCCCAATGCCGATGTGGCGCTGCTTCAGAAGCGGCATTGGAAACCATGGAAAAACGCGGCATGCCTCTTGGTTATTCCGCCCGCCATCCCCTGACTGGTGAACTGCTGCCAATCTGGATCGCCAACTTCGTCCTCATGACTTATGGCAGTGGCGCAGTCATGTCGGTTCCCGCCCATGATGAACGAGATTATCAGTTCGCCCGGAAATACAACCTGCCCATTAAACCGGTGATCAGCGAACATGCCGATCGAGACCCGGATCTGTCGGAATCCGCCTATACCCAACCGGGTATTCTCATTCATTCAGGTGAATTTTCCCGCCTTCCGACTGATCAGGCTAAAAAAGCTATCGCAGATAAATTAGAACAGAAAGGCAAGGGCGAACGGAAAATCCACTTTCGGTTGCGTGACTGGGGTATATCACGACAACGCTACTGGGGGGTTCCAATTCCGGTCATCCATTGTCCGCGCTGTGGAACAGTTCCGGTTCCGGATGAACAACTCCCAGTGGTACTGCCCGAACATTACAAGCTTGAATCCCCTGGATCGCCACTGTCCGAGGATCCGGCTTTTTATGAAGTTCAATGTCCCCGCTGCGGTGATTCAGCGCGCAGAGAAACGAATACCTTTGATACCTTCGTGGAATCGTCCTGGTATTTTGCTCGATTCACCAGTCCGTGGCAGGATCAGGCACCGATTGATGACAAAGCCGATCATTGGTTGCCGGTGGATCAGTATGTTGGAGGCGTAGAACATGCCATCCTCCATCTGCTCTATGCCCGTTTTTTCCAGAAAGTCCTGCGTGATCTGGGTTTGAGCCGACATTCAGAACCTTTCACCCGCCTGTTGACCCAGGGCATGGTCTTGAAAGATGGAACCAAAATGTCCAAGTCGAAAGGCAATACGGTCGACCCCGAGCAAATGGTGCAGACCTATGGCGCCGATACGCTGCGCCTGTTCATGCTGTTTGCGGCGCCGCCAGACCAGAGCCTGGAATGGTCGGAAGAAGGCGCGGAAGGCTCAAATCGGTTTCTGCGCCGATTGTGGCGCCTGGTCACGCAACACTCTATTGAAACAGAAAGCGCTGAAAACCCCGGCGATAATCCATTGAATCAGGCGGAGAAGAATCTGCATCTGCGCATTCACGAAACCATCCGCAAAGTCAGTGATGATATGGAGCGCAGACAAACCTTTAATACCGCCATCGCCGCCATCATGGAACTGGTTAATGAACTCGGACGTTGCGCCCAACAGCAGGTATGCCGCTACTCATTGATGCAGAACGGGCTTGAAACCGTCATTTTATTATTGACGCCGATGGCGCCGCATATCTGTGAAGCTTTGTGGCAGCAGTTAGGTCACCAGACTCTTGCGGTTCAGCAACGGTGGCCTCAGACAAATCCCGAAGCCCTGAAGCGTGATGTGGTTACCTGGATTATCCAGATCAACGGCAAAGTTCGAGCCAGACTCGAGGCCCCACCGGATCTGGAACAAGAATCCATGGTTCAACGGGCCATGGAGGATGATAGCGTTCGTCGGCATTTAGGAGATGCAACGGTTTCCAGAATTATCATGGTTCCCGGCAAGCTCATCAATATGGTGTTGCGATGAAGCTGGCGTGGCGCTTAGCGTTCAGTGCTGGATTATGGATCGTTGTACTGACAGGCTGTGGTTTCCATTTGATTGGAACGCAATCGCTACCGCCAGAGCTATCTCCTTTGTATGTGGATGTCTCACCGCCCAATAGCAATTTCGTCTGGCAATTGAAGCATAAAATTGAACAACTCGGCGCGCAGATTGCGACCGATCCTGCCGCGGCGCACGCCATTCTGAAAGTAGAGTATCCCCAGGCACAACACGCATTGCTATCCATTGATGCGGCTGGTCAGGCGAGAGAGTTCAGCGTGCACCAGAAAATCATATTCCGCATTTATAGCTCAGATGGCAGTATTTTGCTCCCGGAAACCACGATCAGCGATCAGAGGGATTATGCCTTCCGACAGGATAATCTTCTGGGCAATGATACGGAGCGCCAGCGTCTAATGCATTATATGCAGCAGACCTTACTGCAACGGTTGATACACATCCTGATCTATATTCCCATGGAGCAGGAGCCTTATCAAACTTCCCGGAATCATAATCCCGAATCAAACGCGCCTGCATGAAACAGACCACCCAGGGACGGATACCCGAGCATTTCCCCGCAGCACCGCTGTTTGTATTGACAGGGGACGAAAGCCTGTTGGTATGGGAATTATGCCGCGCATTACGCACCCATTTATTCGGTCTCGGGTTTGAGGAGCGTCGCCTCTGGGTGGCGGAAAATGATACAGACTGGAATCAGATGCCCCAGGGAGAGCAATCAGGTTCTTTGTTTTCCGTCAAAAATCTGTCGCATGTTCTGGTACCGGGGGGTAAAGTCAGCGCGAAATGTGAGCGCTGGCTGAAGCAGTTCTTATCCCTGGGAGGTTTGTCATCAGCGCATCACGTTTTGATTATTGAAGCGCCCATGGAATTATCCTTGCGTGATCCACCCCGCTGGCTGATAGAAGCAGAGAAGAAGGGATGCTGGATTCATGTCAAAACTCCCCTGCCTCGTCAGTTCAAAGCCTGGCTGGATCAGCGCATCCAGCAAAACCATCTTGTCTTTGAACCCGATGCCTATGGCATTTTTTTTGCCGCAGTTGCCAACAATTTTCTGGTTGCTCACCAGCTTATTCAGCTTCTTTCCTTGTGGACGCTTGAAAGCAAAACGATCATTACTGCGGCCATGATCAAAACCCTTGTAACGACCCATGCACATTTTGATTGTTTTGCGCTTGCCGATGCCGCCATCGCCGCACAACCCGAACAGGCCTGGCAACGTCTTCATGCTCTGCGGGTGGAAGATACTCCAGAAGTTTTGATTCTATGGGCCCTGAGGCGAACTTTGCAACAGGTGGCCAGGTTATCAGAAGTGTTGGAAAAAGGACAGACGCTCCATCAAGCGATCAAGGAAGAAAAGGTATGGCAGCATCGAGCGCCTGCTATGGAAAGAGCATTAGGGCGCTATTCGTCAAACCAATGGCGCCTTTGGTGCCACAAAGCCTATCTGCTTGAACAACAGATCAAAAATGTCCGTGCCACGACCTGGCCGGGTGATCTTATGCTTGGTTTAACAATGAGCATCGCAGGGCTGGAAATGCCTCCGTGGCAACTCCATGACCATGATTGAAAGGGAGCAGGAGATGCCATTTCCCCCTGTTTTATCTATTGGGCTCGGCTGGCGATAACAGAGCTGCGCGCTTGTCTGCATTTAATGCCTTGAGCACCGACTGGACTACCGTCGCCAACGGAATGGAAAAGAACAGACCCCAGAACCCCCAGATACCACTAAAGAAAAGCACGGCGATGATAATCGCGACCGGATGCAGATTCATGGTTTCGGAAAACACAATGGGCACCAAAATATTACCATCAAGAATTTGAATAATGGTATAGATGCCGACAACGAGAATGAAATCCCAGCCAAAACCCCATTGCGACAACGCCACCAAAGCGACCGGAAGCGTGATAACAAAAGCGCCGACAAAAGGGATCAGTACCGACAAGCCCACCATGGCGGCCAGAAGCAAACTATAATTAAGATCAAGCAAGGCAAAAGCCATCAGACTGACTGATGCAACAATAATAATTTCCACCGCTTTGCCCCGGACATAATTGGCAACTTGAATATCAACTTCCTCCATCACCCGAATCGTCAGAGAATGATTGTCGGGCAGATAAACACGGCACCAGGCAATGATGTGTTTTTTATCTTTCAAAAGAAAAAACAACAGCACCGGAACCAGAAAAATATAAACTACCATGGTAAACAAGCCAACGCCCAGAGAAACGGAACGGCTGAGGACCTGTTGCCGAACCTGCAGAAGAGACGACGACATATCCTTCATCCACATTTCAATTTCCGATTGACTGATCAGCGTCGGATAGCGTTCCGGTAGTGCCATCATCCATTGCTGAATCTTGTTGATCATGGAAGGCAGTTGCTGTAGAAGTTGTATGGTTTGACCGTACAACAAGGGAATGAGGACAGCGATCAACAAAGCCACGAAAAGAATATAACCCAGCAGCATGATCCAGGCGCCAAATAATCGCGGTAACCCCATTTTTTCCAGGCGCGCAACGGGACCGTCAAGCACGTAAGCCAGGATCAATGCCGCGATTACCGGCATCAGTATGCTCCCTGCCAGTATAATAACCAGGGTGGCTGTTATCATGGTCACGAGCAGGAAAAGAATTTGAGGGTCAGAAATATAGCGACTCAACCATGACCGGATGGGTTCAAACATGTTACGAGTCTTCCTTACGGAGCAACGGTAAATTTATTGGCGATCAAGATGATGGCTTGCTCAAAATACAGTGATATTGCATATCCTCTTCAGCCTCTTCAAGAATAGGACATTCCGCCACTTTGGAGAAAGCCTGGAAATCCCGTTTGGCTGTTCCGCCTGATGCGATAATATACAGGGATTTTCCTGGAAGCATGGCGGTTATGGCACTCCTTGCCCGCAACAAATTTAATGGAGCGGCAATTTTGGTAAGATCTAGTTTCTGGTCGAATCGATGTTGCATCAGTTCGGTCTCCATGGATTGTAGTATTCAAGCCCCTAACTTTAATTATACCTATTTTGATGAATAGTCCTATCCTCTTTCTTAAATGCCGGATACATAAGGTTCTGGCTCTCATTCTGATCGGCGTCATCCCGGTTTCCGCCTTGGCTGATACCTATTCATTGCCGCAATTGGGTTCGAGGGAAAACGCGATATTGACACCTCGCGAAGAACATCGCATCGGTCGGGAAGTCTATCAGCGCATACAAAGATCCAATGCCATTTTTCGTGATCCAGAAATCAATGCCTATATTCAGCGCCTGGGGGAAAAATTGCTCCACAGCCAGATTCCAGATGAAGCCGGGATGGAGATGCTTTTTTTTCTGATCCGCTCAGCTGATGTCAATGCTTTTGCGCTTCCCGGCGGTTATGTGGGCGTTCATACCGCGCTGATTGATCAGGCGGATTCGGAAAGTGAACTGGCTGGAGTTCTGGCGCATGAAATCATCCACGTTACACAGCGCCATTTTATCCACCGAATCAACATGGGGCGCAACCAAAACATCGCCACGCTTATCGGAGTCATTGCCGCTCTCGTACTCAGTGGTGGCAATCCGGAAATCGCCAGCGCAGCAATATCCGCCGGCATGGCTGTATCTACAGAGAATTTTATCCATTATACCTATCTGAATGAACTTGAAGCAGACCGCATGGGGATGGAACTAATGGCGCAAGCCGGCTTTTCACCCGATGCCGTCGCAGATTTTTTTGAGAAAATACAGCGCATCGC
>DEIQ01000044.1 GCA_002352565.1 Proteobacteria bacterium UBA2770 | reverse complement strand
ATGGAATGCTGAGGCTGTTATGTGGCAACGTACAACAGGGGAATATTACGGGCATGATGCACCTTCTGGGAGTCGGCGTGGTGCTGGAGAGTTTATGGCTCGTCCTTTCAGGTCACTGGAATTTCCAGTTTATTTTTCTCGGCTTCGTTTCCATCGCTATGGTCATCGTGATTACCTGGCGCATGGATGTGGTTGAAGGCTGCAGTATCAGGGTGCCTCTGACTTTTTTAGCCCCCGCTTACTGGTTATGGCTGACCAAGGAAGTCATGCAATCCAACCTGTATGTGACACGCTTGATTATACACCCGAAAATGCATGCCAAACCACAAGTGCTCGTCATTGAACCGGGATTTGTTGATGTGGTGGGTCATACTATTCTGGCCAATTCGATTACTCTGACCCCGGGTACCTTGACCCTGTTCGTCGATGACCATGAGTTGATCGCACATGCCGTGGATGAAAAAACCAGTGCCGATTTTCTCTCTGGAGACATGCGCCACCGTGTAGCGCGTATGATCGGGCCGAAATGATGCTGACCTGGCTGATTGCAGTCATTTTATTGACGATGTTGTTGTGCCTGGTTAGAGCGTTGCTTGGGCCCACTACTTACGATCGTATCATTGCCATCAATATGTTTGGCACGGCAACTGTGCTCTTCATCACGGTTCATGGTTTCTGGAAGGGGCGGCCGGTATTTATCGATATCGCGCTGGTCTATGCCTTGATTAATTTTATTGCAACGATTTCCGTCCTGCGTTTTCTGGAACGGGAGGGTGTTGATGTGGTTGATGTTTTGAAAAAAGAGGTACACCGCATTGATTGAATGGCTGCCGTGGATCGGAGCACCTTTGCTGGTGGCGGGTGGTTTGTTCAGCCTTGTCAGTGGGTTGGGCGTTATCCGCTTTCCCACTTTTTTCACCCGGCTGCATGCCGCTGGTATACTCGATACTGCCGGAGCCGGACTCATCATGGTTGGGCTCATGTTCCAGGCGGATGATGTGCTGATCGCATTAAAATGCCTTCTGATCCTCGGATTTCTGGTTTTCACCAGTCCGACAGCCTGCCATGCTCTGGCGCGAGCTGCATTACACGATGGTTTGTTGCCCATTGCAGTCAGGAGGAGGAATCAATCGAAGCGATAGTGTTGGTGTCATTAATGACTTTTCTCGGGATCATAGCCCTTGCCATTGTCCGATTGCAGGATTTGTTCTCGGTAGTGATGTTATCGAGCCTTTACAGCCTGCTATCAGCCAGTATATTCGTGGCCCTGGATGCGGTTGATGTTGCCTTTACGGAAGCTGCAGTAGGTGCCGGAGTATCAACGGTTCTGTTGCTTTCTGTACTGTCACATACCGGGCGCTGGATACGTCCGCCCTATCGAGGCGCATGGTTGCCGCTTCTGGTCGTTATTCTGACGGGAGCGGCTCTTGCTTACGGTACATTGGATATGCCTCATATGGGGGATCCGATGGCACCGGCTCATAATGATGTCAGCCAACGTTATCTGGAGAAATCGAGCCAGGAAATCGGTATTCCCAACGTCGTCACTTCCATTCTTGCCAGTTATCGGGGCTATGATACGCTCGGTGAAACGACCGTTATCTTTACTGCGGCGGTCAGTGTCATGGTGTTGCTAGGTCGTCGGGGACGACGTCGGCGATCTCCGATCAGGAACAGAGGAGATGAAAGAACATGAGGCCAGATATGCGCGTGGTTCGCGTGGTTGCCAGGCTCCTTATTCCGCTCATCCTGGTGTTTGCTTTTTATGTCCAGTTTCATGGAGATTATGGTCCGGGTGGTGGATTTCAGGCCGGAGTAATTTTTGCCAGCGCTATCATTCTTTACGCTCTGGTGTACGATACACCTACAGCTGACAAGATCTTGCATCCCCGTTTCCTTCGCGTCATGATGAGCCTGGGATTACTTCTCTATATTCTGGTCGGTTTGGCATGTCTGTATCAAGGCGGCGCTTTCCTTGAATACGATGTGTTGACACGCGACGCTGTTCATGGACAGCATCGCGGTATTTTTTGGGTGGAACTGGGTGTTGGAACCACCGTGGCCGCCGTGATGATTTCAGTGGTCCTGACGTTTTTTGGTTATTCCGAGCATCATCATTAAAGCCGATACAGCATGTTCGAGACAATATTAGGTCTATACAGTTACTGGATCGTCATCGTCTTGATGATGGCCGGATTCTATATGGTCATCGCCAGCGACCATCTGGTTAAAAAACTGGTAGGTTTGTCGATTTTTCAAACATCGGTATTCCTTTTTTATATCAGTATCGCCAAGATTTTCGGCGGATCTGCCCCTATACTGGATCCAGCCATCACGCATTATTCTAACCCGCTGCCTCATGTACTTATTTTGACGGCTATTGTGGTCGGCGTAGCTACCACTTCAGTGGGCGCAGCGCTTATTGTGCGTATTCATGAAGCTTACGGTACGCTGGAAGAAACCGAAATTCATATCCAGGATGAACTGGAATGATCGATGGTGCTCATGCATCCGTTCTTCAGGTGGTGGTTTTACTCGTGGGCGCGCCATTGTGTTTTATTCTGGCCCGAGGAATATGGGCCTGGGGGATAGCCGCTTTATCCGCATCGGCAAGCTTTGTCATGGCCTGCGCCGTTTTTATTCAAGTGGCTACAGGAGGAGCCCTGACCTATCATCTGGGAGGGTGGGAGCCGCCTTGGGGGATCGAATACAAGATCGATTCTCTGGGCGCCTTAATGATACTTCTGGTTTCAGGCATCGGAACCCTGGTTATTCTGGGGTCGCGTGCCAGCGTGGAGCGCGAAATCGGCGCAAGCCGGATGGACCTTTTCTATACGGCTTTCCTGCTTTGCATGGCGGGCGCAGTGGGAATTATTGCCACCGGAGATGCGTTTAACCTGTTTGTATTTCTTGAAATCAATTCGCTGGCTTCTTATACGCTGATTGCCATGGGAATGGATCGGCGCAGCCTCACTTCGTCTTTCCAATATCTGATCATGGGCACGATTGGCGCAACCTTTATTGTGATTGGCATTGGGTTTCTTTACATGATGACCGGCACGCTCAATATGGAAGATATCTCCATCCGCTTGCATGAAGTGGAGAATCATCGAACCATTGAAGCCGCTTTCGCCTTTCTGATCGTTGGAATCAGTCTCAAACTGGCGCTTTTCCCCCTGCATTTGTGGTTACCCAATGCCTACACTTTTGCCCCGTCAGTGGTTTCCGTCTTTCTTGCCTCCACAGCCACCAAGGTGGCCGTTTATGTATTGATCCGCTTTATTTACAGCGTTTTTGGTTCCGATTATTCCCATAACCATATGCCTTTTAATACCATCCTTGCGTTCCTTTCCGTAATCGCTATTCTGATACCTTCGTTCAGCGCTCTTTATCAGACGCATGCGAAACGCCTGTTAGCTTACTCAAGCCTGGCGCAGATCGGTTATATTACCCTCGGGATTAGCCTGGCAACCATCCCGGGACTCAACGCCTCCCTTCTGCATATCTTCACCCATGCGATCACCAAAGGGGCGTTGTTCATGTCTCTGGCCTGTATCGCAACCGGTTTGGGTTCATGCAAACTCCACAACATGGCCGGGGTCAGTCGATTGATGCCATGGTCGAGCGCAGCTTTTCTCATTGCGGGACTAAGTCTCATCGGACTTCCCCTGACAAGCGGTTTTTTCAGCAAATGGTATCTGCTGCAGGCGATTTTAGAACAGGGTGAGTGGTGGCTTGCGCTTGTTGTAGTGTTGGGTTCCATGCTGGCGGCTTTTTACGTGTGGAAAGTGGTAGAAACCATGTATCTGAGGCCAGTGGCGGCTGAACGGGCGGAAGTGCGTGAGGCTCCGTGGCCGATGTTAATGACAACATGGATTCTGACACTGCTATCCGTCGCTTTTGGAGTTTTTGGGCAATCCCTGTTATTTCCATGGACGCAAAAGGCTGCGCTTATGCTGTTCGGTGCGGGGTAATGATGGATGGTCCTCTGGTTTTACTGGCCATTATTTTTTTTCCATTGCTGGGCTCGGTTGGTGGAATAGGTCTGCACCGATGGGGATTAGTGCGTGATGGCTGGACTCTGCTCTGTGCGATCGCCATGCATGGTTGCGCATGGTGGTTGATTTCTATGCCGGAAATACCTCCGTGGGTGCTTCTGGAACTGTTTGAAGATGTGCCGTTGACACTGCATCCTGATCCATTGGGCAGAATTTATGCGCTGCTTGCCAGCGGGTTATGGATTGCCAATGCGGTCTATGCTTTTGGATACATGAGAGCTAATCATGAGCCGAGACAGACAGCCTTCTATGCCTGGTTCGGTGTCGCCATGGCCGCGACCATGGGCCTGGCTTTTTCCGGCGATCTGTTGACCCTGTTGTTTTTTTATGAAGCTTTGACGCTTTCGACCTATCCTCTGGTTACCCATTCGCGGAATGTGGCCTCTATCCGGGGCGGGCGTGTCTATCTTCGTTATTTGTTGGGTTCTTCCCTGGTTTTTCTGGTTCTGGCGATCATCTGGACATGGGCTGTCTCAGGAACCCTGATATTTACCCGCGGGGGCGTGATTCCAGCCAATGTTCCCATGTGGACTTATCTGGTTCTGTCTATCCTATATGCCTATGGCGTGGGGAAAGCGGCATTGTTTCCGCTTCATGGATGGCTACCGGCGGCGATGGTGGCGCCAACCCCTGTAAGCGCGCTCCTGCATGCTGTCGCTGTGGTCAAAGCGGGTGTATTCACGCTGATCAAGGTATTCGTCTATGTGTTGGGGTTCGAAAACCTTAAACTATTGTCGCTGGATAACTTGTGGTTGGGACTGGCTGGTTTTACTATTATATTCGCCTCAATCAAAGCATTGCAGCAGGATCACCTGAAAAAAAGGCTCGCCTATTCCACCATATCCAATTTATCCTATATCATTCTTTCAGCTGCGCTGTTTACACCTCTGGGGATTATAGGCGCTACGTTGCATCTCGTCACACATGCCTTCGGCAAAATTACCCTGTTTTTCGTGGCCGGGGCCATTCATACCACAGCGCACATCGATCATATCAGCCAGATGCAGGGAATTGGTCGCCGCATGCCCTGGACGATGGGTTTCTTTTTCATTGGTGTTCTTTCCATGATCGGCCTACCCCCTACGGCGGGTTTTTTGAGTAAATGGTTTATTCTACGCGCAGGAATGGATGTTCATTCCTGGTGGTTGATTTTGGTGCTTGGTTTCAGCACTGTCATGAATGTTGCCTATTTTGCGCCCATTCTGGTCACGGCTTTTCTCGATCCCCTGCCTGCGGATAGCCATGCACGCGAAGCCCCGATCCTCATGCTCGCAGCGATGTTATTTACCGCTTTGATGACGCTTCTCCTGTTTTTCAGGCCTGATTTAATGTTGCTGGCAGTCAAGCCCTGGGAGGCGTTGCTGTGAGGCATAGACCAGCCAGACCATTCAGGTCGCTACCATCGGATCGGCGGTTCAGAATCCGGATGTGTTTCTTGTGCATGGCTGGCGCAATTATGGCTGGACCTGTGGCTATGATGGCGCATGGAGGCGTGGTTGAGGTGATGCTTCATCTGCGGCACTGGTTATGGGCAATTTTGGCAAATCTGGCGTTGTTGGCAGGATACGCCATATTCGATTTGACGATCGATCAGCCTGATGATACCAACCAATGAGCGCATGGGTTTTTCCTGTCGGTTGTCTGCCCATCGTCTGGGGACTGATCCTGCCTTTTGTGCCAGGGAGAATC
The DNA here is from genome assembly GCA_002352565.1 of Proteobacteria bacterium UBA2770. GTDB lineage: Bacteria > Pseudomonadota > Gammaproteobacteria > UBA2770 > UBA2770 > UBA2770. The sequence continues at coordinate 10,326 of DEIQ01000044.1, read as the reverse complement.
CGCCCGTGGTGGGCATTATCGGCACCTCTCCTGGTTTTATTTTTTTGTTTTAACTGGGAGCCTGGGCTAACAGCGAAAATCGAGTTTGAGGCATTTGCCATCTATCCGCTGCATTTTGATGCTTGGGGGCGATGGTTCGCCATCGTTTTCGCCGGAGTGTTGTTCGCCGGAATGCTTTATGGCGCCTGGAAGAATAAAGTATCTGAAAACAGTTTTGTGCTGATTTACGCAGGCAGCGCCATCAATACGGTACTGGCCGGTGACTGGATCAGTTTGCTGGTGTTTTGGGAAATAATGGCGCTGTCTTCAGCGATTTTGATTATGTTGGGCAATCATCCAGATTCGAGAAACGCCGGCTTGCGTTATCTGATGATTCATTTGCTGGGCGGCTTCCTGCTGATGAGCGGGATTGCCGCACATATTCACCAGAATCAGGGAATGACCCTGATACAAGCGATTGATGCGGATTGCTGGTCGGATTATTTCATTCTGGCTGGATTGTTGATCAATGCCGGCGCACCGCCATTATCCGTCTGGATTGCAGACAGTTATCCCAAGGCATCACCCAATATCACTGTTTTTCTCTCAGCTTTCACCACCAAAACCGCCGTTTTAGTTTTGGCGCGCGTTTTTGCTGGAGAGTTCGCCCTGATTCCCATCGGGGCTTATATGATCATTTATGGCATAGTGTATGCCATGCGCGCCAATGAACTGCGTTTGCTTCTGGTTTATAGTATTGTTGGGCAGGTGGGTATCATGCTGATGGGGATCGGCGTGGGTACTCCGGAAGCCATGGCAGGCGTGGCGCTGCATGCGCTTTCCCATATTTCATACAAGGCACTGTTGCTGATGAGCGCAGCCACTGTGATCGCCACCACGGGTACAGAGCGGATGGATCAACTTGGCGGGCTGGGGAAAATCCTGCCGTGGTCCGCTGCGCTGGCGCTGTGTGGGAGTTTGACGCTATCCGGCATGCCAGGAACTGCAGGATTTGTGTCAAAATCATTGCTGATGGAAGCGGCAGTCAGCGAGCAGGCATGGATTGTGGAATTCATGCTGACGGTAGCGGGTTCGCTGTCGCTGCTTTATGTGGGCTTGCGCTATCCATGGTTTATCTTTTTTAAACCTGCGCAAGCTACTCGTCCGATCCGAAAAGCAATCAGTTCGCAACAGATGACGGCCATGTTGTTGCTGGCTATGGTATGTCTGGTTCTCGGTCTGTTCCCTGGAATTATAGAGCCATGGCTGCCCGCTGCTACGACATTGGGTCATGTCTATTCGTTGGAACATGTCGCAGATCAACTGGTTAACCTGCTCATCGGCGCCGCGGCATTTTTTATGACCTTACGCTGGCTCAAGCCACATTCTGGCAGCTGGTATGATATCGATTGGCTGTATCGCAGCGCTTGCGCCTGGTGCTGGCTCCATTTGAATCAATCGGGCGTGAAGTTGGATTACTGGGTTCAACACCTGAAGAAACAAAGAAATAACCTGATAAAAATTGAACCGCAGGGCATCGTATCACGCAACTGGCCCACCGGGAGCATGGTTTTGTGGGTGGCTATACTTCTACTCTGCTACCTGTTTTTCTCTTATTAGCTTTGAGAATTTGTCCGGGTTGTTGGCGCTGCTCCATGCTGAAAAGCCTTAGACCAAGGAACCTCTGATTAATTCTGGACGAGGTAAATTGTGGTGCCTTATGTTCAATTCAAGGCGCTTATCGACCGGTATAGCAAGCTTAGTGCGAAGATTTACAACCAGGAACCTGGCATAAGGGACGCAAGCGGGTTCGANNCTTCGCTCACCGCAGGCACCGAGCTCATGAATTGATAAGAAGCTCCCTAACATTCTGTTTTTCGGTAATAACTGCTGCATGGTATCCATGACATCTTTCTTCCGGGAAAGCTTTTAGTATAAAAAAGCAAGGAGTGATGAAAGCCATGAACCAGGCACACCGTACCTTGGCCAGATTTTATCTGGGGTGTCCGCCTACTCAAACATTATCAGGCGCTTGATATGCATAGCGTTTCCCACTTTGATTTTGACTGATCATAAAACCTTCATTATTTGCGAAAGCATATGACATATATTATCAAGAATAAAAATATGATACGTATGCACCTTCATGCATAGCGATTCATTTGTCATGTAATGGGAGTGCTGTGATGACAAAAAAAGCGTTTCGCATCCTTGCCGGTCTTTCTATTCTGTTTTTATCGACCTTTTCTGGTCCAATATTTTGTCATGACCAACAGATGTTGGTCATGACCTACAACATTCATCACGGGGAAGGCACTGATCACGTGATAGATTTGGAGCGTCTTGCCCGGATCATTAAAAAATACGATCCGGATCTTGTCGCCCTCCAGGAAGTGGACAAGGTAACCGAAAGATCATTGGGCGTGGATCAGCTTGCGGAACTGGGACGGATAACCCAAATGGAAACGAAGTTTGGTAAGGCTATCGATTATAAGGGGGGCGCGTATGGCCAGGGAATACTCAGCAGACACCCGATTCTGGCACACCAGGTATATGAATTACCTGGCGATCCGAATATAGAAACCCGGATTGTGATGGAGTCAACGATTGATCTGCCTGACAAAACCAGGATACGCTTTGCAACCACGCATCTTCATTATATTCAGGATTCAAAGGACCGCTTGTTGCAGGCTGCTGCAATCAATGATATATATCGCAAAAGCGAAGTCCCTGTCATTCTTGCAGGTGATTTGAATGCTGTTCCGGAAAGCGAAACACTGCAAATTCTCGATGAACTGTGGATTCAATCAAGCGGAAGTGGCGGTGGCCTCACATATCCGTCGTGGGATCCCGATCGAAAGATTGACTATATATTGATTCGACGGCAGGATCACTGGAACGTTGTGAAAACGCGAATTGTCGGTGGAAACCTGGCAGAGAAAGCCTCTGATCATTTGCCATTGCTGGCTGAACTTTTGTATTGAACCCTGGACGGATATCCAGTCCATATAGCTGGTAGAAACGCGTTCGATCTACAGCAAGACGTAAAGCCTTAAGGAACCATCACCCTCGCCCAGACTTGATCAGAGGTTCCTTAAGGCTTTGCTCGACAAAACACTGGTTGTCAAACATGTATCAGGTATATGCAGTTACGCTGTTGTCGATAGTCGCATTCATGGATGCAGCGAGGAAACTGTGGTGAGGTTCAGGACGATTCCATGGCTTGCCACAGGCAGCCGGGATTGCCAGCCTGGGCGATCCTTTCGAGCATCAGTTGGTGTGCCCGTAGTTCATCTTCATTGGCACAATGCGTGATCAGATGCAGAGTTTCTATCCGGGTTGCTGATGACAACACGGTTCTAGCGGCGCCAGCCGGATGATCGGTTCCGGATTCGGCGAGCATCAGCGCCACCTGGCCACTGGTCATTGCCAGATACACCTGCGCCAGAAGTTCTGCGTCAAGCAGTGCGCCATGCAGGTCGCGCCGACTGGCATCAATATCATGATGCAGGCATAAGGCATCCAGGCTGTGTCGGCGTTTCCCCGGAAGCAGTCGGCGTGACAGATCAAGAGTGTCGATCACGGGGCAAATTTGCGCAATGCTTGTTTGTTCACCGTTGACCAGTTTCAGTTCATGATCAATAAAACCGATATCGAATTGTGCATTATGGATCAGCAATTCATCTCGATCGATAAAGGCAAGCATGGCGGGGTATATTTCAGAAAATAGAGGCTTGTCAGCCAAAAATTCCCGGCTTAATCCATGCACAGCCAAAGCGTTGGGGTCGATGTTCCTTTCAGGGTTGACATAACTGTGCCAGGACCGCCCGGTGATTTTTCGATCCACAATTTCAACAGCGCCAATCTCGATAATCCGATGTCCTTGCGATACTTCAAGTCCGGTGGTTTCGGTGTCCAGTGCAATCTGTCTCATCTTTTTGCGTAACCTGACCTTTATTGCTGCCAATCATGCGAGGATAATTTTTTTGAGAGTACAGCCCTGTGTTTTGTTCCGGGTCAAACCAATCGGTTCAACTCATCCTGCACCGCATTGTAATTCGCTGATGCCTTTTCGGGCCAGCGCATCGGCTCTTTCATTTTCGGGATGACCGCTGTGACCCTTGACCCAATGCCAGCTTATCTGATGAAACTGGACTAAAGTATCAAGATCCTGCCACAAGTCCTGATTTTTGACGGTTTTTTTATCGGCAGTGCGCCATCCATTGCGCTTCCAGTTGTGAATCCATTCGCTGATACCCTTTTTAACGTACTGTGAGTCTGTGTATAATGCAACGCTGCAAGGTTTGTGCAAGGCGCGCAGAGCTTCGACGGCAGCGTTGAGTTCCATGCGGTTGTTAGTGGTAGCTGGACAGCTTCCGTAGAGCGTTCTTTCATGGGAACCACAACGGAGCAAAGCTCCCCAGCCTCCTGGGCCGGGGTTCCCGCTGCAGGCACCGTCTGTGAAAATCTCAACATGGGTTAATTGCATAGCATATCAACTAAAAAGCTGCGACCATATCATGTTTTATTACCATTATCCAGGGTATAATACTGTTTAGTATATATGAGGGAAGCCATCCATTAACAGTGCTATTTCAGCGCACACTGATATTCACCCGATTCCCCTTCCCCATATTGGGATACGAATGCGTGTATTCATCATGAATCAGGGTTCGGCATCTTTGAATTCCGAGGAAACCTGGTCCGCGTTATTCTTTGAAATATAAAAGCTGGATTATAACCCGAAAAATCACACAACAGATGTGCCCGATTATCCCGGTATTTTTGATTGACACAAACATCAGCAAGGCTTGTTGCTATGATCTATATAGAACCTGTTTCGGCGTTTGCAGATAATTATATTTGGATGTTGCGTGAGGAAGGCCAAAAATATGCGGTGGTGGTTGATCCGGGTGACTGGCGCCCGGTTGTTGCGTATCTGGAACAGTCAGGACTTGAATTGAGCGCTATCATGATCACGCATCATCATCCCGATCATGTCGGCGGCGTTTCAAAATTGCTTGAACGTTACCCGGTGGATGTTTTTGGTCCTGTTTATGAGCGCATCTCCGGAATCAACATACCGTTGAAAGATAATGACAGCGTCAATATTCCATTACTCGGGAATAATGTGCAGGTTATGCATATTCCCGGTCATACCCTGGGTCATATCGCCTTTTATGCGCCGGATTTATCGGCTTTGTTTTGCGGAGACACGCTGTTTTCAGCGGGGTGTGGGCGTTTGTTCGAAGGGGAGCCGCAGCAGATGTATGCTTCTTTGGAGCGCCTCAAAGCCCTCCCCGGGGATACCCGCGTCTATTGTGCCCATGAATACACCTTGGCGAATTTGAAGTTTGCCGCTGAAGTCGAAAAAAACAATCCGGCGATTCGTGATCATATGCGACGGGTCGAGCAATGTCGGGCTGAAAAGAGACCTTCTTTGCCTTCTACCGTAGAACTTGAGCGGCGTATCAATCCTTTTTTACGCTGTGATCAGCCGGATGTTGTGTCTGCGACAGGGTTCAAGCCTGGCGCGGATGAGGTTGCAGTTTTTGCCGCTTTGCGAAAATGGAAGGATCAATTCTGAAATGCTGTTCTGGCTCAATCAATGCTTCCGTATGCATCGTTTCGCGATTTTTACATCCATGTTGTGGGCGGTAACGCTATGGATCCTTTATTCGGTGCTGTCCGGCACTCTTGCATTGAATTTCGATCATTTCCAATCACAAAAAATTGGGCAAGAAGGTAGTAACTTTGGTCAGGTCGGAGCTATACGTCCGACTCATCCCTATCCGAGCAATTCCATCTGGCGCCGGCTAGAAGAGGGATTCGAGCTTACCGATATTAAGCATCCAGATATTGACGCCGCATATCAGAGGCTGCTGGTTCGACAGGATATGGTGGAAATCATCCTGACACGCGCCAGACCTTATCTCTATCTGATCACCCAAGCTACGGAGCATAAAGCTCTACCCCTGGAGCTGGCATTGCTGCCGGCCATAGAAAGCAGTTATGATACTTTGGCCTATTCTCATGGTCACGCGTCTGGATTGTGGCAGTTTATTCCATCGACTGCGCGAGAATATGATCTGCGCATGTCCTGGTGGTACGATGGGCGCCGTGATGTGTGGCTGGCGACACAATCGGCGTTGTCATATATTGATCGTCTGGCGCGATATTTTGATGGTGACTACTTACTTGCGCTGGCTGCCTACAATGGCGGCATTGGTAATGTGCAACGTGCGATTCAGCGTAACAAAAGAGCCAATCAACCAACCGATTTCTGGCATCTGAAGCTCAAGGCTGAAACGATGGCTTATGTACCTAAACTTCTGGCGCTGGCTCGTTTTGTGGCAGACTCACCTGACAACGGAGTTCGATTACCGCTTATCAAGAATCAAGCGGTCGTAGAATTGGTTACCCTTCCACAACAGATGGCAGTAGCAGAAATAGCCTTGTTGGCGCAGGTACCTATTGAGACGGTCAAGAAGTTTAATCCTGCGCTGAATCAATGGGCAACCGATCCTGACGGCCCCTATCATTTTCTGATGCCCATCGCAGCTTCTGATCGATTAAAGGTTGCGCTTGAAAACTATCAATGGGATGAGGAAAGACGCTGGGTTCGTCACCGGGTACGCCAGGGAGAAACGCTTGGTGTACTCGCAGCGCGTTTTCATTCCTCTGTGTCGGCGATAAAAAGCAGCAATCATTTAGCCAATAACCTGATTATGACGGGTGATATGTTGGTTATCCCCACGATGAACCACATAAAAGCCAATGCACTGAAAAGCAGGATTGCGCGAGCCCAATCCGATCTCAAACAGGATGGGAGCCTCATACATAGGGTGCGAAAAGGCGATTCTTTATGGGAAATCAGTCGCAACTATGAGGTTGCACTCGAGGATTTGAAGCAGTGGAATGATTTGAAACGTAACACTTTGCTCCATCCGGGTCAACTGGTTTATGTTCGAGAGCCGCAAAAAGGTAACAGATCAATCACTCCGCCTGAATTGGATCGCTCCATTACGCAGCGTGCCATCAAATATCGCATCAGATCAGGCGATTCTCTAAGCAGAATCGGCAAAAGCTATGGCGTTAGTGTTGATCAGTTGTGTGTCTGGAATCAAATGTCCACCGGGGATCAATTGAAACCGGGACAATCCATCAAGATCCTGGTGGATGTCGCAAAAATGGGCTCCATGAACGAATAGCCCGTTGAGGATTGAATCAATCCGGTTGCGCGTTTGAGTGGGTATGCTATGCATCATTCAGTTATTTCCGGGTGCGATCAGCGTGTATCTCCAGGCTATCCTTTAAAGCTCTCTGAAAATGATTGAGGATTTCAATCCGCGCATAGTGTTTGTCATTGGCCGGAATAATAATCCAGGGCGCATGGCTGGTACTGGTTCTTGTCAACATTTCATTGGCGGATTCTTCATAGGCGTCCCATTTTTCCCGGTTTCTCCAGTCTTCAGTGGTTATTTTGTGCTGCTTCCATGGCAATTTCTCCCGCTCCTGGAATCTTTCCAACTGCACATCCTGGGATATATGCAGCCAGAATTTGAGTATGATCATACGATCATGCAATAGTTGTTGTTCAAAGTGGTTGATTTCCTCATAGGCGCGAAGCCATTCATCCAGTCGGGCAAAATTTTCGACTCTTTCTACCAGAACTCTGCCATACCAGGAACGATCGAATACGGATATAAAACCTTTCCGTGGAAGTTTGCGCCAGAATCGCCACAGATAATGAAACTGTTTCTCAACCTCTGAAGGTGCGGCAATAGGATAGATATGGACCAACCTTGTATCGATGGCATTGGTCAGTCTCCGGATACAGCCACCTTTTCCGGCGGCATCCAACCCTTCAAAAACCAGCACCGTACTCAAACCTTCACGATGCGCCAACCAGGCCAATTCATAAATTTCCTGTTGCAGCGCATGACTGCGATCCTTATAAGCTGTTTTGCTGATTGTTCTGGTCAAGTCTACATCATCCAGTACTGGCGAGGTTCCGTTGATATAAATTTCATTTTCTCTATATCCCGTATCTATGTGACTGGAATGTATTCGGTAGATGCCATGAACGAGTTTTAATGTTTTTAGCCGGGCCATTTTCTGCTTATGCGCTGCGATCAAATGCCATCTTGCAGGAGCGCTGTCGGTCAACATGATGGCTTGTTCAGCAGCATAATAGATTTTTTCGTAATTTTTATAATTCCAACTCGCGGACTCAAGGGCGTCGTCATCCGGCAGAGTTAATTGATCCCCGGCTTTCTTGATTTGCCTTTTCTGTCTGGCTTTATCGATGTAAAACCAGCATTTCAACAGCACCGCATTGTCGCGCGCCAGCATGGTTTCAAATTCCTTGATCTCAAGCAGATAATTCTTGAATTGCAGAGCATTGATCTCACCTTTGACAAAGGATTTAATAAAATCCATATAATAGGCATCCAGAAAAATAGTGGTTTTGCCTTTGGGCGGAAGATTATCCCAGAACCGGTAATAATAGGGCCTACCTTGATCAAAGGTGTTTTCCCAGAAAGTGGTGACCTGAGCCTGTTTCATGTCGATGTTCCTGGCGATAAAATTCACCAGGTTTTCCACACCCGCACCCCAGAATCCGGCAAGAATGATGATAAGCGGTCCAGGGTGATCGGCGAATTGATACTGCATGGCCACCAAATCGGAGATCAGCGCTTTAGTCTGTTCTTGGTAGGCTTCATGATCAATGTCCTGATGAATATTCAATTGTTCAAACAAATATAGATACTCCCGAAGTATAAGAAAACCCCGATCATCGCGATGCATCGAGCGGATTTGAAACCATGAGGATTCTACGTATAATCAGCACCGTCAATAATACCTGAAAAAGTTGTATTGCCGACATGGCGCACGACCAGAGTTCAGCAATGGATAGATTACTTCACGGAACGGGGTATGGATGAGAATCCTTTATATCAACAGTTGTTCAACTCCGGTAAATAACCAACCGAAAATTATCTGAATCTAAGGATTATTTTATGAACTCAAGTCAAATATATGGTGATGCTATGAGTACTGGATTACTAAAACCGTTCAATCTCGGTGGTATGAGTTTGGCCAATCGAATGGTCATGGCGCCACTGACTCGTTGCCGCGCAGCCCAGGGCGCGATCTCGGGATCATGGGCAGCGACTTATTACGCCCAGCGTGCGAGCGTTGGATTAATCATCTCTGAAGCAACGATCATCAGCCCTTACGCAATCGGTTTCAGTGGTGTGCCAGGTCTGTATAATCAAGCCCAGATTGAGGGCTGGAAGGTTGTAACGCAGGCTGTGCATCAGGCGCAGGGCCATATTTATGCGCAATTATGGCACGCTGGGCGCGCTTCGCACCCGGATTTCCAACCCGGAGCCACAGCGCCGGTTGCGCCTTCCCCTATTCCCATTAGCGGAACTATTCGCACGCCGGATGGGCGTCAGCCCTATGTCACGCCCCGAGCACTGGCGACCGAAGAAGTGCCTGGCATTGTGGAGGAATATCGTCAGGCTGCGCTCAATGCACTATACGCAGGTTTTGATGGCGTTGAAATTCATGCTGCCAACGGTTACCTGATCGACCAGTTTCTGCGCGATGGCAGCAATAGACGGGATGATATTTATGGCGGTTCTGTTCCCAACCGGCTGCGTTTTTTGCTGGAAATCGTGGAAGCCATAAGCACAGTGGTTGAACCGGCGCGCATTGGTGTCCGCGTTTCACCCGCAGGCGCCTTCAATGATATGCGCGACTCTGATCCCCAACTGTTATTTGACGCGGTAGCTGGAAGTCTGGCAGGGCGTGGCCTGGCCTATCTTCATGTGATTGAGCGATTCCGCGAGCAGGCTGATGCGCCGTTTAATTTTGTGAGAATAAAACGGCTGTTTGATGGTGTCTATATCGCCAATGGCGAATATACGCTGGAAATAGCGCAGGATGCTTTGACTCAGCAGCGCGCCGATCTGATTTCCTTTGGTCGGTTGATGATCGCCAATGCCGATTTGGTCGAAAGATTCCGCCTCAAGGCAGAACTCAATATGCCCGATGAATCCACCTTTTATACAGGGGGTTCACATGGCTATATTGATTATCCAGAGCTTGAGGGTTAAGTTAATTGAATGAAACTATCCTAAAGAGAACCCCATAACTAAGGAACCTCTGAACAAGTCATGAACCCGGTGCTTGCGTTCCTACTGGCCCAGCTTCATTGTTGACGATTTTCGCCATAGCCCTGCTAACCCGTGCAATTTAACCCGAGAATCTGAACATGGGGAATCGCAATCACCTTGGCCCAGACTTGTTCAAATACCATCTCCCATGTATATCCAC
>DEIQ01000098.1:13823-17675 GCA_002352565.1 Proteobacteria bacterium UBA2770 | reverse complement strand
CGCCAGAAAAAGCCGTGTACTCTGGACCAAAATCCTCAAAAGACCAGCCGAAAGCCGTACTGAAAAAATCTTTTGTTTTAGGGATATTATTTGATGGAAACTCCACATAATTTAATTTTTCATGCACTTTCATGATTCTTGCCCTGCGGTTTTGTGCCTAACAACGCTTTAGGGAACCCCTGAATCTGGACGAAGCTCAGGTGTGATTCCCCATGTTCGGATTCTCAGGATAAATTATGCAGTATAGCAGGGCTATTGCGGAAATTGTCAACAATGAAGCCGGACATAAGGGACGCAAGAGTCGAGTTCATGACTTGTCCAGAGGTTCCTTCGGGAGCCATCCAGTGGGCTCAATCCGGTGAGGGGGCAGAAATACCGATTTCATGATGTTTCAATATACGGGTGAAAAAGCTCCAGTCGAAAGCAGGTCCGGGATCGGTTTTTCGCCCGGGGGAAATCTGGTTATGCCCGACGATGTTGCCTGGATGGATGGCGGGATAATGGTTCATCAATGCTTGGCAAGCCAGCGATAAGGTTTCATATTGGTGGCGCGTATAGGGGATATGGTCGGCGCCTTCGAGTTCGATGCCGATTGAAAAATCATTGCACGCCGTTCTTCCGTTAAAACAGGAAGCGCCCGCATGCCATGCCCGTAAGTGAAAGGGTACGTATTGAAGGATATGACCATCTCGCCTGATGAACAAATGAGTCGAGACCTTGAGACCGACCAGACGTGAAAAATAGGGGTCAGCGGAACAATCGAGCCCACCGGTAAACAGCGCATCAATAGCGTTCCCGCCAAATATCTCAGGGGGCAGACTGATCCCATGCACCACGATCAGATCAATGATCATGGCGCATGGACGCGGATTACAGAAAGGGCTGGATCGGCGCTCTGCCTCTACCAGCCACGAACCCTGTTCATCGAGTTCGAAATGTCCCATTGAAATCCGCTATTCAGTAATTGTCTGAGACTTGACGGGTTTGATCCCGAGTTCACGCCATTGATCCGCTGATATAGCCGCTGGCGCGCCGGTTAAAAGGCATTGTGCCGACTGGGTTTTAGGGAACGCGATAACGTCCCTGATGCTTTCGGCGCCTGCCATCATCATGGTCAGCCTGTCGAGTCCAAAGGCAATACCGCCATGAGGCGGCGCGCCATAGGATAAAGCCTCGAGCAAAAACCCGAACTGCACCTGCGCCTGTTTTTCACTCATTCCAAGCACAGACAGGACAGCCTGCTGGACAGATCTGTTATGAATTCGGATCGAGCCTCCGCCAATTTCGGTGCCGTTAAGGACCAAGTCGTAAGCGCGTGATCTGCATGCACCGGGTTCCGCCATGATAACTTCCGGGTTGGACGGATCGGGTGCGGTAAACGGATGGTGAAGGGCAGTCCAGCGGTAGTTTTTATCGTTCCATTCAAACATGGGGAAGTCCGTTACCCACAGGGGTTCCCAGACGCTTTTAACCAGGTTTAGATCGTGTCCGATCCTCAGACGTAAAGCACCCATTGCATCATTGACTATTTTGGTCTTGTCGGCTCCAAAAAACAGCAGATCTCCTGATTCCGCATGGGCGCGCTCAAGCATGCGCGTGATGCATTCGGGAGTTAGAAACTTAAGAATCGGCGAGTGCAGCCCTTTCATTCCCAAACCAGGTCGATCGACGCGGATATAAGCCAGCCCTTTGGCGCCGTATTTTCCGACCATTTCAGTATATTGATCGATCTGGCTGCGGGTCAGCGCGGCTCCTCCCGGGATCCGCAGCATGGCGACGCGGGCAGTTGGATCCTGCGCGGCTTTAGAAAATACTTTGAAAGGCACGTCGGCGACCAGATCAGCGATCTCCACCAATTCCAGACCTATACGCAAATCCGGTTTGTCGGTTCCAAAGCGTAGCATTGTCTCCATATAACTCATTCTGTTGAAGGGGTCAGGCAATGCCACATCAAGAAGTTCGGAGAAGAGTCCGCGCAACCAGTGTTCGCTTAATTGCATAATATCGCTTTCATTGATAAACGACATTTCAATATCCAATTGCGTGAATTCCGGCTGGCGGTCAGCACGCAGATCTTCGTCACGGAAACAGCGGGCGATCTGATAATAGCGTTCCACGCCCCCCACCATTAACAGTTGCTTGAACAACTGGGGAGACTGGGGCAGTGCAAAAAAACTCCCTGAGTAGTTTCTACTGGGCACCACGTAATCGCGTGCGCCTTCGGGCGTCGCTTTAGTTAAAATCGGGGTTTCGATTTCCATGAAGGCTTCATTTTCGAGGTAGGCCCGGGTCAATGAATTGATTTTGGCACGCAGAATCAGGTTGTTGAATAATGCGGGGCGACGTATATCCAGGTAACGATATTTTAGACGTGTTTCTTCACCTGCTTCCGCGCCTTCCGGCGATATGGGGGGTGTTTCGCTGCGTCCAAGCACTTCGAGTTCATGGACATCCACTTCCACGGCGCCACTGGGCAATCTGGGGTTCTCGGTGCCTTCGGGTCTGGCGCGTGCCGTACCCTGTATGCGGATTACCGACTCTGTGTGCAGACTCTCCGCGATTTTAAATACCCCCGGGTTGTCCGGGGAACAAACCGCTTGAATCAATCCTTCCCGATCTCGGAGATCGAGAAATAAAACTCCGCCATGGTCTCTAATCCGCTGTACCCAGCCGCACAAACCTAGCTGGATTCCGATTTGATCAATGCTCACTGAGCCACAGGTATGCGTCCGCATGCTCGCAGAAATAATGGGTGGCATCAGGCTATATCCTTGGATTTTCCGCCCGACTTGGCGGGTTCTGATTTGGTTTTGGAATCCGTTGCCGTTTTCTCATTACTTTTGTTGGTCTTGCTTTCCCCCGAATCTTTTGTCTCGCTTTTTTGGGTATCCGCCTTGTCCTGACTTTTGCTTTCAGGACTACCCTTGTCTACGTCGGCGAGGTTGCGCTGGTGATCCTTTTTGAAATCCGTCTCGTACCAGCCGCTCCCCTTGAGCCTGAAAGCTACTGCCGATATCAACTTTTTCAGGGTCGGCTGATGGCAGCCGGGGCATTCTACAAGAGGAGCTTCACTCATCTTTTGCAAAGCATCCAGATGATGATGGCACGAACTGCATTCATATTCATAAATAGGCATCATCAGTACTCTATGGTTGGTCGTTGGTTGGAAATTATGAAACTATTCAGTTTCAAATTCTACTTCACTTTGGCTCAGCATATAAGTAATGGTTGCAACAATTTGCTGTTTATCCAGCCCTGCATTAGGTGGCATATAGCCTTTCTTGCCTTGAAATCCTTCCATGGCATGGGCCGTCAGCATTTCCATGCCTTGTGCCATCCGGGACTCCCATTCTTCCTTGTGTCCCATGCGCGGGGCGCCCATGACTCCGGTTTGATGGCAGGCGGAACATCGAGTCGAATAGATTTTTTCGGGGTTGAGTTGAGCTTTCTGCGGTGTTTGAGCCTTTGCTGTGACGGGGGGTGTCGTCGAAGTGTTGACGGCAAAAACGGGTTGGAGTCGCTCTGCGATTATCCGTTTTTGCAATGGATCAATGGGCTGATCTTTCGTTACCAGACCAGCCAGCCCTCTGGCGAAAAACAGCAATAGAACGGCAAAAACTACAATCGAGATGAGAACGATATAAACTACTTTGACATTTTCATTCTGATCATTATCCATTCAGAGCCCCTTGGTCTTTGAAATAAGATTAAAAAATTTGGTGAACAACCTTTTCACATATACTATCAATATGAATGCATTGTGGATGAAAAGTATACCTTAAAGGTTATTTAGATACCAAAAAATTGATTTATGGTCTATTAACACGAAGGAACCTCAGATCCATTCATGAA
>DEIQ01000098.1:0-13766 GCA_002352565.1 Proteobacteria bacterium UBA2770 | reverse complement strand
CTTCGTTCGGAATTAATCTAAAGGTTCCTTAAGTGGTTGGCGCTTTAATCAGTGCGAATGCTTTATTATACCTTCATGCCATGTTAAATTATCCTGTTTAACAGGTTATGAGTTATCCGGACCATTCGTTATGCCAACAAAACCCAGCAAAGAGCTCGAAATATTTGAAAATCCATGTCCGCAGCGTGACTATCTTGTGACCATGGTGTCTTCTGAATTCACCTGTCTTTGTCCGATAACCGGTCAGCCGGATTTCGCTACAATCCATATCGGCTATATGCCCGGGCAGTGGTGTGTAGAATTGAAATCACTTAAACTTTATCTTTGGTCTTATCGCAATGAAGGTGCTTTTCATGAGGCTGTTACCAATAAAATTGCCGAAGATATGATAAAATCCATCGACCCGCGGTATTTGAATGTAAGGGCCCGGTTCAAGATTCGGGGAGGTATCACCACCGAGGTAGTGGTGGAACACGTAGGCAATCAGGGATCTGCCATCCATTTGCCGAGAGTTCTGCCCGCGGTTGAAATTAACGAATAGCGTTTGAATGCGCAACAAATAACCACTAAGGAACCTCTAAACAGGTCTGGACGAAAGAGATTGTGGTTCCTGCTGTTCAGATTCGAGGCGTAAATCGCACAGTATATTGCGAAGATTTACAACCAAGAATCCGGGCATAAGGGACGCAAGAACCGAGTTCATGACTTGTCCAGAGGTTCCCTGATACACCATAGCTTTGGTGATTACCATGGAGCAGGAACCATGTGTCCAGAACGTTTGTTATCTGAAGGCCCCGGCAAGACCATAAGTCCATATCCCGTTAAATCCGATGAACCTTTTATGAGCGAGCCGCAAAAAAAACATTTTCACCATATTCTATCTTCCTGGAAAGAAGAACTCATGAATGAAGTGGATCGCACGGTACATCATATGAAAGTTGACGCGGCCAATTTCCCTGATCCGAATGACCGGGCTACTCAGGAATCGGAATTCAGTATTGAGTTGCGTACGAGAGATAGGGAACGCAAATTGCTGAAAAAAATAGACAGTGCGCTGGAACGACTGGACAATGATGATTATGGGTATTGTGATACCTGTGGCACAGAGATCGGGATCAGAAGGCTTGAAGCTCGGCCGACGGCAACTCAGTGCATTGACTGTAAAACACTTGATGAAATGAGGGAAAGGCACAAATACTGATCTTTCCCAGCGAACCAACCTGGAAGCAATGATGGGAACAATGAACAACGGGCAGTCCTATCCGCCACCTGATTCGTGGGTTAGACGCGATGGTTTGAATCACGGTGATTATGATCGCATGGTTAAGGAGGCACAGGATAACCCTGATTTATTCTGGAGCAGTCAGGCCGGGAAATATCTGAGCTGGAAAAAGGAATGGCGGCGCATCTCGTGCTGGGATTTTAATCAGGGTGCTATACGCTGGTTTGAAGGCGGAATCTTGAATGCCGCCGAGAATTGCATTGACCGGCATTTGTCTACCAGAGCTGGGCAAATAGCCATCCAGTGGGTGGGTGATAGCCCGGAGCAGCAGCGCTCGCTAACGTATCAACAGCTTTATGAAGCCACCTGCAGATTCGCATCAGGATTGATCAGTCGCGGAATTGGCAAGGGCGATCGGGTTTGCATTTATATGCCTATGCTTCCTGAAGCCGTGGTGGCGATGCTGGCCTGCGCACGTATCGGGGCGATACATACAGTGGTTTTTGCCGGTTTCTCCAGCGAGGCGCTAAAGGATCGAATTCTCGACGCGCAGTGCTGCGCGGTTATTACCGCAGACGAGGGGCTGCGTAGCGGACGGAAAATAGCGCTGAAAGCTCAGGTGGATGCCGCTGTGGCACAGTGTCCTGCTGTTCATACCGTGGTGATGTACCGCCACACCCAAGGTTCGGTATCATGGGATCAGGGGCGGGATATCGCCTGGGATCAACTGATTGAAGGCCGGAATCCTGAATGGTTGCCTCAGCCCATGAATGCTGAAGATCCTCTGTTTATATTGTATACTTCGGGATCTACAGGCAAGCCTAAAGGGGTATTGCATACCACTGCAGGTTACCTGTTATTTTGTGCTTATAGCTACCAACTCATTTTTGATCCGTCCCCGACAGATGTCTTTTGGTGTACCGCAGACATTGGTTGGGTGACCGGGCATACTTATACCGTATACGCACCGTTGCTTCATGGCGGAACTACCCTGATATACGAAGGCGTTCCGATCTATCCTCAGCCTGATCGATTTTGGCGTATCATTGATCAATTTCAGGTAACTCAATTCTATACTGCTCCGACAGCACTCAGGGCGTTGGTGGCTTACGGCGATGAACCTCTCGCTGAAACCAGCCGCCAGAGCCTCCGGATTCTGGGGACTGTGGGCGAACCCATTAATCCGGAAACATGGCGCTGGTATTTTCACAAGGTGGGTCGTGCAAGATGCCCGGTGGTAGATACCTGGTGGCAGACCGAAACCGGGGGGGCGATCATGACCCCGCTACCGGGCATACATTCGATGAAACCCGGATCGGCCATGAAGCCATTGCCCGGTGTGGAGCCTGCGCTGGTGGATGTTCAGGACCAGTTCATCGAAGGTGCGGGTGAAGGCGCACTGGTTCTCAAAAGTTCTTGGCCTGGGCAGATGCGTACCGTATATGGTGACCATCATCGGTTTGTGGAAACTTACTTCAGCCAGTATCCCGGTTGTTATTTTACGGGCGATGGCGCGCGGCGGGATGATGACGGAGATATCTGTCTTACGGGACGTATGGACGACGTATTGAATGTATCGGGTCATCGGATCGGAACCTCTGAAATAGAGGGAGCTTTGTTGTTGCATCCGCAAGTGATTGAAGCGGCGGTTGTCGGGTTCCCCCATGAAATAAAAGGACAGGGAGTTCATGCCTATGTGCGTCTGCTTATTGATGCGCAACGAAACGAAGGATTGACGGATGAATTGAAGCAGTTGGTGCGCAGAGAAATCGGTGGTATTGCGGTTCCGGATCGCATTCAGGTCGCCGAAGAACTACCGAAAACGCGATCAGGGAAAATCATGCGCCGGATTTTGCGTAAAATAGCGCAGGGTGATTCGGATTGGGGTGATTTGTCTACCGTTACCGATACTGCTGTGCCTCAGAATCTGTTTGATCAAATGGCAGATATCGACGTTCGTTCGAAAACTTCATAATTTCAAGTAAAGCGATGTCAGTGGAACAAGCGGTAATTCTCGGTGCTCGGCGTACCCCTATCGGAAAATTCGGTGGTTGTCTGGGGCATATCCCGGCACATCAACTGGGTGGCGTCGTGATTGCTGATTTGGTGGCAACCGTCGGCATTGATCCCGCCCAACTTGATGAAGTCATCATGGGACAGGTTCTGGCAGCCGGATGTGGCCAAAATCCCGCGCGGCAGGCAGCTATGGCTGCAGGCATACCGGAAACCGTCCCTGCCATGACCATTAATAAAGTTTGTGGCAGTGGTCTTAAATCGGTGCAACTGGCAGCGCAGGCCATTCGAAATGGCGATGCTCAAATCATAGCCGCGGGGGGGCAGGAAAGCATGAGCCTGGCGCCCCATCTTTTGCCGGCCTCGCGCGTAGGGCGTCGCATGGGCGACTGGACCATGCTGGATAGCATGATTGTCGATGGGTTGTGGGATGCGTTTGAAGGTTATCACATGGGAAGAACTGCTGAAAATCTTGCCCGTCGCTTTTCTATCTCGCGTGCGGATCAGGATGCGTTTGCGCTGCGATCACAGCAGTTCGCATCCATAGCGCGGGATGAAGGTTTTTTTCGTCATCAAACTGTGCCGATTAAAATATCTTCGCGGAGCAGTGAGAAGGCGTCAATCCGGGATGATGAATGCATTCGCACTCAAACCAGCCAGGCAATGCTGGCGCGTCTGAAGCCGGTTTTTTTGAACGATGGCATGGTGACTGCGGGAAATTCATCTCCGCTCAGTGATGGGGCGGCAGCGCTTCTTGTATCGTCGCGCAGTTTCGCCGAGCAGTCCGGTTCGCCCGTTATAGCGCGAATCGTCGCTTTTGGTTGCGCCGGTGTCGATCCGGCTATCATGGGTTATGGGCCGGTGCCAGCGACGCGCCTTTGCCTGCGGAACGCAGGTTGGGAGCCTGGCGAGGTCGGGCTTTTTGAGGTCAATGAGGCTTTTGCCGTCCAATGCCTGGTATATATCTCGAATCTGGGTATTGATCGGGATCGGGTGAATGTGAATGGCGGTTCCCTGGCGCTGGGACATCCTCTTGGTGCTTCCGGCGCCAGAATCCTGGTTGATTTGCTCTATGGTATGCGGCGTCTTAAGCGCAAACGCGGTCTGGCGGCACTTTGCATCGGCGGTGGTATGGGTATTGCAGTTGCTATTGAAATGGAACAGGATGATTTATAGGCAGGTTTATTGTTGCCTGTGGTAACGCGACAGGCTTTTTGGCATGCTGGTTCATCAGTGATCAATGTTAGCGTTAACAGACCCTGGCAGGCTGTTGAAAAACTATTGCACTTGCAAATTTTTCGTTAAAAACAGGCTCCTTATGCTCATGTACTCCGCGTAAACTCCGCTTTTTCGTCCGTTTTTCCTCGACTTTGCTGCGCTCATAACGTTTTTCAACAACCTGCCAGGGAACCTCTGATCAAGTCATACAGGGCTTGGCGTGATGGTTCCAATAACAGAACCGGGTTTGCTGAAGAAAGCAGGGGTGTTTGCAAAAGCGTCAAACAGGGTGCGTTATTTTAACCATTGACAGGCAGGGATGTTCGGGATAGCTTATGATCTGGCAGCTATAGCTGGATAAGAAAGTTCACCGTGTTGCGGTTCGGAAAGAGTGAGATTCAGATTAAGGATTCTTTCTGGTGTCTGGTTCCGGAAATGGCTGTTATATCTTCAGGCTATCAAGTCAGATTTGCAATTAAGGCACGCATAATGATTGAACCTTCCATTGAAGCTTCCTTTATTGATTTAGCGTTACGCAGAGGCGCGCTTCAATTTGGTCATTTCACCTTGAAATCCGGGCGTCCCAGCCCTTATTTTTTCAATATCGGTCGCTTGTATCGTGGTTCGGATATGATGCTTCTGGGTCAGTGGCTGGCACAGAAAATTGTTGACTCCGGATTGGAATATGATCTGCTGTTCGGCGCTGCCTATAAAGGAATTCCATTGATGAGCCTGACCGCCGCGGCTCTGGCTCAAAAGTGGCAGCGTGATGTGCCCACGGTCTATAATCGCAAGGAAATCAAGGCTCATGGAGAAGGGGGCGGATCGGTTGGCGCGCCGATTACAGGACGTGTGTTGATCGTTGATGACGTTTTGACGGCGGGCACAGCTGCCGAACAGGCTATCCAGTTGATTCAATCAAACGCTGCAGTTCCGGCAGGTCTCCTGATTGCCTTTGATCGGCAGGAACCTCAGTCCACCAAACTCGCGGCCAGTCAATATCTTCAATCAAAATATCATATGAGCGTGATATCTTTATCCAGTATCGAAACCCTCGAAAGCTTTTTATCTCAACGCCCCGAGGATGCGGAAGCGCTGAAATCATTAAGAGATTACCGCAGAAGTTTATGGCAGATCCAGGAGTCATTCCCATGATCGAAGCAATTCAAGTGCATGGTCTAATTGAGACATCTGGCCCTAAAAAGCGGCGCGGTTTTTTTCAGATTTGTCTGGCTTTAATTTGTATGCTCAGTTGCCTGTGTATAGCCATTTCTTCGGCTGTTGCAGCCACGAAGATCTATCGCTGGGTGGACGACAATGGACTGGTGCATTACTCAGACACTTTGCCGCAATCCTACGCTGCGAAAGAGCACAAAATCTATGATGAAAACATTATTCTGAGGGAAGAAGTTGCTGCCCCTCCTTCTGCTGAAAAACTGGAACAGCAATTGAGACAACAGCGCCTTAAAGAATTGCAAGCGCAGGCATCTGCCGAACAGGCGCAAAAGGATCGGCAGATCCTCTCCAGTTACATGTCGGAAGCGCATATACTCCGGGATAAAACGAACAAAATGGAGGCTTTGAAAGAAAGTATCAATGACGCCAAAAAGATAATTCTTCGCCTCAACAGTGAAAAAAGGGAATTGCAAAAGAAGATTGAAAATAATCAGCACAATGGTCGCCCAGTGCCGGAGAAATGGATAGATCGGCTAGAGATTATAGAGTCTAGAAAGGATGAAAGCGGTCGTTTTATCAATCATCAGTTGTCTGAAATGGAATTTCTAGAAATACATTACGATAATCTGCAACAACGTTTTAATGAAGCGCTGATGCGTACAGGCATGAAATAGATGAACAGGATCGGTGCTTGATCCCGGTATTTCAGACCTGCCTTTAGGGAAGCTCTGATCAAGTCTGAGCAAAGCTTCCTTAGTCTCTATAAGCAAGCAGAATATCATTCATTTAATGGGAATCAGAAATTGCTTAATCTGATTTTCAAGCTACAGGGATATCCGCAATGGCCAAACATCTGCGTCGATTGGCAGTCATGACAAGTGGTGGCGATGCGCCGGGGATGAATGCTTGCATTCGTGCTATCGTGCGTTACGGTCATTATCATGGGATTGAAATTCTTGGGGTACGTCGAGGTTATGTAGGGCTGGTGAATGGAGATTTGTATCCTCTGGGTTTGAGGGATGTTGGTGGCAAATTGCAGGAAGGCGGTACTTTCCTTTTGAGCACTCGCTTGCCGGAATTCGTCGATGTCGATATTCAGATGCGCGCCATTGAGAAAATGAGGCGCCACAGTGTGGATGCGCTGATTGTGATTGGTGGCGATGGATCTCTGACGGGAGCATATGCGCTCCATACAGCGGGATTCCCGGTCATAGGCATTCCGGGAAGCATTGATAACGATATCAGTGGCACCGATATGGCGATCGGCATTGACACAGCCTTGAATACGATACTGGATGCTATTGATCGGCTGCGTGATACAGCGAGCAGCCATGGTCGCGCTTTCGTTATTGAAACGATGGGGCGTTCCTGTGGTTATCTTGCCTTGATGGCTGGAATGACCGGTGGGGCTGAAATTGTCCATCTGCCGGAAGCAGAGCTTGAACTTGGTGATATTCTGGAGAGGGTTGAGCTTGCATGGCGTCGGGGTAAAAGCCATGTATTGATCGTGGTGGCTGAAGGCGCGACTTTCAAGGCGGAAGAAATTGTCCAATTTCTCAATCGTGAACACCAGGAATATGAAGTGCGCGCTACCATTCTGGGTCATGTGCAACGTGGCGGAAGACCGACCCACTTCGATCGTTTTCTCGCGACACGTATGGGGGTTGCGGCTGTGGATGCGCTTATGGGTCAGGACGACGGTGTTATGATCGCGTTGAAGGGTACCGAGATGATTCACGTTCCGCTGGAACAGGTAATCGGCAAAGTAAAACCACTGCCTTCGGCTTATATCGAAAGCATGCGCATTCTGGCGCAATAAAAGTATAATCAGGAGCCAGTTTTAAAACGTCCGATTTTGTCCAGTCTCTGTGTCAGGCGAAAATTTTAATCCTCAATAGTATTCCTGCGGTTAAAATTTCCGCCTTCCTTGACCTTGAACAAACTTGAATATTTTGAAATTGGCTCTCAGGAATTGGGTTTGTTCGTTATAGACTCAGACCTGCTGTTATCCATGACTGTCTTCCACCAGATGCCATTCTGAATGTACCAGTTCAGGGTGTCCCGCAGCCCTGCCTCTAAAGGTATGCGGCAGCGGAAGCCCCACGATTCTAACTCCTGGGTTGGCATTAATGCATAGCGTCGGTCATGACCGGGGCGATCCTTAACGAATGTAATGGCTTCATGACATGAACGACCAATCGCAGGATAGGATCGGGGATGGTGAATCGTCAGAAAACCCTTGTCGGGATATTCATCGAGCAGATCGCAGATCAGGCGGATCACGTCAATATTATTGCGGGATGTCTGAGCGCTGATATGATGGACCGCTTCATCGGGATTGTGGTGAACGATCATGGACAGAGCTTCGACATGATCTGCGACATGCAGCCAGTCGCGCTGTTGTAGACCGTCCCCATAAACCGGGATAGACTGCCCCGAGAGCAGACATGAAATCACATGCGGGATCAATTTTTCCGGGTGTTGGAAGGGACCATAATTATTGGTGCAATGGCTGATTGTGGCAGGCAATCCGAAAGTTTGAGTATAAGCATGAACCAGATGATCCGAACCGGCTTTGGTGGCTGAATAAGGGGAACTGGGGCGATACGGGAAGTCGGGCGTGGCTGCACTATCAGGCAGGGATCCATAAACCTCATCGGTAGAAATATGATGCAAGCGTATCCAGCGCTGATGTGTTTCATGGTATCGACGCAGAGATTCCAGAACGCCATAGGTGCCATGGATATTGGAATGAATAAAATCATCCGGCGCGCTGATCGAGCGATCGACGTGGGTATGCGCCGCAAAGTGCACGACGATATCAATCTGTTCGTTGATTAACAGCGAATCAAGTAGACTTTGATCGCTGCAATCTCCATGTACGAAACGCAGGGCATCGGGGTTGGCAATGTTATTCAGCCGCTCCCGGGTGCCTGCGTAAGTGAGCGCGTCGACCACAACCAGCCTATCGGCAAGCGCGTTTTCCAGTTGCTTGCGGGTAAAAGCACTGCCGATAAAACCAGCCCCTCCTGTCACCAGGATTCTAGTTTTGCGCATCGCTGACCTGCATCTCCGACATCATGCGCCGCAGTTGTACGGCCCAGTGAACCGGAGTCAGGTTCAGCGCATTCCATGTGCGGGTGGTATCCAGCACACTGAACGGTGGGCGGCGGACGGTATTTCGGTGTTCAGAGCTTCGGACAGGCACGATCGATATATCCTCTTGAGGCAATAAATTCATACCCTGACCCAATTCATTGATGGCGCATGCGAAATCGTAGCGGCTGGCTACGCCTGCATCGCTCCAGTGATACGTGCCCGTCAAGCGCTGACGCGCCGCGATCCATAATGTTTCAGCCAGACCTCTGGCCCATGTCGGGCTTCCTATCTCGTCGAAAACGACGCTTGCATGTTTGTTATCACGCAGAATCTGTAGCATTTTTGTGACAAAATTCTTTCCGTTAGCGGCGTAGAGCCAGCTGGATCGTACGATGAGGTGTGAAGTCATGCACTGGCGGATGAGGCATTCTCCATCCCATTTGCTGCGCCCGTAAGCGTTGACGGGATAACAGGGATCATCCGGTAAATAAGGCCAGGGCTGACACCCGTTAAAAACATAATCGGTAGAGATATGGATCAAGTGGGTGCGATGTTGCAGAGCAGCCCGAGCCATATAGAAAGCGCCTTCGCTGTTGACTGCAGTGGCCTTGTCCGGCTGTTGTTCGGCCGCATCGACTGAAGTAAAAGCCGCTGTATTGATGACGATATCCGGCTTATATTCGTCAAAGACTGAAAATACTTCCCGGGGTTGGCTGATATCAAGTTGGCTGCGCTCAAACATGAACACTTCCCAGCCTTTCACCCGTGTCATCCATAATTCCCGAGCCAGTTGACCGCCGGCCCCTGTAATCATCACTTTCATGGGTACAAATCAGCCTGCTCAAGATCCAAAGCTCCGGCATCGGCAGTTGAGAGAATGGGTGGGTTGTCAGCGTCTATCGGCCATGTGATAGCCAGTGAAGGATCGTTCCAGCGTATCTTTGCCTGGGCGTTTGGCAGGTAGGGTGCTGTGCAGGTATAGGCGATGGCAGCCTGTTGGCTGAGTACATAGAATCCGTGTGAGAAGCCTGGTGGTATCCAAAGCATGTCGTGTAATCGGTCCGACAGGCGCGCAGCAACCCAATGGCCGAATGTTGGGGATGAGCGGCGGATATCCACTGCTACGTCGAATATTTCGCCCTGCAATACACGCACCAGTTTGCCCTGCGGGACTTCAAGTTGATGATGCAGACCACGCAGCACGCCATGACGGGATTGGCTCAGATTTTCCTGGCAGGGTTCGAATGAAATACCGTGTTGGCTCAGGATGTCTGTTCGATAGATTTCCATAAAAAAACCGCGCTCATCTTCAAAGCGTTCGGGAATCAGATAAAGAACTTCAGGAATATGAGTCGATGTAATTTGTATAGACATGCTAAATGGCGTGACGTAATGGTTTGAATACTCGGGCGCGGGATATTTGCTTGAAATAAAAACGCGTTTTTACGAACAGGTTTCTCATGCGATCAAGGTTAGTAAAATTCGGTGGATCCAGGATGAAACGAAAATGATCTACATCATTATAGCTTGTTTTATATCAATCATGCGTCTTGTTCCAGAATGGGGTGCTCAATCATCCTTGGCTTTTAAGCGCGGGAAACAGCCACAAATCCTTCGCTGTTGGCGAGCGTCAGGTGTGTTTCCATTTCTCCGGCTTCGGGCAATACCTTGATCCATCCTTGTCCCATAGCCGGGAAAAGCTTATGCAGATCCACATCGATGGTTTCACCTTCCATATTGACGACAATCATGATCCGTGTGCTTTGGTCAGGGCTATGACGCAGCCCGCAGATCAGGACAGTTCCGTTGATGGGTCGATTAAAGAAAAAAAGATCGCTGGGGGAAAGCCGATCCTGGAGCCATGCGTATTTCTGGCGAAAACAGCGAATGGCATGGTGTATCGAGGTCTGGAATGGATCGAGATTTTCCGTATGCCTGGAAATATTGGAATATGCGTGCATATCATCCATCCAGGCCCGCGCGATATCCTGAAGCGCTTTGGTATTGATTGGAGTTGGACCTGCTACCGGCGGCGATAAAGAGTTGATAAACAGCGCTGCTTTGGTGACATCATACATGGTTGCCAGCATCGCGCGGACAAGGTTGTGCATAAAATAGCTCAGGTCTTCGAGTGTGTTGAAACCGAGAGCCTTCAACTGGATGAAAAAATCGGCACGTCTGTAATTGTCCTCATCCATCTGCCAGAATACCGAGCGCCATTCCTCTCCCATTACCTTGACGGCATAGCGATAATCCGTATTACGGATAAATCCCCATGGTGCGCGGACGTTGGCATTGATGAAATCAAGCGGTACGCCTGGGAGGAAGGCGTGCATGAGTAGGTTGACGCCTATTTGATTATAGGCATTTTTAAGGATATCAGGCAAAGTGTTGCCCAGTCTCTGGTTGATGGCGATAGATTCGGGATCGGCCTGGGCGCCGCGGCGCAGAGTATCATGATTGGCGACCCCCGAAATCCAGTTGTTTCCCAGAAAAGCGATTTCCTCAAGTCGCCACCATTTGCTGATCCAGAATGTGCAGGCGAAAGGCGTATTATGGGCAAAGGTTAACGGGCCCCATTGAAATGCTCTGTTGTCCTGTTCGATGAGCGCCCGATACGATGAAGCCAGTTCATAATCTTCTCTCGGCCATGGGCGACCATCCTCGAATATCGTCCAGGGGCGATAACGCACACTTTCCATATTGATAATTTGATGTCCCATTGAGAGAAGGAACTCATCGTCATACACCAGTCGGCGTTTTTCTTCATTCCAGTAATTAAAGTCCTGAGCGCCGTCAACCCGCAATCCATCGGCGCCGAAACCTATTTTCCTTTCAGCCATTTCAAGGAGAATGGCGCGAACGACCGGATGACGGTAATCAATATTATGACCATACATGTTGGGTCCGACAAAGAAATGCCGGTTCAGCAGGTCAAGCGCTTGACTATCGGCATGCCCATAGACCAGATCAAAGACAACCTTGATCGGTTTGCCCGGAAAATTATGCAGGGTTTCAATCAGATCCACGAGTTCATCAGGCCTGCTCGTCTCTAGCATTTTGGCAGCGACCGCCGACATTCCGGAAATCACGACGTCATAGCCCCAGTTGGTTGCGGTAGGTTTTCTCAGGGTTCCTGTGACGGTATTTTCCATGTTTTCGCCGGCATGCAGTTCAAAAAAGGGCGGCCCGGTTTCAAAGGCCACAGTGGGTTCAATGGGCATTAATTGAATGCCGTCATATCCGGCAAAGCATTTTTCAAAAGGAGTGAGAGGCTCCTTCCGGCGTATTTTATTCGCCATTCCGGAAAAGATGCGGGTCAGACCCGCCAGCGATCCCTCGGCGCAGGACGTGTTGGGATGAATTTCCAGAAGGTTGGTGGAGGGGCCGATCCATGCCACGCCATCGTTATCCGTGGGCAGATTCCGAAAATAGGCAAGATCCTTGCGGTTCTGATTCAATTGTGCTCGATCATAGAGTTCTGCCGGACCGAAGGCACCAAATGGCAAGGACCACGGCAGATAGTCGAGTCGGGTCAACCAGCGTCCTTCATTGTCCTGGTATGTCACACGATAAAATACACCGAATTCATCACGACTGCCGGATCGCAGGCCGGAAACCGCAGCCCAGAAAAAATCACCGTCTTTAGCAAGTTGCAACAAATGACGTTTGAAAGCCACTTCCTGTATAGGGAGTTGCAAATCGAGCCTGGCGTCGGCGTCAAGGATCTCAAGAAAAATGCATTTGTGATGGATGCCCCGTTCATGCGTTTCGGGCAGCCAGAAACCAAAGGTTGCATATCCGTCGTGGACATGGGCGCCGAGTTTTCTGGAAATCATTCGCGCGGCATTGAACGGTGTTTCCTTCTCGCGAATATTCCTGGCCCAGTGACACAGTTGTTCGGTCTCTGTTATTAACAGGAAGGGTGCCCGATATGTCTGTTCCATTGCCTGATGCTCCACTTGTTTGCAAGAATCAAAATATAGTTTCGACAGTTGTTGGTGGAAGGGTCGTTCCATAGCATGGTAGCATTGCTTTGATCTGCTGGAAGACAATAAGATTATTAGGGAAGGTTGATGGAAAAATCCGATTCCATGATTATGTATCAGGTAGATGTGTTCACACATCAAGGAATTCTGGGCAATCCGGCGGCAGTGGTGCCTCTGGAATATTGGCCCGAGGATGCGTGGATGCAGGTGCTGGCGCGTGATATCAAACTTTCGGAAACCGCCTTTTTTGTCCCCACTCGACAAGAAGGCTGTTTTGAGTTGCGCTGGTTTACCCCTCAGGTTGAGGTGGAACTGTGTGGTCACGCCACACTGGCAACGGCTTTTGTGTTGCGTCATTGGCTTGAGTTTGCTCATGAGCGCGCCGAATTTCAGATCAGGAACGGCAGGCTTATGGTGGATTATCAAACCGATGCCTGGCTCGAGATCGATTTGCCGGCATATCCGCCGCGCATCGATGAAAATTCAGGAAAGTTTCACAACCTCGGCTTGCATGAAGTGTCGCCCGTGCTTTGTCTGCGCAGCAACAGCCATATTCTGGTTCTTGAAAATGAAACACTGGTTCGAGCATTCAAACCCGATATGGGGAAAATTGCCGGGCTTGATCTTTCAGCCACCATTGTGACGGCTCCGGGTGATGAAACCGACTATGTGTTGCGCTATTTTGCTCCAGCGGCAGGGGTGCCGGAGGATCCTGCGACCGGGTCCGCCCATTGCACACTGGTTCCCTACTGGTCGCAGCGCTTGGGGCTATCTACACTTACAGCGCGTCAGTTATCGGAACGAGGAGGTTATTTCAAGTGTCAGGATCTTGGCAAACGCGTACGCGTAGCCGGGCGCTGCTCCCCCCGTTCGCATGGCATATTTGCACTGGCTGGGTGAAGCTGTCAGGGGTTCAGGTTCAGAGCCTTCTGCTGTTCAAAATATAGATGCCACTATGGCAAGCAATTTTGGGTTCAGATATTCACAAGCTTTCAGGTAAAATTTTTAAAGCTTCGGAAGTTTCCGATATCACCGATACGCCTACAGCC
>DEIQ01000089.1 GCA_002352565.1 Proteobacteria bacterium UBA2770 | reverse complement strand
CGCACCGAATCTGCAACACCTCCGTTTGAGGCCAATGCTTTATTCCCAACCAAAGATGTCGTATCTTCCTTTTCCGCGTTGATGTCACCCACACGAGTATCCCCAGATAATTCATTGTGCCCGGCGGGAGATTTTTGTAACTCTTGAATTGAAATCTCACCCATCTCATACCAGGGAATGAGAAGGTTATCCAGATCCGATCTTGAGACGGAATCAATGATCTGGAATTCCCACCCCAAATAGCATTGTTGTGGGTTCATCTGATCTAAAAATGGCAGTTGATCAACCGCCAGCACCTGTACAGAACTAAGACGCCAGCGCGACATCTGCATGGCCAGTTTGAGCGGATCCGCTACGGATGTAAAGCGCGCGTTCTCCCGTGGTCGGAAACTGATGCGCCAGAATGGTTGCTCTTGGGCTTCATTGTTATTAATAAGGTCAGACAATAACAATTCTGTAGTAAGGTTTTTTATCGGGCTAAGGTTCTCCTTACCCCCACCCTCGACATGAGCACCCTCACCAGAACCCTTCCCTTCCAGGCGTGCAATCTGGTTTGCCAACTCGTCTCGAACCATTAGGGCATCGGGTTGGTCCAGCGCAGGATCCACACCTTGCGAAATATCAGCACACATACTGCGCAGCACGTCCATGCAGTGCAAAAGACAATCGACTATACCAGAATCGAACAGTTGCGGTTTATCTCTTAGAGAGTGCAGGAGGCTCTCCATTTCATGGGAAAGATTGCCGATATTTTCCAATCCAAGCATAAGCGCATTCCCTTTCAAAGAATGCGCAATACGGAACATTCCATTGACAAGATCCAAATCAGGAGCGCCGGCTTGCGGATCAGTATCAATCACCATCTGCTCGAAATCTGAAATCCCCTGTAGAGTCTCCTCGAGAAATTCCGGTAAATATTCATCAAATTCACCGCTCATCTTTCCTTTGCTCCGTGTTTAATGCCCATGACTATTCTTCAGTCCATTCCAAGAATTAGCTCTTCCACCAAACTGTCGGCAAGCCCTGCCAAACGCCGCATACCTAGCAAGCACGCTGCATGATACAGGGTTTCAGAACAATCGACCCATCGCACACCCTCGTTCTGATATTTCCTCGTCATAATAAAGCAAAGAAGCATTTGCATGCCACAGGAATCCGCAGATTCCACCTTGCCGCCATCAAGTGGAATATTACCTTTTTCATTAATTCTTGAGACAAGTAATTGTTTAAAATCTGCCGCACTGCTCGCGCTTAATGAGGCTGGCAGTTGCACAGGTTTTACATCAAGACAATTATTATCCACGAAATATCGGCTCCAGATTAATCTCAATAGTAAATTTTGAACTATATTTGAACTAATTATAAAATACCATTCAGCTAAAAACAGAAAACATATCTATTCATCTGGCCACCATCATTATAAAAACGCAAAGAGTTGGATGATAGTTTACCAGCAGGCACTCATGGTCTTAATAGCTGATATCAAAGCTAAAGGCTGATCAAGCATAATGTGATGGTGCGCCGCAGGAATTCCAACAAAAGGAATACCATCCGGGTAAAGATCTCTCATGTAATCTATGATCGAATTACCGAATAGAGCGCTGTGTTCCCCATAAATAACCCCGCTGCGGCATTGTAATCCCTTCAGCAAAGGTCTGACATCTGTGGGTTTTAGTTTGTGATACATGCGATCATCAAATTTCCAGGTCCAGCCACCAAGCTCTTCCCTGACCGAATGTTGGGCGATATGGGCAAGAATATACTCATTCTCGCAAGGCTGTGGGGGAATAAGACGAAATCTTGCAATAATAGCGTTTTTATCTGGATAATAACGCTTGGGTCGGAAGGGACCCTGCTTTTCCCGAAACTCACGGAATTTCTTCTCGGCTTGTGGAGACATGATCGGCGAATCCACCACGATGATACCGCTCAAACGGGTACCAAACGATAACGCAGCTAAAAGCATACCATTGGCGCCAAAGCTGTGGGCCACCAAAATCACACGCTCATCAAAATTCTCAGCTTCAACAATCGCCATTATCTCCTGGCCATATTGTTCAAAGCTGTACTCATCCCGATAGTCACTATCACCCATTCCTGAGAGATCAATAGCGACTACCGATGCTTTTTGCGCCAGAATAGGTGCAATGTGATCCCACCAATGGGCATGAGCTCCGCCCCCATGCACCAAAATCATACCAGGCAGATGTTCCCGACGCCACGACAAATAATGGATACGCGAATTGTTTACTGTAACCCAGCATTCTTCGGGCTTATCCCGGATCGCGCGATCAAACCAGGAAGGAGTTGTGGCTTCCTTTACCATCGAATAAACCACATCTCCTTCCGATCTTTGATTAAAGGTTAATCTTCGCGCTGCAATATATGAACGCAACACACAGATCCAGCACCCATCATATGCACCAATCCGGTACGCGCTCCCTCAACCTGCCGCTTATATGCCTGACCGCGCAATTGAAGCGTTGCGTCCCAGATCTGCGCCAGTCCTGTCGGACCGCCGGGATGACCACGTGCGATTAAACCACCATCCGTAGAGAAAGGTATGCGTCCACCGATACTGGTCGCTCCTTCTTCCACCAGTCGATCACCTTCACCCGGCCCACATATACCGAGCAATTCATAATACATCAATTCCTCAATGGGGAAAGCATCATGAACATGCACAAAATCTATGTCTTTCGGGCCAAGACCGGCTTCTTCATAGCTCGAATAGGCAGTTGTTTTGGTCAATTCGCTTGGACCAACCACCGCACCCATGAAAATATGACCTTCAGTATATTGCTCGGATTGCAATTGAGAAGAAATCACTCGCACGAGTGGGCGCCCATTAGCCAGCCGCTGGGCGGTCTTCTTGTTGGCGACAATAGCGCAGGCAGCGCCTCCGCCAGTGGCACAGGCCATCATTTGGGTATTAGGATAAGCCACCATCTTGGAATCAAGCACCCGCTGATAAGTCACTTCGTCTTTAGACTGACGTTGCGCATTGGGATTGAACCGCGCATGATTCCAGTTTTTGGCTGCAATTTTAGCGAAAGTTTCGATTGTAGTGCCATACTCATGCATACGCCGGGTAGCCCACATGGCGAAGAAAGCCGCTGGTAGAACGATGCCCTCGACTCGGGGACCCTCTGCCTGAAACACCGCCATCATACGCATGCCCATTTTTAGCATATCGTCATAACCAAGCGCCATCGCCATATCGGCATGACCACCCGCTACTGCAAGTGCCGCCTCGCGAAAAGCCGAGGATCCAGTTGCAGAGGCATTTTCCACATGCACGACTGGCACGCCGGTCAAGCCAAAGTCCTTGGCAAAACCAACCCCTTCTATAGGATCGCCACCGAGGTATCCATTGTACAGGTAGCCAATATCACGAAACTTTACGCCCGCATCAGTCAAAGCCTCTTTGCCAGCCGTATAAGCCATAACACGACTGCTGACACCATGTTTGCCAAAGGGGTGCATCCCTACACCAACTATATATACGTCTTCAAGCATCCTTACTTACTCCTCAGCCGATTTGAAACAAAAAGTGAGATATTCGGTTTTACCCTTTTTCTTGGCTGGCTCAAAATCCAGAACCATAGGCATGCCGATTTTCCAGTCACCCTGCTTACCGCGCAATGGCGCCTGAACCCGTACGCCACAGGGCAAATCTACCTGCCCGACGCCATATCCACCCTTGCCACCAAGATTCATGGATCCCATCATGGGCATTTCAATATACGTCCATGAATACAATTCACCGGTTGAAGGCAGCTCCACGTCCTCCACCGGAGTTTCAGTGATAGGACACTGAAAACGCCGAGGGAAAAAATATTTATCAGCAGCCTTGCTGTACGAGCCGAACAAGGCGCCACGATCTCCAGATTCTCCACTCGGAAGACGAAAATAGCCTTCTTCAAGGGGCACTTGTTTCATGGGAGTTTCATCAGCCATTTATTAAACCCTCCTTTGGTTTATATATCCCGCCCCCTGTATAGGGGGCGGGTTCCTTTTCTTCGCTCGACTATCCTTTTCGAGGACCTGTTGCTACTTCTGAGAACGGGATGCCCTTATCAAGACGCACATCCGCCGGCAAACCGAGAATGCGCTCACCAATGATATTACGCTGTATCTCATCCGTTCCACCCGCGATCCGAATAGCCGGAATACCAAGATACATATCCTGCCACAGACCACCTTGCGCGGCATCGCCATTGAACAGTGCGCCACCAGCCCCCTGAAGTTCCATAGCCATGGCCGCCATTTCCTGCAGCAAAATACCCATAGCCAGCTTGCCAATCGAACTTTCCGGCCCAGGCATTCCACCGCGTGACATGGCGGTCAATGCACGATTTCCGACAAATTCAAGCCCTTTCATTCGCCATGTGAAATCAGCGATTTTCTGTCGCACGCCCGCATCCTCAATTGCTGGCTTGCCATTTATCTCGCGTGACTTCGCCAGATGAATAATCTCCTTGATCCCAAAATCGCCGCCAAACCCTCCAGCACCGATAGACATGCGCTCATTCATCAAGGTAGTTATCGCTACACCCCAACCGTTCCCCACCGCGCCCAAGCGATTGGAATCAGGGATGCGTACATCGGTAAAGAATACCTCATTGAAGTTGGCGCCGCCGGTAATCTGTTTGATGGGACGTATCTCAATGCCCGGAGAGGACATATCCACGATAAAGTAGGTTAAACCCTTATGTTTCGGCTGCTCGGGATCCGAACGGGTCACCAGAATACCCCACTGCGAATAATGACCACCTGAGGTCCATACTTTCTGCCCATTGATGATCCAATCATCGCCATCTTTGACCGCTCGAGTGCGCAAACCCGCGAGATCGGAACCGGCTGCCGGCTCACTGAACAACTGACACCATATTTTCTCACCCCTGAGCATCGGCTTCAGAAAAGCGTTCTTATGCTCCTCCGAACCATGGGTCGTGATCGTGGGCCCAGCCATGCCGATACCGATCATGAAAACATTCGGAGGGGTATCAAATTTCATTTCCTCCTGATTCCATATCACCTGTTGCATGAAGGAGCCTCCACGACCGCCGTATTTTTTAGGCCAAGTGATACCTGCCCAGCCGGCATCGGCTTTTTCAGCCTGCCAACGCTGCGCATCCTTGATCATTTCAGGGCTCTCATTCTCGGAGAACATACTAAAGCCACTCGCTCCGGCATCTCTGGGTTTGACCCGGGCAGACAACCAATCTTTCACCTCTGCCCGGAAAGCTGCTTCTTCCGGGGTATCATTAAAATCCATTTTTTAAATCCTCCATATTTAGAACTTGATGCGCTTTTGATCTTTAGCATCAGCCCATCATTTCAATTACACAGCGGCAACAAGACATGCAGTCAGTTGGTCACGCCAGATGCTTGGCCCACCTATAACGAATTCAAGAAACTTGGCGCGCTTCAGGAAAAGATGAGGATCTGCCTGCCAGGTAAACCCAATGCCGCCATGAACCTGAACATTCTCCTGCGCGGCAAACGCAAAAGCCTCACACGCCGCGACCCGGCTTAATGCCGCTGCTTCCGGAAGTTTTTCGCTGCCAGTGGAAAGCGCCCATGCACCATAGAAGCAATCCGAACGCGCCAACTCGTTCTTCATGTACATATCGGCAATACGGTGCTTGATCGACTGAAATGAACCAATCGGGCGACCAAAAGCATAGCGCTCCTTGGCATAATCCACCGCCATAGCCTGACTACGCTGCGCACCACCAACCTGCTCAAAAGCCATCAATACAGCAGCGGTATTCAACACGCGTTCCACTACCGGCCACGCCTGGACGGCAGTGCCAAGTGGCTCGGCATCGACGCCATTGAATATCAGTGAGACAAGACTGCGTGAACGTTCCATGGATTTGAGCACCTTGCGCTCAACGCCTTCCAACGAAACCACATAAAGCCTAACCCCGTCTGACCCACGCGCTGCCACGACCGCAAGATCAGCAATCGCGCCATCGGCAACCGGGGATTTGGTTCCCCTGAGCTTGCCATTTTCAACTTTCAGCTCCACGTGCTTTTCATCGAGGTAACCATCCTCAGCCAACGCAAAAGTGGCGATGGTTTCACCGGAAGCGATTCCAGGAAGATACCGTTTCTTCTGCTCTTCGCTACCCGCCTGAAGGATGGCCTCTGCTGCCATGTAGATCGACGATGAAAAAGGCACACAAGCCAGATTACGACCCATCTCCTCGGCCAGAATCGCAAGCTCAAGGTATCCCATATCGTACCCGCCGTAGGCTTCCGGGATAGCCGTTCCCTGCCAGCCATTTTCAGCCATCTGTTTCCACAGTTTTTCATCAAAGTACACGCCATCGGCATCAAAAACCTTATGGACCGACTCCATAGTGGATAAATCCCCAAGCAGGCGGGTCGCAGCGTCGCGCATGGCCTCCTGATCTTTCGAAAACGCAAAATCCATTGCTGTTTCTCTCCTTAGTTGTCTCAAAGGATCTGGCTTCGATACCAGACCCCGATCATAATCCGATTAATCATGTTATAAATGTAGATGCTTACCACGCATCGTCAAATATGGGCGAACCTGAGGAACAATTTCTCGCTCGCAATTTCAATCAGTGCCCTGCTCCTGGACCCGTACACCGGTAACGGTTACAAGCGCCATCCTGGATCCAGCGCACCAGCGTCAAGACATCGATGACCACATGGGTAATCCTGTTCTGAGCCTGAATTTCCCGCAACTCTTCATCGTTGAGCACCTGCATCTGCGCATGACTCACCGGCAACATAATTGCCAGACTTACCAGCAAAGAGAAGATAAGTCGTGTCAAAATCTTCATAACACGTACCCTTATAAAAATACCAGGATTCATTGTGAGGAACCGTCCCGACCCGAAAACAAACTACCCCAGACCGAAACTGAAAACCATACAGCAACATCTTTTCCCTCATGCACCAAAGCAACGCTCTCGATCCAGCCCGCCAACCAAGCCTGATATCTGTCAGTTTGTGAAAACACGCTTGATCCTGTTAATATTAGCAGCATCAATCAACCATCGCAAGCAGCGGCGAAGAGGTATTTTTAAGCGCAATATCTCATATGGCATCGTCGTATCATGCTCAAAATTCATTCGTTTCGTTTAATAAATAACGGTCAATGGTCTAATCTTTCTTAAAGTATCGACTCCGTTTCTCCTGAATTGACTCGCAAGCAAAAAGCAGTGCTGCCTGCTTACGAAAGCTTCAGATAACATCCCCGTGCTCCGAAGCAAAATTTACCTGATCTAACAGGATTAATGAAAACAAAAATGGCATATAAACTATTTAAGCAGGAAAATTCCCGGTGGCATCATAATCAAATGGAATCAAAAAAACAATGGCGCAACCATTTTAGAGAACTGAGCCAAATCAATATCAACAGTCTGCTCGAAGTTCTGGAGAATGATGCGAAGCAAGCAGGCTGGCTCCGATACGCGCCGTTGAATTGGGCGGGCAGGCCAGTCGCGAATAGATTTGCCCAGCAAATGCTGGAATTTGATGCCATGTTGGCCAGCAACCATACTCTGCGCGAGGCCGCCACCACCATGATCCACCGCTATGTAGCTGATCATGAAACCATAGACGCCCATCGGTTGCCCGTCGAAGGTCCTGTGATCATTGCTGCGAATCACCCCGGGTTAACCGATACACTCGCCCTTTTTTCTTCTATCCACCGCGATGACATCAAGATCATCGCTGAAGCCAAGCCGTTTCTGACATCCCTGCCCCATGTCAGCGATCGTCTGATTTATCTTGAATCAAACCGCCGAGGCGGCGCTGCGGTTATGAAACAAGCCGTGCGTCATCTGGCCGATAGCGGATGTCTGGTTGTTTTTCCCGCAGGCAAGATTGAAGCCGATCCTGTGATTGGACCTGCAACAACCACTTTACCCTCATGGTCCAACAGTATTTTCCTGATGGCCAGCAAAGTGGCGCATGCCAAAATCTTACCAGTCATAATCAGCGGAGTTTGCTGGCACCGCGCCTATCAATGGACCCACGCAACAGACTTGCCCGGGGAGTCGTCCCAGGCCAGGTTTGCCGCCGCAGTGCAATTAATCTTTCAGATGATGTTACCGGGGTTCCGTCCTACCCGCGTACAAGTGCGTTATGGCCATACCATTAAAATGCCCGAGGACGGCTCAAGAGCAAGCATGCAAGAAACTGCAATTCATATGAAAAAGGAACTGCTCACCCTGATTGAACAGAACCCGTCTCAATAAACCGCGGTAACCACAAAATTTCATGTAACTCTTCAAATTCTCAGTTCCTTGCTCAAGAGACCTCTGAACAAGTCTGGACGAAGCTCAGGCGCGATTCCCCATGTTCAGATTCGAGGCGACAATTACGCGGGTTATTAACCAGGTCTCTATAATAGGTTGTGTTGGTTGTGCATAAAAGTGCTTTATACAAGTGTATTTTGTTAAAAACAACCTCTCCATTTTAAGGCCGGGTTAATAGCAGAGCTATTGCGAAGATTTACCACAATGAAGCTGGACATAAGGGACGCAAGCGGGTTCGACTTCGCCCACCGCAGGCACCGGGTTCATGACTTGTTCAGAGATTCCCTAAGCCCTGGTTATTAAACGGAACATCCAGACCGAGCCCCGTCTCCAATTCGACTCACTTATCCACAATAGCTGTGGATAACCTTGTGAATACCTGCTGGACAAATTGCCCGGAGAGAAACAGAACCGTACACTTCGATCAATTGTGACAAAAATATAACCGTTTGAAAGTGAGCGTCTACCGCAATATAAAGGCTTTGCATCCTTAACATAGCAAACAGCAGCACTAGCGCACCGCTTTCGCATACAAGCCTGTGGATAACTTTGTGAATAAACTTCCCCGCCACCTTGCGAATCAAGGCTCATCAAGTATATTGCTTAAATTGATATTTTCTTGATTTTATCCACTATTTATAAATTGTTAAATAATAACAATATGTTAGGCTCATTCGCCTTTGAATCCCTGCCACCGACCCGGAATATATTTGAACCCATTCCCAAGGACAATTGTCAATGCCCTGCCGATGTTAATAACTCCATTGTCAATCCTCTGCCGACATCTAAATCCCGCCCTATCAAGTCAGAAACGAGTTTTATGGCACATCCTGGTTTGATGCAAGGTGCGTTGCATGTCCGAAATCGAAGCATTCTAAATCATGATTGACTATTTATCGCGCTTTGTTATGATGAGAAAGTTGAAATTGTTAACCTTGATATGATTCGATCACCATCAATAAATCCTGGTCAAAAACGAGGATATTCGATAATGCACAGGTGCGACATGTTCTATCTCGGCGGCGAGAAGTTGGTTGTCTACAAAGGAGTGTGACGCAACCGGTATGCTCAAATAAGCGTCATATTATCGGAAAAACAAATCCTGATGAATCGTAGGATTTATTGCTGGATCCTAATGACTTTAAATGTTTTGCANNTGGTTTTTTCCTGGATTCCAGGAACACTTAAGGAGGTTCAGGATGAGTTCGCGGAAAACACTTGGATTACTTGCGGTGGGAATCGCTATTATGGCAACCGGTGCTTTAACCTCGGTTCAAGCATTTTCTGAACCGGAGCTGAAAATTCCGGTTCAGAACATTGATTTTAATACCCCGTCAGTCAGGATTCTGGCTCA
>DEIQ01000027.1 GCA_002352565.1 Proteobacteria bacterium UBA2770 | reverse complement strand
AAAGCTTTCTATCTTTGGGATCATTGATTAACGCGTCATTTTTAATCCATGACTCATAGCCTTATAATATTATCCTGATTAAATACCTTTTCCTGAAATATCCGAGAAACCCGACTGGGGGAATCATGAGTCAGCTTATTCTCGTTAGACACGGCCAAAGCGCCTGGAATCTTGAAAATCGTTTTACCGGTTGGGTGGATGTGGATTTGAGTGAACAGGGTCTGGTTGAAGCAAAGCGAGCTGGAGAGCAACTGTTGCAGGCGGGGATCTATCCGCAGGCGTGTTTCACTTCGGTACTTAAAAGAGCTATCCGAACTCTCTGGATTATGCTCGATACCATGGACAGAATGTGGTTGCCAGTGGAGCGCTCATGGAAACTCAACGAGCGTCATTACGGTGGACTCCAGGGATTAAATAAAAAAGAAATGACCGCCAAGGTTGGGGAGGCGCAAGTACATATCTGGCGCCGCAGCTTTGATATCCCACCGCCAGAGCTTGATGCGCAACAGGCTTGTGCCATCGCGGCTGATCCACGCTATGCTGGAATCGACTCTGGATTGATCCCGAGAACGGAAAGCTTGAAAGATACCATCGCCCGTGTTTTGCCCTACTGGGACCAAACTCTGGCACCAGCGCTGGATGCAGGCCAAACGATTTTGGTCGCGGCGCATGGTAACAGTTTGCGTGGACTGGTCAAGCATTTGGAAGGCATTTCCGATGACGCGATTCCATCACTGGAAATCCCAACCGGGGTGCCTGTCGTCTACCAGCTTGATGATGCCTATAAGGTGGTGGACAAGCGTGTTTTTTCATGAACTTCGTGAATCGGTTCATTTCAGATATGAAGGCGGATGACTGACGCTACGCGTTTTGTTGTTGAGCGAATAATCTCTGCCGAGTTTACTATAATTCCCCTTCCGCATGACAGTTATGATGAGCCACTCGCATCTCCAGATGGAGCGATTTGACAGAAACTTATCAAAGCGTGTTGCGGCGACTGCTTCAGAGGTCCCCTGGCTGAAGGATTGTTTTTTTTAGATGGAGATAGGTTGCAGCACATGAGAAAATTTTTATTGATTGGAACGTTTTGCGTATGGATGGTAACAGGATTTTTTTCGGCCCCGCTCCATGCGGGTGGCGGGATATTGTCACGAATTGTCTCACCCTATGCCGATACCAGTTGGTCGGCGGTTCATGCCGATGGGCGGAATTCCGACGCGGTTCCTTTTCGCGGCGCCATTGAATTTTCCGAGGCATGGAGCGCTCTTGAGGATCATTCTATAGCTTATGCCGCCACGATCGGGCCCAATGGTCTATTGTATGTAACTTCAGCCAAGGGTATAGGCACCAGCAGCCTGAGCGCTCTGCGCAAGGATGGATCCATAGCCTGGGAAGCAGAACCTTTTTATGATTATGATGATCTTGATCCTTCCGCTTTGGGTAGCAGTCCGGTCATTGATCGGGATGGAGATCTATATCTCAGCGACAGTAATCAGGTCTGGGCTTATCACGGCGATGGAACGGTCAAATGGGTATCTCCCCTGCCACGTGAAGGTCAGGCTACCCTTTCACTCCAGTTTATCCGTGATGCATTGGTGGCGGTTACCACCGGCGGGATTGTGGTGGCTTACGATCGTCAAACAGGTAAAAGTCTGGCAACGCCTTTGGAGCTTCCGGTAAGGCAGATGGATATCGCTACCCTGATACAATCCGGAGAGCTTAATCAATCCGGGCAGGTGGATTTTACGGTGGGATCCTGGGGCATGGAACCTCTGACCCTTTTCGGTACATTGTTGATCATCCGCGGTAGCGGTCGCCCCATTTCAAATACGCCGGCGGTTCATCCGAATAAAAGCAGGCTTTATATTCCGGCTTTAATCGAGGAAGGTTTGCGTTTCTATGCTATTGATTTCAAGCGGCGGAACCGGCGTTTCGACATTGCCTGGTCGGTGGATCTTGTCGGCGATACCACCGCAAGCAGCCCGATTCTTTCACGAGACGGGTCGGTGATTTATGTCGTGGATGGCGAGAATAAACTGCTTGCGCTTAACGAACAAAACGGCCAAACATTATGGGAATCCCAAATGGATAGCCCAACGCTGACTTCCCCGGCGATTGATTACGCGGATAATATTTATCTGGAACTTGAAGAGAAGATCGTCAGCGTGAATTCCAAAGGTAAACTGCTTTGGGAGCAGACCTTTCCTCAGTGGGATACTACAAAAAACAATAGTGTTTTAAGCGTCGCGTCCAATGTACTGTATGCAGTGGTGATGGGAGATGATGATCCTTATTTTATCGTATTGAACCGTAAAACAGGCGAACTGGAAAGCGAACCGCTTTTTCTGCGGGCTTCTTCGGAGGCTTTCATTACACCCGATCGGGATGGAACGGTTTATATTACCCATCTGGGCTGGATTACCAACCGTCCCGGTGATGGCGGCGTGACCGCTTTGCGCCCGCTGCGCTGGTGATAAAAATGGGGCGTTATTCAGGTTTTGGTCTTTTTTTTATCTACCTCGTATCAAGCTGGGTCAACCATGCTCAGGCAGAGGGATACTTCAAACCAAAGCATCCATCCCCTTATGCCGATACCGCCTGGTCGGCGCAGCATGCCAACGGGCGCAATTCGGATTCGGTGAATTTCGCCGCTCCGGTAGAACTCACGCCCGCCTGGGATGCCCTGCAGGATCGTTCTATTGCTCAGGCGCCGACCATCGGCCCCAATGGACTCATCTATGTCACTTCAGGGAAGGGCGTTGGCGTCAGTAGTCTGACAGCACTGCGTTCTGATGGCTCTATTGCCTGGGAAGCGCCGCCTTATATGACGCCGGAGGATCTGGACAGTTCGGCAGTGGGCGGCAGCGCGGTCATTGATCGCCATGGCGATATTTACCTCACCGATAGTAATCAGATCTGGGCATTTCATGGTGATGGCAGGCTTAAATGGGTCGAGGCTCTTCCAGCCGAAGCCAGAGCGGCGCTTTCACTTCATTTTATGGATGACAGTGTCGTCGGCGTTACTATCACCGGCAAAGTCATCGCCTATAACCGACGCAATGGGCATAGCACAGCCCCTGTTCTGTCATTGCCTGTTGCGTTTCCGGTTGAAGAAGCATCGGGAATGTCCCTGCCTGGTCTCTGGGGTATGGACAGGGAAGTGTTGTTGGATGCCTGGCGGATTTTTTTCGGCGCTGGATGGCCGGTCAGCAATACGCCAGCGGTTCATCCAGCCAAACCCGTGATGTATATTCCTGCCATGACCGAACAGGGTGCTGCGCTTTTTATCGTAGCTTATCATCGCCTTAGGCGCCGGTTTGAAATCAAACAGTCCATCTATCTCGGCTCCGGTGATGTCGCCACCAGCCCCGCCTTATCCCCGCTAGGCGAGAGCATTTATGTGGCACTCAATACCGACACACTGGGCGCTTTCGATGAGCCTACCGGTCGTCAGCGCTGGCAGGCAGACTTTTCGAGTCAGTTGCTGGCTTCTCCCTCTGTGGGTCAGGATGGTCATATTTATGTCGGTACGCAAGACGGAATCACTGCTTTTGATGCAGATGGCCGTCGCTTATGGCGGCAGGCTTTTGCGCAATGGGAATCCAGTGTGGTGGATTCGGTCGTCACTGTGGCGACCAACGCGATTTATGCTGTCGTCATGGCGGGCGACAACCCGTATCTGGTGATCCTCGATGCACGTGATGGCCGATTAATGGGTGAGCCTATGGCATTGCGTGCGTCCTCAGAAGCTTATGTGGTGCTTGATCGCACGGGAATGGTGTATATCTCCCATCTGGGCTGGCGCACCAATCGTCCGGGCGATGGCGGTATCAGCGCGTTTCACCCGGTTTGGAACTAACTCGGGCAACAGGTTGTTTCAATGCGCCGCGCTTCAAATGAGACAGATTCACCGGAGAATAAATCAAGGCCGGGAAGGTCATCATGCTTAGGCAGCCTCTGAACAAGTCATGAACCCGGTTCTTGCATCCCTTATGCCCACTTCATTGTTGACAATTTTCGCCCTGCTAACCCGTGCGATTTATCCCGGGAATCTGAACATAATGAATCGCACCTGAGCTTCGTCCAGACTTAATCAACGAGGTAGCGATTTTATTCAGATCACCCCCACGCCCCATGGATGCGGCATGAACCCAACCCGGTCGTTCCATAAAGGCCACCCGATCTCAAGAAAATA
>DEIQ01000050.1:25412-46008 GCA_002352565.1 Proteobacteria bacterium UBA2770 | reverse complement strand
CGACGGGGTTTTACGCCGCATCGGATAAAGCAACATCGAACAAGCCCTGGAATACCGATCAATCCAGCGAAGCACGCATAATCTTGTGCGTTCAACGGATGCAATGACCGGTACATTTGAGATCCCTAAACCCACCAAGCCATCAACCAAACCCTGCATCAATGCGAAAGACTTATGAATCATGGATAAAGCGTCCCTACCACTCTCGGTAGTTTATATCACCCGCAACGAGCAGCACAATCTGCCACGTTCCCTGGCATCCATTCAAAACTACGCCAGGGAAATTATTGTGGTGGACATGCAAAGCGAGGATGCCACCCGGGAAATTGCCGCGGCTTACGGCGCCAGGGTTTTTGACCATCCGCTGATCCCCAGATTTGACCAGGCAAGAATCATGGCGCTGGAGAACACCATCGAACCATGGATTCTGGTGCTCGACGCCGATGAAGTTCCCTCCCCCGGACTGTTACACAGCATGGCGGATCAGATCAGAGCGAATCAGTATGATGTCGTGGAAGTGCCGCGCGCCAATATGGCTTTATCCGGATTCGCGCCTCATGAATCCGGATTTCCGGAATATCATCCGCGTTTATTTCGCAAGGAGTGTGCCCTGATCTCCGATTTTGACGGTCTTCTTCACCATTTTTTCTCTTTCCGGAAGGATAGCCGCTTTATACGTCTGCCCGCGGATTTTCCCGATCACTGTTTATGGCATTTTGGTAATCCAACCATGGAAGACTTGCTAAACAAACTCAACCATTACACTACGGTGGAAGCGGCTCAGTTTTCAATGGTGCGACGGAGTGATTTGCTGATCGGCTTATTATGGCGCCCGTTCAAGGCTTTCGCCTCCCATTATTTCAAACGCCGGGGATTTCTCGA
Source organism: Proteobacteria bacterium UBA2770 (assembly GCA_002352565.1). Classification (GTDB taxonomy): domain Bacteria; phylum Pseudomonadota; class Gammaproteobacteria; order UBA2770; family UBA2770; genus UBA2770. Next base: position 45,126 of record DEIQ01000050.1, on the reverse strand, counting down.
TGGCTGGCGCGGCCTGTGGTTGAGCCTGTTTTTCTTCACCTATGAATGGATCATTCTGGTAAAACGCTGGGAACGTCGGTTACATGGCGAAACCGAGGTCACAACGCAAAAGGCGCAAACCATGATGGAAGATTTGATACGGCGGAACTCCCATGGACGGCGCTGAAGCCGGGCGAAAAACCAGCCTTATTGTACTCAATTACAACGGTGGACAGCGAATGCTCGCCTGGGCTCAGCATCTACGCGCCCAGAACCAGCACGGCCTATCGATCATCATGGTGGACAATGCCTCCGATGACGGCATCATGGATGTGATGCAAAGCCAATGGCCGGATATGGTTTTTCTGCGCAACCGACGCAATCTGGGCTTTGCCGGTGGCATCAATGTCGGGTTGCGCTATGCCTTGGCGCATGGCGCCGATTGGTGCTGGATACTGAACTATGATACCGATGTTCCGGCGCATGTGTTGCCAACGTTGCTTCGGCAGGGCGAAACCAACTCCCGCATCGGAGCTGTCGGCGCCCGAATCTACCCGTTTGCGCCTGAAGAAAACACACCAATAACCTACGGTGGTGGCCGTGTTTTATGGCTTCAGGGACGGGCGCGGGAATTTCATGCGCCGGTCTGTGCTTCTCAGCTTGATTTTATTACTGGTGCCTGCATGTTGCTGCGCTCGACCGCCCTGCGAGAAATCGGCCTGTTTGATGAGCGTTTTTTTATGTATTGGGAAGATGTTGATCTTTGTCTGCGCTTGAAAAACAAGGGCTGGACATTGAGCGTAGCGCAAGATGCAAGCCTGTGGCATGAAGGTAACGCCACGCTTGGGCGCGGCCACCCAAAGCTGATCGAATATCATAACCGCTCCGCCCTGATGTTTTTCAAAAAACACAGCCCCTGCCCATGGTGGTCCAATGGAGTGGGAAGCAGCGGACGCTTCATGAAAAGCATATTCCGGCGCCGATGGGATCATTGCGCCGCCATCGCCCGCAGTTGGCGCGAGCAAGCATGAACCGCCAAAAAATGCATGGCTCTATGCTCGCTCTGCGCAGGCTTGCGGAAAATACCGATCGCAACACGAACCATCGAACAGATCAATAATTGGCTGCAGTCAGATAGCAGGGAACCCCGGTGCCACCAATGCCGCAGTACCCGCCGGGATTTTTCGCCAGATATTGCTGATGGTTGTTTTCTGCATAATAAAAAGGCGGCGCCATAATGATTTCACTGGTAATCTCCCCATAACCCGCATCCTGTAAAGCAAGCTGATAAGTCTGCAGTGAGGTTTGCGCTTGCTTAAACTGTGTTTCTCTGGTACAGAAAAGGCAGGAACGATACTGTGAACCCACATCATTACCCTGGCGCCAGCCCTGCGTTGGATCATGCGATTCCCAGAAAACCCGCAGCAAATTGGAAAATGGAATAAGCACCGGATCATACACGATCATCACGACTTCAGCGTGCTGGGTATTGCCGGCGCAAATCTGTTCATAGTTTGGATGGATGGTGTTGCCGCCAGCATAACCCACTGCAGTGGTATAAATACCCGGCAGCTCCCAGAATTGTTTTTCAGCGCCCCAGAAACATCCCAGACCCATAAGCACACTGTCACAATGGTCTGGATAGGGCGGCGCCATGCATGTACCCAGCACCGCGTGCCTGTTTTCACCGGCGGTGATATCTATGGAGAAATTGTCTAACGGAAAATCGAATCCATATGACTCAATTGCCATGATGCCTCCTTGTTTGCAAGCAAACTCGAATCATTGTATAAAATTATAGAGAATATTTACGTTTTGTAAAAACAACCAAAGTGGATGCTGGGCAGGTTAACCCGCAACATAAAAGCCTTTTCAGCGCAACGCGCTGAAAAGGCAACAAAAAAACTTTGAATCTATCAAACGAGTACCATATTGTCTCGGTGAATGACTTCCGCTTCACTGACATAGCCCAGAATGGATTCAATATTGGCACTATGCCGTCCACAGATGCGATGAATTTCTCCGGCTGAATAGTTGCTGAGCCCCCGGGCAACCAGCTTGCCTTGGGTATCGAGACACTCGACCACATCCGCCCGATGAAAGGCGCCCTGGATTTTCACAATACCAATGGGCAAAAGGCTGGCGCCATCCTTACGCAGTTTACGCACCGCGCCTTCGTCGATAATCACGCAGCCCCGGGGTCGCATATGACCCATAAGCCAGCGTTTGCGAGCAGCAAGAACATCCTTGTTGCATGGATAGAGCAAGGTTCCGATGGATTCCCCCTGGGTCAGGCGGGTCAAAACATCAGGCTCCCGCCCATGGGCTATGATGGTAATCGTCCCCGACAGCGCGGCGCGCGCCGCCGCCATTACTTTGCTGCGCATGCCTCCTCGACCCAAGGCATTGCCTTCGGGCGAGGCCATCTGGAGCAGGGTGGCATCGCAGGCATCCGCTTCACTGATCAGCCTGGCATCCGGATATAAACGGGGATTGCGATCAAAAAAACCGGCCTGATCGGTCAGGATAACCAGAACATGAGCATCGAGTAAATTGGCCACCATGGCGGCGAGGATGTCGTTATCGCCGAAACGAATTTCCTCATTGACCACCGTATCGTTTTCATTAACAATTGGAACAACGCCGAGGTTGAGCAAAGCGCGCATGGTGGAACGGCTATTCAGATAACGGCGCCGGTCCGCGAGGTCGAGATTGGTCAATAACACTTGCGCCGTCGTACGATTGAGTGACATGAAAGCACGTTCATAAGCCTGAATCAGTCCCATCTGACCCACCGCGGCAGCGGCCTGGAGCAACGGTAATTCATGCGGCCTCACTTTCCAGCCCACGCGCGCCATGCCCACTGCAATGGCTCCGGAAGACACCAGAATGACCTGTTTACCTGCACCAATCATCGCGTCGATCTGGTGACACCAGTGGTTCATCGCTTCCAGATCGAGATGTACGCCATCAGGCGTTAGCATGGCGCTGCCAATTTTGATGATCCAGCGTGACCCGGCCAGATTCGGATGGCGGGCAGCATCTGGTCCGGAAGGCGAAATCGGAGACTGCATCATAGAATCCCTTACACATTAACCACATAATCCGGCTTTTCAGCCGCTTCACGTTTTTCCTGGAGTTTCTTGAAAGTATCGCGGCACAGGGCCTCGCATCCCTGCCCGGTAACAGCACTGATATAATAAACGGGCGCTGACCAATTCAGTTCCTTGATGATTTCCTCACCTCTGCTCATAATGTCAGCCTCCTTCGCCAGATCAACTTTATTGAATACCAGCCAGCGCTGCACCTGATGCAGATACTCCTCGGGCGCGGATTGCAACTCATGTTCGATCTGGCGGATCAATTCTGCCATTTTATGAATGTCATCATCGGCGAAAAGATCCACGACATGCCACAACAGACGCGTGCGACTTAAATGCCGTAGAAAACGGTTGCCCAGCCCCACTCCTTCGGAAGCGCCGAGGATCAATCCGGGCATATCAGCAACGACAAAACTCTGATCTACGCCCAGACGCACTACGCCAAGTTCAGGTTGCAGCGTAGTAAAAGGATAATCCGCGGTTTTCGGGCGTGCAGCACTGATGGCGCGTAGCAGAGAAGATTTTCCGGCATTGGGCCAGCCGGCCATGCCGATATCCGCCAGCAGACGCAATTCCAGAGACAGCCTCCTGTGTTCCCCGGGTTTCCCGGGGCGCATCTGGCGCGGAGCCTGATTGGTACTGCTTTTAAAGCGGGTGTTACCCAGCCCGCGTATGCCGCCTTTAGCGATCAGCGACCGCTCGCCATGCACCTGCAAATCAGCGAGCTTTTCCCCTGTTTCCACATCCTTGATGATCGTGCCTACCGGCATGCGGATAGTAATATCATCGCCATTAGCGCCGGCGCGATTGCGCCCGGAACCCCCGCCACCATGCCCGGCACGGAACAAGCGCAGGTGACGAAAATCAACCAGCGTGTTAATGCCGCTATCACCTTCCACATGGACATTCCCGCCATGTCCGCCGTCTCCGCCATCGGGCCCGCCAAGCGGGACACAGCGCTCACGGCGAAAGCTGACACAGCCATCTCCGCCTCGACCCGCCTGCACTTCTATCTGCGCTTCATCCACAAATGCCATTTGATTAATACTCCAAGCCGATCAGGTTTTATGAATGGTCTTTCCCTGATAAAGTCCAAATGTTAAATTGCTATAATAATGTCGGTCAATAATACGACCCTGATGGGCGACTGATAATTCAAAATACTTCCCACATAAACACGCACAGGAATGAATGGAATGATACGCTTGCCCCGGTTCTTTTTCGGTGGTTTTATCCAGTTGCTCATGCTGGTTCTGGCCGGCATGCCGCACCCGGTCGGCGCAGCCGGGAATAACACCCTTTTGCTGCGTTTCCCGGATATCCATAAAGATCGTATCGTATTCGCCTATGGGGGCGACCTCTGGCAAGCCGCCATCACCGAAGGGTTCGCAACCCGTCTCACCAGTCACGCCGGAGTTGAATATTATCCCAGATTTTCTCCCGATGGGCGATGGATCGCTTTCAGCGGAGAATACGGCGGCAACCTTGATGTTTATATTATCCCTGCCATGGGCGGGAAACCCAAGCGCCTGACCTACCATGGCGCTGCGGATAAAGTTCTGGACTGGAGCCCGGATGGAACATCCGTGCTGTTTCGTTCGGCGCGCCACCATCCGAATGGCAAAGATCAGCTTTTTCTGGTTTCCAGAGAAGGCGGCATGCCCTCCGCCTTACCGCTGCCACGCAGCGGCCCCGCCAGTTTTGCGCCCGATGGCAGGCGCATCGTTTACAATCCTGTCTCGCGCGAGAATCGAACATGGAAACGCTACCGCGGTGGCCAGAGCATGTTCATGGGCATCTTCGATCTCGAAAAGATGCGCTATACCCCATTGCCGATCAGCGGCGCCAATGACATGTTTCCCATGTGGCATGAGCGCGGCATTTATTTCACTTCAGACCTGGACGGCGTCGTCAATTTATACCGCTTTGATCAGGCTTTGAAAAAGGCGATCAAGCTGACCGATCATCAAGATTATGACATTAAATCGCCAAATATGGGGCCGGATGCCATCGTTTATGAGCAGGGTGGGCGCCTGCACCGATTTGACCTGAAAACAGAGCAGACGCAGATCTTGACCATCACAGCGGCGGGGGATGCGCAACTCACATTGGCGAAAAAAACCAAGGTTAACGATCAAATTCATCATTATGCCATTTCTCCCCATGCTCAGAGAGCATTGTTTGAGGCCAGAGGCGATATTTTCACCCTGCCAGCCAAACACGGCGTGGCGCGCAATCTGACCCAAACGCCGGGAATCTATGAGCGCAACCCAGCCTGGTCACCCGATGGGAAACAAATCGCCTACTTATCGGACGCTAGCGGGGAATATGAACTGTACGTCATACCCGCCCAGGGCGGAGAAACCAGGGCACTGACCCATGACGGCGCCGAGTATCGCTACGGTCCGCGCTGGTCGCCGGATAATTCCAGGCTACTCTACTGGGACAAGTCGCTGCACCTGTATTATTTTGATATAAACGCAGGCAAATCCATTCTCATCGATCAAGCTGATTTTGCCGCCGGTTCTGCCGACGGCGCCTTTGGCGACACGGTCTGGTCGCCGGATGGGCGCTATATCGCCTACAGTAAGTCAGAAGAAAATCTTCAACGCTCCCTTTATATTTATGCGCTCGAAAGTGCAGACATCCATCGCATCAGCGATGGGGTCTATTCCAGTTATGGACCGACCTTTGATCCCAAAGGGCGCTATCTGTATTTTCTCTCTGATCGCAGCTTTTATCCGGCCAGCGGCACCATCGACTCGAATCGTTACAGCTATCATCTGGCCACCGGTGTTTATGCCCTCACATTGAGCGCCGATGAAGCATCACCCATGGCGCTGCGCAACGATGAAGAATCCGAGCCGAAAGAGACCACAAAGGAAACGGAAAGCGACGACGAAAAAAGCGCGGATGATGCCGAAAGCAAAGCTTTGGAGCTAATCGATATTGAACTGGAAGGCATGGGTCAACGTATTGCCATGCTGTCGGTGCCGCCGGGCGTGATTGCGCATCTGAGCGCCGACGATAAACATGTGTATTATCTGAGAAAAGAATTTCGCTCGCTGCAGAGTAAACCCGGTTCGATTTTCCACCTGAAACCGGGATCAAATGCCACCCTGCAGCGTTTCGCGCTTGAGGAGCGCGAGGAGCAGACGATTCTTTCCGCCATTGACGATTACAGATTGGCGCATTCCGATCAAAAACTATTGTACCGCGCTGGTGATCGTTATGGCATTATCGAAGCCGCGCCGGACAAAGCCAGGGTCGGCGATGGTCTGGTAGCTGTTGAGCACATGAGCCTGCGCCTTGATCCCCCGCGTGAATGGCGCCAGTTATTCGTGGAAGCCTGGCGTATTGAGCGCGATTTTTTCTGGAACGCGGGCATGAGCGGTATTGACTGGAACGCCATACGCAAGCGCTACGAGCCTTTGCTGGCTGATGTTTCAGATCGCAGCGATCTGAATTATCTCATCGGAGAGATGATCGCTGAACTGCGCACTTCCCATGCCTATGTCTCCGGCGGCAAACGCGCCGATGTGGAACGTTCCCTACCGGGTCTGCTCGGCGCCGATGTGAGTTTCGAGCGTGGTCGCGTGCGCATCGCGCGCATTTACCGCAATCAGCCGTGGCTGTTCGATGCCTACGCGCCACTCGATCAACCGGGGCTCGATGTATCCGAAGGCGATTATATCCTTGCTATCGAAGGCGTTGAACTGGATTCTCGTGATAACCTGTTTCAACTGCTTGATGGTCGCGCCGGTCAAGTAGTTGACCTTACCATTCACGACAAGCCCGAAATGACCGGCTCCCGGCGTATTCAGGTTCGCGCCATTAATGATGAATCCGCCTTGAGATACCTGGCCTGGGTCGAGCGCAATCAGGCTCTGGTAGACACAGCAACCGATGGGCGCATCGGCTACATGCATGTGCCGGATACCTCCACCATGGGCATGATCATGTTCGATCAGCAACTGGCGGCACAACGCCACAAGGAAGGTCTGATTGTTGATGAACGTTTTAACCGGGGTGGAGCGATTCCATCATTCTATACTGAAAAACTCGCGCGTAGCACTTTCGCCTATGTCGCGCCGCGCGAAGGCAAGAACGTTGCTTTTCCGCTTCTGGGCGTAAACGGACCAAAAGTCATGCTGATTAACGAAAGTGCGGGTTCCGGGGGCGATCTGTTCCCGTGGCTGTTCAAACAGCAAGACATCGGACCTCTGGTCGGATCACGCACCTGGGGTGGACTGGTGGGTTTCAACATACCCCGAGTTCCGCTGATCGATGGCGGCATAGTCACTGCGCCGGAATTCGGGCTTTGGGCCCCGGAGCCGCAGCCAAACTGGATAGCTGAAGGATACGGCGTCGATCCTGATTATCCCGTGCCGCAACGCCCGGATCTGCTGGCCAAAGGCGAGGATATTCAGTTGAACAAAGCCATTGAGCTTGTATTGAAACTCCATCACAGCCGGCATAAGGAACTTCAACCTCCCCCTTATCCCGGCGTCACCCAACCATGAACGATGAACCTGGTATGAATAATCAAACTTCAAAAACGGCTATCGTAACCGGCGCTTCTTCCGGGATCGGCGCGGCTGCGTCCCGCCAGCTCGTAGCGGCGGGTTATGATGTCTACATGGGCGCACGCCGTCTGGACAAGCTCAATGACCTGGCCCAGGAAATTGGCGCACATGCTCTTGCGCTGGATGTCACCGATCCCGAATCCGTGAACGCTTTCGCCGCATCGGTTCCGAAGAGCGTACATGTGCTGGTCAACAATGCCGGCGGCGCCTTCGGACTTGAGCCGATCGCGGAATTCTCCGAAACAAACTGGCGCGCCATGTATGAAACCAATGTGCTGGGACTGGCGCGCGTAACGCGCACGTTCCATCCCCATTTGCTGCATGCCGAGCCTGTCGGACACGTCGTGAATATCGGCAGCATCGCCGCCATCGAAACCTATATCGGCGGGGCAGGCTATAGCGCCTGCAAGCACGGAGTACGCGCCGTTACAGAAACGCTACGCCTGGAATGGCTCGGGCAAACCCTGCGGGTAACCGAAATTGACCCCGGACTGGTTGAAACCGAATTCAGCATGGTTCGTTTCAGTGGCGATGCCCGGCGCGCCAGTCAAGTCTATGCTGGCATGAAGCCCTTGAGCGCTGAGGATGTGGCCGAGGCTATCGTATGGGCAGTCAGCCGCCCACCGCATGTCAATATCGATCATATCCTTATCCGTCCCCTGGATCAGGCGCGCGCGGATAAAGTAAATCGCCGGACTTGAGTAGAAAAAAATGATAGCAAACAGAGCAACAGAAAACTTCGATTTGATTGTTATCGGAGGCGGCAGTGGCGGGGTCGCCGCTGCCAAGCAGGCAGCGGATCATGGGGCGCGCTGCGCGCTGATCGAACGATCCCGCCTTGGAGGAACCTGCGTCAACGTGGGATGTGTACCCAAGAAAATCATGTGGCATGCCGCGAGTATTGCGCACATATTGCGCCATGATGCACTGGATTACGGTTTCGCCCAGCCCGATGTCGATCTGGACTGGGTGGTTATAGTCCAGAAACGGGAAGCTTATCTGCGCAGACTTAACGACATTTACCAGCAACAACTGGATCATCGTCAAATAACACTGCTCAAAGGCAGTGCCCGCATGGAGAGTCCTCATCATGTGGTGGTAGAAAACCGCTGCTTGCACGCCCCCCATATTCTCATTGCCAGTGGAGGAAAACCCGATGTGCCCAAAGTTCCCGGCGCAGCCATGGGCATCACGTCGGATGGTTTTTTTTCCTTGTATCGCATGCCGCAAAGCGTGGCGGTCATCGGCGCCGGTTATATCGCAGTAGAACTGGCCGGCGTCTTGCTGGCTCTTGGCAGCTCAGTTACCCTGTTTACCCGGTATAACGCGGTATTGCGCCAGTTTGACCCCATGCTGGGAAGCGCGCTGATCGAACAGATGCAACAGGATGGCCTCAACTGGGTTCATTCGAACAATATCGAAGCTTTGGAAAGCAGTGCCGATGGGCGTCTCAACGTCATTACCGATCATGCTCAGAGCCATGATAGCTTTGATACTGTGATCTGGGCAACTGGGCGCAGTCCGCACACCGAGGAACTTGATTTGCCATGCGCCGGGGTTGAGACCGATGCTCGGGGTTTTATTGTCACCGATCTCTATCAAAACACCAGCGCCGATGGCGTTTACGCCTTGGGCGATGCGACATCCGCGCCAGCTTTGACTCCGGTAGCTATCGCCGCGGCACGCAAACTTATGGATCGTCTGTTCGGAAACGAACCTCATGCGCACATTGACGAGGAAAACATACCATCGGTTGTTTTTTCCCATCCTCCCATCGGAACCGTGGGGATGAGCGAGCCACAGGCAAGGGAAGCCTTCGGCGATCAGGTCAAAGTCTATCAATCCTCTTTTAACCCTTTATCCCACGCCATAACCCAGCGCAAGGTCAAAAGCCATTTTAAAGTGATTGTCAGTGGCGCCGAAGAAACATTGCGCGGGATTCATCTGTTTGGTGAAGGCGCAGACGAAATGCTGCAAGGTTTTGCCGTAGTATTGAGAATGGGAGGGAGAAAAAAGGATCTGGACCGGACGATTGCTATTCATCCCAGTGGCGCCGAAGAACTGGTTACCTTGCGTTAGGGACGCTCGGATCAAGTCTGGGCGAAGCTCAGGCGCGATTCCTTATGTTCAGATTCGAGACGCAAATCGCACGGGTTAGCGGGGCTATTGCGGAGATTGTCAACCCGCTTGCAGTGAATGCCCACGGTAAGCGTGAATTTCACTGCGCTATCTTCTCAAGTACTGATCCATTGAGCCTTTTGGAAATTCACCCGGTATTCGGGTTTTCCATTTCCTGATGCTCTATCTCATCGGAACCGAATCATCGAATCATGGCTCTAATGAACTATGAACTGTTCTTATCGGAGCCATCATTGACCGGAACCATCATCGGCGGTACAAATACGATGTTAAAGCGCAGGCTTGTCAACACAACTCTCTTGATCTCCCTGATGGGTTGGTCGTTGATAATCACGGGATGCGGATACATTCACCTGGGCTCACACCTCAATGCCGAGCCACAGGAAAAGGCCGGATCCGCTGAATTATCCTCGGCGTATGAACAGCAAGGCTCAAGCAGCTTCGGGGGCGAGGATATCATTCCATCCGATGCTTATCTTCTGCTTGATGATGATCTCGCGCGCAGCAGCGGCGGAGCTCCTTGCTTCGATTGTACCTATCCGTCTTATTACCGGGAGTACCGAGAGCCAGACCGCTATGGTGGCTATGATGCTTACTGGGGGAACCGTTACTATTATGGGTACGGCAGCAGCATTCCACGGATTGAGCCGGTGATTATTTATCGGACCAATCAACTCATAAGCGATCATTCTCATTCCCGATATCATGGTCGCAGACATCATCACCACCCCTATCGATCACCCATACCCGGCATTTTCCATCATTGGAATTATTATGTACCCGCGCCGCCCAAGGGCTTGCAACCTTTGCCCGGCGGTTTTCGCTCCAAAACCTACTACAGAAACGAGCATTCACGCCTGAATTCGCCCTATTATTCCCCCGGCGTCAGGAAATATCATCACCCAGACCGTCCCAGACGCCCTGGGCGTCCTGGATATCCGCCACGCAAACCTGTTAAACCGCACTCATTCCATCGTTGAGAACATTCTCATGCAGACTGCTTTGCCTTACTTATGCTTTAGACCATATACTTGTACCATGACTTTGTATCATGATTATTTGACGCGCATTATGCGCACTATCAATATAAGCGACTTTGCGACTTTAGAGCTAACCTTTTGAAATACTTGGAAATTACAAATTCTAGCGAGCATATTTCTGTAACTTCAAATGGCAGGTTGCCCGACGCCATAACACCACCGACAAACCAGAAAAAGCTTAAACCGAGAACAAACCTGAGAAAAAACATCCAGCCAAATCAAGCGATCTTCATCATCAACAAAAATATCTTCATGTCGATTACCGTGAGAAGTCACGTGATAAAGCGCACCAGCGTATTCAATTCTTATTGGTCTAGCCATAAACACACTCTAACAACTAAAATGCATGAATGCAGGACTTGACCCCGTTTTCGCGTTGTGAACAGGCCCTAACAAAAGAAATTGTCAGATATTCCAACTGAGACTCAAAATTAAGCCGTGTACCACATGAAACTTCCACGGTATCTGAGTGACGAATAGATGGCTCCGATTGGAATAAACCAATTGGCTATAGGTTGATGCCACTCGGAATGGGCCGTTCTGGAAGATTTGCCCTGGCATATTGAAAAAGTATGCCACATGTATAATAATGAGACGTATTATGATTTATTTTCAAGTGAACCACTTGCAGAATCCAATGCATCATACTATATATTAAAAGTGGCCTGTAAAATGTTTGGACTTGAATGTTTCGGCTAAGGAAGCTCTGAGCAAGTCATGAACTCGATTCTTGCATCCCTTATGCCCAGCTTCATTGTGGCAAATCTTCGCAATAGCCCTGTTATGCTCTAGTGAGAAACATATGACGGCGCCAGCAATAATATTAGTTCTTTTGTCGTCTCCGTTGCTTCTTGCATTTTTAGTATCTAAAGCAAAAGGTACTGAATTAAGCATTCATAAATATTCCTGCTGGGGATTAGCCATTGCATTTATCTTTTTTAGTATTGGTCATTTTGTAAAAACAGCAGGAATGGTTGAGATGTTGCCTTCTGTTATACCATTCCGTACAGAGATGATTTATGCAACAGGAGTTTTAGAATTTTTAGTTGGGATTGCCCTGTTTTTTCGACATTTTAGATTAAAAGCGGCTTGGGTCGCTATCGTAATTTTTGTGCTTTTCTTTCCGCCGAACATATATTCAGCATTAAATAGTGTTGGCCTTGGAGGGCACCAGTGGGGTGCGGCATATTTGTTCATTCGCGCACCTTTACAAGCAATACTAATTGCATGGACATACTTTCTTTGCATAAACAAAGGCATAATAAGTACCTCAAACCGACCCTGCGGGTCGGTGCGTAATTCAAGGTCATGGGCTTTTTAAGCATCATCACAGCCTTGGAATTATCGCCCTGTTCCGCAGGGCGGCTTAGGTAGGCGTTATACCGCGCAATTTACGCTTCGAATCAATCGCACCTGAGCTTCGTCCAGACTTGTTCAGAGGTTCCCTGAATGTATTCGCCCAGGCTTGGTAGCATATGATCGTAGTTCGCCCACGACTCAGAAGTTTTTTTATTTCAGCCCTGCAAAGAGTCGGGGGGAAGCGTGCTTTGTTTCTATCCGTCATAATCGGCGGCATCATTTTTGTGTTGGCAGTTACTTTTTTGGGCTGGAGACACAGAATCCTGGCAGAAAAGCAACGCGTAGAATTGTCGATTCAGGCGGAGCATATGGCCCAGAGTATCGCCGCTCGGCTTGAAGGTTATGTCGACCTTATGCAGGTTCTGGCAAGTGCTTGGGCCTTGGATCATGAGAATTCAGAAAAGGCTTTGCGTGAGTCGATCTCGCTTATTCAACGCCATTTTGACGCTTTTGCGATTATTGGTTTGATCGCCCCCGATTTCCGGCTGACCTGGATCCTTCCCGAGGAAACCAAAATCGAACTTGAGACCTTTCTAAGCCATGAACTGATGCTCCAGGCCTATCTCGAAGATCGGGTCATGTTTTCACCCCCATTCTCCTCTGCGCAGGAATTCCCTTCGTTGGCGATATATATACCTCTTTACCATGATGACCACCTCGACGGATATCTCAATCCCGTTTTACGCCTGGATTTGTTGGTAAGTGGCTTACTGCCCCCAGGATTTTCTGACAACTACATGCTTCGGGTGGTGGACGAAGGGAGCCAATCCATTTTTTTCGATACCATAGGAAATCGGCAAGGATCCCGGTCGGCGCAACACATGACTGATGCAGTGGTTTCGCCATTCAATCGCCCATTAAGAGTCTATATCACCAGACATGGAAAGGCTTACAGTGAAGCGGGTTTCCGGGTCTGGATTGAGATCATATTGATGACAGCTTTTTCCCTGGTGGTGGGGGGGCTGGTTTATATAACGATCAAGCACATTGAATTGCACCATGGCAGCGAGCGGCGATTCCAGGATATTACCAATCTTCTTCCAGATATGGTGTGCGAACTTGACGCGCGCTATACCATCACTTATCTCAATCAGTCCGCCAGCCAAATGCTTGGCATCAACCCGGAGAATACTACCTCTCTGTGTTTGCTGGATTTCATTGACCCTTTGGAGCAAAAAACTATTTTTTTTCAGCCCGAACAGCATACGCATCAAGAAATACTGTATCCCGGTTCGGTAAATATGCGGCGGTTCGATGGCATCAGTTTTGTGGGCGAGATCGTGATCCGGGTGATCCGTGATAGTGGCAAACACATTACAGGTTATCGTTGTGTCATCCGGGACATGACCAATCGTATCGAAGTGCAACGCAAGCTTGAGTATCTGGCGCATTACGATAATCTTACCGGTATTCCCAATCGTTCCTGTTTTCATGAGCGTTTGCGCCAGGCCATTCTCCGGGCTGAGCATTCCGGCAACAAAATGGCGCTCCTTTTTTGCGACCTTGATCGTTTCAAACAGATTAATGATTCCATGGGTCATCATGTTGGCGATATGCTGCTTCGGGTGATCGCGCAACGCATGAAAAATGCAGTGAGAAAAACCGATAGCGTCTCCCGCCTTGGCGGAGATGAATTCGTGGCGATCGTGGAAGAACTGGGTGATGATAATCTGACTATGGTTGAGAAAATTGCCGAGAAGATCCTGTTTGAGTTGACTCTGCCGGTAGAATGGGAAGGGATGACCATCTACCCGGCTGGTAGTATCGGCATCAGCATTTTCCCCGATCATGGTACAACGGAAGACGCATTGATGCGCCATGCTGACTACTGCATGTATCAGTCCAAATCAGGACAATTCGGGAAAATTACGCTTGCTTCTGTACGACAGGCGGGTTAAATGAGTAGGGTCGAAGCGATTTTTTCCGACGAGTATGGATAGATCTACACTGGCTTTTTGATCAAGGACCATAACTTGTGAATGATATACCTGGCAGGCTGTTGAAATTCGCTGAGTCGAGCCAGATACAAGGCAAAATCGAGCGAAAACGGAGTTTACACCTGTAAATGATCACTTTGAGCTTGATTTTAACGCTGTAGATGGCCGAGTCAGTAGAAAAGCAACAACCTGCTAGAAGCAGAACAGTTTGCATGCGCATGCACATTGCCCAATTAAAATGAGTTCTGGCATAATGATTGCTGTAGTATTGATCCTGGATCTGTATTTGCCGTCAGCCAAGAGCTATGAAACAGTATGAACGAACGCCCCCCCAAAACCTGGTTACCGGGAAGAATCCGGTTCATCCGTGTGTGGATCACGATGATAATGGCAATTCTTCCTCTTGATGTGGTTCCAGCCAGGGAACTGGTTGTTGGAACCAATCCGGGTTTTGTTCCATTCGAGTTTATGGATATCCGCACCACAAAGATTGTCGGATTTGATATCGACCTGTTGCATGAGGTCGCACGCTACGCTGCTTTTGACTATCGCATCAAGAATCTTGATTTCAGCGGCATCATTCCGGCTTTGCAGGCCGGAGCCATCGACATTGCAATTTCCGGCGTCAGCATAACGCCTGCCCGGTCGAAGGTAGTGGATTTCTCTGAACCCTATTATACTGCCGAGTTGAGTATCATGGTACACTCGAGCCAGAAAGGGATCACACGGATCGAAGATCTGGAAGGAAAAAAGGTAGGGACGCAACTTGGAACCACCAGTTATGATTTTCTGCGCTCCAGGATGAAAAATGCCCGCAACATTATCCCATATCCGGATCAATCGCAGATGTTCATGGCTTTGATGAGCCGAACGATTGATGCAGCCTTTCTTGATCGCCCGACGCTGGAATATTTTGCGCTCCAGCGGAGCCATGGCAAGGTCAAAGTGATGGGTCCGGTTTATAGAGGCGAACAGTATGGCATAGCCTTTCCAAAAAATTCTCCGTGGGTCGATGCTGTCAATGAAGCGCTCGACAGTATGAAAAAGGATGGAACCTACGACCGCATCAGGAGTAAGTGGTTTGATGGTCAGCATTAAAGGCGTTTTGCGCGGATGACAGGGAGGCTCATGCTGGATGGCGACCTGTTCGCAAACGCTATGAGAGAGTCACTGATTAATTCTGGACGAAGTAAATGGTGGTTCCTTATGTTCAGATTCGAGACGACAATCGCGCGTAACAGCAGAGCTATGGCGAAGATAAGCAACGAAGAAGTGGGCATAAGGGACGCAAAATACAAGTTCATGAATGGATCAGTGGCGCCTTAGTTGGAATATTCAGTTATGGCTGCATTCGGAACTTTTTACAAGCCATGCTTGTTGAAGACGCGAAGCAACCGACCTTCAGGTCTGTTTTTCCATGATCGGAAGTGAATGGATTGGTACTCTGGGAGATGCCCTGCCTTTTTTGCTCACAGGTTTGCCTTATACCATCGGTATATCGGTGGTTGGTCTGATTCTGGGTTATGGTATCGGGGTCGTATGCGGACTGGCCAGCCTGTCGACTCCATACCTGCGTTATCCGGCGCTGATCTACGTTGAGTTGTTCCGCGGAACACCGGTACTGGTTCAAGTGTTATTCATTTATTACGGACTTCCCACTTTCATCGGCCCCATCAATGCATTGGTAGCAGCCGTTATCTGCATTGGACTCAACTCGGGCGCATACATGTCTGAAGTGGTGCGTGGCGCAATCATTTCTATCGATTCCGGGCAAAAAGAAGCCGGTCTGGCATTGGGATTGACCCGGCAAAAAGTTTATACCTTTGTGATTTGGCCACAGGCATTTCGGCGCATGATACCGCCTCTGGGTAATCAAGCAATCGTCAGCATCAAGGACACGTCCCTTTTTTCCGTGATTGGGGTCGGCGAATTGCTCAGACAGGCACAGATCTACAGCAATGCAACGTACCAGGCTTTTGAAGTATATGCTCTGGCAGCACTGCTGTATCTGGCGATTACGCTGATTTTATCCTTGATGGTGCGTCTTTTGGAACGCAAGCTCGCTTTTCCAGGGAGAGGATGAATCGGTGAATAGCAAACCGCATGTGGGGCAAGCCGAACTTCCGGATTATGCACTGGAAGTAAACGGGCTGCGCAAATCATTTGGTTCGGTGGAGATATTGCGCGGCATTGATACCAGGGTTCGGAAAGGGGAAATCATCGTCATCATCGGGCCTAGCGGATCTGGAAAATCCACCTTGATTCGGTGCATCAACGGGCTGGAGCCTTTTCAGAGCGGCTCGGTGGTAGTAGACGGGATTGAACTTAAACCACGGCACAGGCGCGTCCGTTTCGAACAGCAGGCGCAAAAGATTCGCCAGCATGTGGGCATGGTTTTTCAACACTATAATCTTTTCCCCCATCTCAAGGTGATCCATAATATCACTCTGGCGCCCCGCAAAGTGCTGGGCCACGATAAGGAAAAAGCTGAAGTCATGGCTATGGTGCTTCTGAAACGGGTAGGACTGGAATTGCATGCGCAAAAATACCCGGCCGAACTATCTGGTGGGCAACAGCAGAGGGTAGCGATTGCCCGCGCTTTGGCGATGGAACCAGATATGTTGTTGTTCGATGAGCCAACCTCAGCGCTTGATCCGGAAATGGTGGGAGAGGTGTTGAATGTGATGCAGGATCTGGCGCAAGGTGGCATGACCATGATCGTGGTCAGTCATGAAATGGTTTTCGCGCGCGAGGCGGCAGATCGAGTCCTATTCCTCGATCACGGGGAGATAATCGAAGAGGCGCCCCCGATCCAGTTATTCACTGCTCCGCAACACCAGCGCACCCAGGCTTTTCTGGCGCGCGTTTTAAGATGAATATCAACGATCATTGAACCGATTGCATTCAAGGCAACCGTTTAGCCAAACATTGCGCGTGATTATGCCTGGCTTTTGCTCGTGTTGATCGGGTCTGAGAAGGCAGGGGAAGGCAGATTGAGCTGATGATCCCGGTGCCAGAGCAAAAGACGTAAAAATTCATTCGGGTCATGCTGCTGGGTCAGGGCGCCGGGGCGGGGAAAAAAAATATCCAGCAGGCGGGATAACCAGAATCGCAATGCCGCCGCCCGCAGGAGCAGATTCCAGGCGCGCTGTTCCTGATCGTTGATGGGGCGCACACTGTTATATGCCTGGCTCAGGGAGTGAAATCGGCTCTCGTTGATACTTCCGTCCCCGGATCGGCACCAGTCATTGACCGTTACCGCGACATCAAAGATCAGCACATCATGGCAGGCAAAATAAAAATCAATAATTCCGGAAATCATGCCGCCTTTAAACAGGGCATTATCCACAAACAAATCACCATGAATCACGCCCCGGGGCAATCCGGCATGGGATATCTGTTTCTGAATCCGCATCTCATCTTCGATGATCTGTTTATCCCGGGCTGACAAGTGCGGACGAAGCTTCTCGACAGCACATGCCCACCAGTGCGGCCCTCTGGAATTTTTCCGATACATGTTAAAGCCCTGCCCAGCGATATGGAGCCGGGCCAGCATCAAGCCGATGGCAGCGCATTGTCCGGCATCTGGACGTTCAAGGCTTTGTCCCTGAAGGCGATGAACCAGCGCCGCCTGGCGTTGGCGCAGGGAATGGATAAAATTTCCGTCATAACCACGCAGAGGCGCGGCGCTCGGCAGCCCCTGGCTTGCCAGAAAGTCTGTAAGGGCTAAACAAAAGGGCAGGGCTTCCGGTTCAACGGTTTCAAATAAGGTGAGAACCCATTGGCCGTCTTCTGTGGTAACAAAATAATTGGTATTTTCAACACCGCTGCTGATTCCATGATAATCAACAAGGTTTTTAACTGGATAGCGACGTAAAAATTCTTCCAGTTCTTTCCGGCTGATGCTGGTATAAACGGCCATGAATTTAATGGTTTCCTGTATTGGTTTTTTCTGCCAGGCAAGCGTAAAGATCAGAATAGTCTATTTTAACAATTCTGACATGAACAATCTGCCTGAGGATCGATATCCTTCTTCCGGGCATGCAAGTGGGATTGGGGTCAAGTCTTGTATTCATGCATTTTAGTCATTCTCAACTGTGAACAGGGTAATATGCGCTATTGCAAGACCTGGCCCCGTTTATTCTCGAGTTCATAGATGGATCGGAGCTTCCCTGACATACGAGCGGAGTGATGTCGGCAACAAGACAAGGGAGATGTATTTTGTTTTGTCGTGTATCTTTGAAAGTCTCGTTGCCTGACCTATAGTGATGCGCTTTTTTCATGCCTGATTCAGGTTCGAGGGAATTCCATGGAGGCTTGCAGCAATGCTGGTAAAGTTTTTGCATCCCATTATGCCATGCTTTTGGTTCGCAAACTGTCTGATCACAGGCAGGCTCCAGTTAGCTGAAGTTGCGACGTTATATCACATGTGGGATATTCTATGGATTTCAGGCATTTACAAAAGGGCGATGCGGTTTATGCCGCCACGACCATCGCCAACGATGGATCGGTACCAAATACGGCTGAAAATGAAATCTTTGCTCAACCTGGCGCGATGGGCATGTTGCTCAATACCGGGCATCTCGAAGATGATCCAGAGCAGGAGGTTTATCTGGTCAGCTTCAAAAACGAGCAAGGCGATCTCGGTCCACCAGTGAGTTGCCTGGCGCATGAAATAACGCTTGATCGGATCAAATAATGGTGATCCGATGAAGCAGTCTGTCAGGCTTGCAGTAGCCAGCAACGATGGCATTGCTATCAATCAACATTTTGGTCACGCCAGGGAATTCTGGATTTATACGGCGACGCTCCCGCATTGCACCCTTCTGGAGAAACGCGTTGTCGAGCATTATTGCCACGGTCATCATGGCAGTCAAAGCGCCATGCAAAAAATTCTGGTCACCATTGGAGACTGTGATGCGGTGTTTTGCGCCATGATAGGTGATGGGCCCAGAGAAAAGCTCGAAGCCATAGGGCTGCAATCCGTAGTTGACTATGCTTATGCAGCGATTGAGCCTTCCCTGCTGGATTACGCGCATAGCGTTTTAATTGATGAGCCAAGGAATTAATTAAGGACTCAGATCCAGGTTCAATACACACTCACCCGCATACACAACCCCGCCCGCTATCACCTCGGGAAATGAGGTGATACCAAGCCTTGAAATTTAATTCTAACGGGGCGAGTCGTGGAAAAACGATAGCCTGGCTTAGCGACTAATCCAAATCCAGACCCAAGCGCTGCATATTTTGTTCTGGCACCACCTTGATCAGCAATACATCACCCTCACCAGCAACCTGTTATGATATATTCACCATCTGGGCTCTGCTGGACTGAGTTGCCGACATCATAATCAGAGCCGCCGAAGGTCTTGCGTTCATGTATTTTAGTGGTTCTCAACTGTTACAAGACCTGACCTTTTCTAGCTGCCTCAAGGCGTTACGGAGATTTACAACTGAAACCGCATCGGGGAGCATCTCTCCCGGCGTTATGGAAGCTCTGAACAAGTCTGGACGAAGCTCAGCTGTGGTTCATCAGGTTCAGCTTCTCGGGATAAATTGCACGGGTTAGCAGG